>JAXEXE010000075.1:0-69992 GCA_034113565.1 Faecousia sp.
AGCCAGTGTTTTCTCAAAGAGCGTCAGCGGTTTGTTCTTACTGTTGCCCATTTCATTTGTAAATTCAAACCCATTGTCTGTCTGAATACACTCAATGGCATAGGGAAACTTTTCCACTACATGCTTTAGAAATTGTGTGGAAGAATATGTGCTCTGCTCCTTGAATGCTTCAAGATAACGGAAGCGACTGTATTCGTCGATGAAGGTATATTGATAATATTTTTCTCCGGCAGCTTCTCCTACAAGACAGGCAGAGGGAACATATTTCACATCAATCTGTCCCCTTTGTCCCGGATATTCCATCTTTTCATAAGGTTTTGGAATGTATTTGGGATTGGGTAGTTTTATGGGTTTCCCGTCAATACGGCGAAGCAGCTTATACAGCCCGGAGATGGATCTGGTATACCCTCGCTGGCGCAGCTTTACCCAGAACACCACCAGACCGGCATGGGGATTCCTGCGGCGCATATCCCTGACCAACTTGATCTCGGTATCCGTGTGTTGGTTTGGATGGCTGTGAGGACGATGTGAGCGGTCAGCCAGGGAGCGGATCGTACCGTCATACTTCTTACGCCAACGGTAGATGTTCTGCCTGGTGGTCTTGTAGCGGATTGCAGCGGCTGTAACACCGTGTTTCAAAGAATATTCAATTATTGCTTGCTTAAACCGCATGTCCTGTGTTATCTTATTCATAGCGGATAGGGTGGCACCTGCCTTTCGGTTTTGTCTGAGCAACTCAACCTTAGCACATGCCAGCCCTATTCGCTATTCTTTTTTTACTTTCATTTGTCACACATCATTGTAACACCTACATTTTTAAAAAATTTTTTAGGGGCTTCATTGGCTGGGAGACAGGAGGAATTCGGGAAGCGCCGGGGCTGTCTGGCGGAGCCCCGGCGACCTTCGGCGGTATTATAGCCGGACCATCTGCTTCTTTCCCAGTGCAATGATGGTGGCAGTCATGGCTGCTGCCGTCAGCATACCCAATACAACCCAGACACCAGGGGCTACCGCAAGGTACAGGGTTCGTATGCCCAGAGCCGCTTTGTTCAGAATGCTGCTGCCAAACTCGTCCTGGGTGAGGCGTGGCAAAACGAGGCAGCCAAACAGCCAGAAGACGTAGAATACCCACATCCCTTTCTTGCCGTAACGGCCGTAGACTGCGCCCAGAAACATGGCAAGAATCAGAAGCCCAAGCCCGGCGGGAATCAGAATCCTGGCATCGGTGAGGAACTGGAAGGGCGTTTCGTTTCCTGCGGCAGGGAAGAACAGCGGATACACAGCCAGCTCCACCCGGTAAAGCGCCAGAGCCAGCAGATAGGAACCCCCAATCTGCAGAAGCAGCCGCAGAGCATAGCTTCCCATAAAGGCACCCCGGGTGCGTCCCATGGCAATGGCCAGCTGGAATTCCCCGCTGTAGCCGAAGCCGCCGATGAAAAGCACCAGAATCGTGGTGGCAACCAGCGCCATCATCGTGCCCAGACAGAACCAGCTGTCGGCCTCTTTGTCCGTGCGCATGTGAGAATTAACAGCAGGACGCCCAGAAGAAAGCCGCCCAACTCCCCCAGCAGATACACAAGAAAATCCGCTTTGTGGAGCCTGCAGTTCATTTTGAATTGTGTCAGCATATTCTTCCTCCTTACTATCTGACCTGATAGCCGCGGATGATCCGGCATTCCGGAAACAGCGGCAGCAGGTACAGTACCGCGCAGACGGCGAGAAACACCCAGTCCAGCGTACATCTGTTCAGAAACCCGTCCAGCCAGCCGGCGTCAACTGCGGTCAGGCAGAAGGCCACGCCGCCCCCAATGCCGATGATGCCGATTCCGGTCACGACAGCGCCTACCTTTCCGAAACGGTAGTTGACCATGCCCAGAACGGAGCCGAACGCACTGCTCACCAGAAAAGTTCCCAGGCAGATCCGCACGGTCTGCCCCAGGCTGAACACGATCTCCACGCCGGGAATCCTGGTGAGCAGAGTTGCTTATTTCTATCTTCCTCCCTTTTGGATCTGCTCGATCAGCTCTTCTTTGGTGATGCCAAGGCTCTTGGCCTCAGCCAGCAGCTCAGACAGCCGCACCTCGTAAAATTCCTGCTTGCGGCGGCTGCGAATTTTCTCTGCCGCACCGGCGGCTACAAACATGCCAATGCCACGCTTTTTGTAAAGAATGCCCGCGTCTACCAGCAGATTGATACCCTTCGCCGCTGTGGCGGGGTTGATGGTGTAGAGCTTTGCCAGCTCGTTGGTGCTGGGTACCCGTTCTTCCTCCAGGAGAATGCCCCGGAGAATGTCGGTTTCGATCATCTGACTGATTTGCAAATAGATGGACTTGTCCTCAGTCAGCCGCTGATTCATATAACCACTCCCTTAATTGGTTAATTACTTACGTAACTAACTATATAACAAAGAGAACGTTTTGTCAAGAGGGGGGATGAAAATATTACTGTGGACTTTCTCTTTTCCCTTTTTTGATTTCACAAATCGCGGCAATTTGACAAATTCCCACTTCCAATTCCAGACAATTCAAGGTATAATATAAACAAACATGCCTGCGGGCTTATTTTGGGAGGTTTTCATGGTAGAACTGATTCTTTCCGTAAACGACAAAAAAAGACTGGACGCCGGGTTTGCCGCCGCTTTTGGCGGCGCGGCGGAACGATATTTCTCCGCACCGGGGCGCACGGAGGTCAGCGGCAATCACACGGATCACCAGCGTGGACGGGTGCTGGCTGGCGCGGTGAATCTGGACACGGTGGCGGCGGTTCGGGCAAACGGAACGAATGTGATCCGGGTTCAGTCCAAAGGATACCCCCTGTGTCAGGTTCGCCTGGACGCGCTGGAGCCGGTGGCGGATGAAATCAATTCCACTCCGGCGCTGATTCGGGGCGTGGCGGCGCGGTTCGCCCAGCTGGGTTGCAAAGTTGAGGGCTTCGACGCCTACTGCGAGTCTACGGTTCTGCCCGGCTCCGGCTTAAGCTCCTCCGCCGCCTTTGAGGTGCTGATCGGAACCATCATCAACCATCTGTTTTTTGGTGGCCGGGTGTCCCAGCCGGAAATTGCGCAGATCGGCCAGTACGCGGAAAATGTCTTTTTCGGCAAGCCCTGCGGCCTGATGGATCAGACGGCCTCCGCGGTGGGCGGCCTGGTCACCATTGACTTTGCCGACAAGGAGCACCCGGATATCCGTCCGGTACATTTTGACTTCTCCACAACCGGACACGCCCTGTGCATCATCGATTCCCGGGCGGATCACGCGGATCTGACGGACGAGTACGCGGCGATTCCCGGGGAACTGAAGGCGCTTTGCGCATTTTTTGGCAAGGAGGTAATTACGGAGATTCCGGAGGAGGAATTCTATGCCGCCATCCCGGCGCTGCGGGAGAAATATCCGGATCGGGCAATTATGCGGGCGATTCACGAATACAACGAAAACCGGCGGGTGCCCCAGCAGGTGGCCTGTCTGGAAAAGGGCGACTTTGACGGCTTCCTTCGTCTGGCGAAGGAATCGGGCTACTCCAGCTGGATGTATCTGCAAAATGTGGTTCCTGCCGGATATGTGAAGCAGCAGGCCATGGCGGTGGCCTTGGGCTTGTGCGAGCATTACTTGCAGGGCCGGGGCGCATATCGGGTTCACGGCGGCGGCTTTGCCGGAACGGTGCAGGCCTTTGTGCCCTTTGATCTGCTGGAATCCTTCCGGGCGGGCATCGACGCGGCGCTGGGCGAGGGCGCCTGCCACGTGCTGTCTATCCGTCCTCAGGGCGGCGTGGAGATGGAGGTAGAAGCGTGAAAATTGAAACCTGCATCGATTCCCTTGTTTCCTACGCCATGAACCGGGGACTTGCCGAGCCGGTGGACCATCAGGTGCTCACCAACCGTCTGCTGGATATTCTGCGCAAGGACGATTATGAACCATCCGATGAGCCCCAGAACGAAGACCTGGAGGAAATCTTGGGCGGCATTCTGGACTACGCCGCAGCCAAGGGCCTGTGCGAGGACAACATCACAGCCCGGGATATTTTCGACACCCGGATTATGGGTGCGGTGGCGCCTATGCCCCGGGAAGTGGTGCGTACCTTCAAGGAAAAGTACGCTGTCAGCCCGGAGAAGGCCACGGACTGGTACTACCAATTCAGCTGTGACACTGACTACATCCGACGCTACCGCATCGCGAAAGATATGCGCTGGAAGTACGAAAGCCAGTATGGCGAAATGGACATCACCATCAATCTGAGCAAGCCCGAGAAGGACCCCAAGGCCATTGCCGCGGCGAAAAACGCTCCGCAGACGGCCTACCCCAAGTGCCAACTGTGCCGGGAGAACGAGGGCTATGCCGGGCGCATGAACCACCCCGCCCGGGCAAACCACCGCATTATCCCCATCAAGGTCTGCGGCGAGGACTGGTGCCTGCAATACTCCCCCTACGTCTACTACAATGAGCACTGCATCGTCTTTAATTCCAAACACGTGCCTATGAAGATCGACCGGTCGGCCTTTGAAAAGCTGCTGGACTTCGTGAAGGCGTTTCCCCATTATTTCGTTGGCTCCAACGCCGACCTGCCCATTGTGGGCGGCTCCATCCTGAGCCATGAGCATTTTCAGGGCGGACATTACCGTTTTGCCATGGAGAACGCCGCCCTTGAAAAGGAAGTGTCCTTCCGGGGCTATGAGGATATCCACGCTGGGATTGTGAAGTGGCCCATGAGCGTGATCCGTCTGGACGGCAAAGACCCGGAACGCCTGACGGAACTGGCGGACAAAATCCTTCGCTGCTGGCGGGGCTACTCCGATGAAAGCGTGGGTGTGGTGGCTTTTTCTGACGGGGAGCCACACAACACGATTACCCCCATCGCCCGGCGCAGAAGTGATCTGTACGAGCTGGATCTGGTGCTGCGGTGCAATATCACCACCCCGGAGCATCCCCTGGGCGTGTTCCATCCCCATGCGGACAAGCACCACATCAAGAAGGAGAACATCGGTCTGATCGAGGTTATGGGCCTTGCGGTGCTTCCCAGCCGCCTGAAACAGGAGCTGACCGACCTGGCGTCTGCCATCGTTTCCGGGGCGGATATTGCCGCCGACCCGGTGCTGGGCAAGCACGCAGCCTGGGTGGAGCAGTTGAAGGCGCAGTACACCTTCACGGAGGAAAACGCACTGGACATTCTTCTCAAGGAAACCGGCAAAGTCTTTACCGAGGTTTTGGAGGATGCGGGCGTGTACAAGAACACCCCCGAGGGCCGGGCGGCGTTCCTCAAGTTCATCGACGTAGTCAACGCACAATAAAACAGGAATGCTCCCGGCAGAACAGCCGGGAGCATTTGTGTTATTTTTTGAAGAATCCAACCAGACCAATGACGAAGATCACGAACACAATGACCGGCAGGACGTAAGTCATGTAAGGCCGCATCCACTTTGCCACCTTCAGGCCGGTGCCCTCGTTGGCCTCTTTCATGAATTTCTCCCAGCCCCAGCCGTAACGGGTGGTGCAGAACAGGACGAAAATCAGAGAACCAAGGGGCAGCATGATGTTGCTGACCAGAAAATCCTCGCTGTCCAGAATGTCGTGTCCGGCGATGGGGCGCACATTCTGCCACAGGTTGTAGCCCAGCAGGCAGGGCAGACTCAGCAGGAAAATGCCCACGCAGCAGAGAAAGCAGGTCTTCTTCCGGCTCCACCCGGTCAGTTCGCTGACGCAGCAGACGATGTTCTCAAACACTGCCAAAACCGTTGAGAAGGCGGCGAAGGTCAGAAACAGGAAGAACAGGCTGCCCCAGAACCGCCCCAGCGTAATGTGGTTGAACACATTGGGCAGAGTCATGAAAATCAGGGCGGGGCCTCTGTTCACGTCCACGCCGTAGGCAAAGCAGGCAGGGAAGATGATGAGGCCGGAGCACAGGGCCACCATGGTATCCAGCAGGCTGACCCGGACGGCTTCGCCCATGAGGGCGCGGTCTTTTCCAATGTAGCTGCCGAAAATTGCCATGGCGCCGATGCCGAGACTCAGGGTGAAGAAGGCCTGATTCATGGCGCCTACGATCACGTTGCCCACTCCGATGTCCGCCATCCGCCGGAAGTCGGGGACCAGATAGAAGGCAAGGCCCTTGGAGCCGCCGGACAGAGTCATGCTGTGGAAGGCCAACACCCACATGAGAAGAATCAGCACCATCATCATCCACTTGGTGACCCGTTCCAGCCCCTTCTGGACGCCAAAGGAAATGACAGAAAATCCGACTGCCACGACGATGCCCATGTAGAAGGCCATTTTTCCGGGGGACGCCAGCATTTCCCCAAATTTTGCTTCAATTCCGGCAGTGTCCAGCCCTGCGTAAACACCGGCTGCAGTGTCCACAAAATACTGGAGCATCCAGCCAGCCACGGTGGTGTAGAACATCATCAGCACGATATTGCCCAGCAGGCACACATAGCCGTGCCAGCCCCAACGGCTTCCGGGTTTCAGCTGTCCATACATTTTCAGGGGGCTTTTCTGAGCGGCCCGGCCCATGGCAAACTCCATGGTCAGCACCGGAACACCCAGCACCAGAAGAAACAGAAGATAGATCAGCACAAACGCGCCGCCGCCGTACTGCCCGGTTATCCAGGGGAATTTCCAGACGTTGCCGATGCCGATGGCGCAGCCCGCGCTGAGCAGAATGAAGCCCAGACGGCTCCCCAAATGCTCACGCTGCATAGTAAAACCTCCAAGTTCAGAATTGACAATTGACAGTTGACAATTATGGTGTTCCTGTGGGACAATTGGAAAAAGTCCTGATTTTGCAGGGAAACCTTCAAAATTATACCGGGAAATTCACAGAAAGTCAATAATTGTATGCTATTCTTTCCTCAGTTTGAGGAAGAAAAGGGGAATGCGCATGCTGCAAATCACTGCTTTGATGGACGATCAGCTTAGCGGGCGGAAGGACCTGCTTTGTGAGCACGGCCTGTCCGTGCATATTTCGTATCATGGGAAGCGCATTCTGTTCGACTGCGGCAGCAGCGAGAAAACCCTGTATAACGCGAAAAAGCTGGGCATCGACCTGCGAAAGCTGGACGCGGTGGTGCTCAGCCACAGCCACTATGACCACGCCGGGGGTTTCCGGTATCTTGCGGAGCAGTACCCGGTACGCCGGGTGTACACCGGCCCCGGCTTTTTTGCGCCGAAATACGCCAGAAGCGAGAATTGCTTCAAGAACCTGTCCGCGGGCTTTGACAGCCGCTTTCTGGAGGAAAAGGGGATAGTCCACCTTCCTGTGGAGGGTTCGGCGGAGATGATTCCCGGGGTCCATGTGATTTCCGGCTTCCCACGGCGGGAGCCTATGGAGACCATCCCCGAGCGGTTCCTGCGGTTGACGGAAGCGGGGCTGGTTCCCGACGATTTTCTGGACGAGATCTGTCTGGCGCTGGAAACAGGGGAGGGGCTGGTGCTGCTGGTGGGCTGCGCCCATCCGGGGATTCTCAATATGGTAAACCATGTACGGGCCTTGCTGGGAAAGCCTATTTGCGCGGTTTTTGGCGGCATCCATCTGGCGGAAGCGGATACCCGGAGAGCGGAATATACGGTGGCGGCTCTGGGGCGGCTGGGCGTTGCTCTGCTGGGCCTGAACCATTGCTCCGGGGACAGCGTGGAAACCTTCATCCGGCAGCGGGAAGGCATCACCTTCTGCCATCCCGGTCCGGGGGACTGCCTGTTCTTTCCTACAGTGACGGACGTTTGACGCAGAAACGATGCCGGGCAGCGCCCAATGGTGTAACGATAACCACCCAGTGTCCGTAACGCATTGTCCGGCGGGACTGCCGCCTGTTCAAAGGACGTTTACATTTGGGCTATTTACATTTTGCCCCCGAAATGGTATAATCCACGGGAAGCGTAAAAAGGAGGCGGAGAAATGCGCCATTATATAGAAGAATTAAAAGACTTTTTTAAGAAAGGCGACATGGTTCTGCTGGTTCTCTGCCTGGTCGTGGCGGGGTTCGGTGTGATCTGCATCGCCAGCGCGACCTCCGCTGAGAAATTCGGCGGCAACTTTAAATATATTGCGATTCAGATTATCTCCATCGGTCTGGGCGTGCTCATGTACGCGCTGGTGTCCTCCATCGATCTGGACTATTTGTCGGAGCACCGGGGATTGATGGTGGCGTTCAATATTTTCCTGCTGCTGCTGCTGATTCCCTTCGGCACGGACAACAACACCGGCAACCGAAGCTGGCTGCACTTTCCGGGCTTTCCCGTGAACGTCCAGCCTGCTGAGATTTGTAAAATCACCTATATCATCATTATGGCATCGGTTATGTCCTCCCACCAGAACCGGATTTCCCACCCGGTATCCGTCCTTCACATGCTGATGCATCTGGGTATTCTGGTGGTATTGAATCTGGCACTGTCTTCTGATATGGGCGTGTCCCTGATTTTCGTGTTTATTTTTATCGGTATGGCCTTTGCCGGCGGCGTGAGCCTGTGGTGGTTCGCGCTGGCCATCGGCTCCATCGCGGCGGCGTTCCCGATTCTGTGGCAGTTTCTGGGCCAGTATCAGAGAAACCGTATTCTGATCCTGTTTGACCCCACCATCGACCCGCAGGGCATCAACGAACGCTATCACTCCAAGATCAATCTTCAGTCTCTCACCGGCGGCGGCCTGATGGGTCAGGGCCTGTTCCAGGGAAACCGTACCCAGGGCGGCAACCTGTTTGCCCAGCATACGGACTATATTTTCTCCTCCATGGGTGAGGAGCTGGGCTTTGCGGGCTGCGTGCTCATCATGGTGCTGGAGCTGGCAATTATTGCCCGGTGCATTTATGTGGGTGTCCGGTGTCAGGACTATATGCGCCGGCTGGTGTGCTACGGCGCCGCCTCCGCGCTGATGTTCCAGCTGATGATCAACGTGGGTATGTGCATCGGTGTTATGCCGGTTATCGGCCTGACGCTGCCGCTGATCAGCTACGGCGGTTCCTCCGTGGTAACCATTTTCGCCATGCTGGGGCTGGTGTCCGGCGCCTATGCCCGACCGTCGTCCCTTTCCCACGAACGATATGTGCAGCCATATCGGGGCTGATTTCAAAAACTTCCGGGGCATCCGATTTGGGATGCCCCGGCTTTTCTATGACGTCTGTAGGGCGGAGTCATGACTCCGCCGACCAGCTGATAATACAACAGGCTTGAAAACGATGCTGAGAGCGATGCGGTTGAAAGGACATATTCTTGTCAAAGAGGTGCGTCGGTGGGGTCATGACCCCACCCTACGAAGCTCAAATTCTAACCAGCTCATAGCAGTCCTCGCCCAGACCGATTTTTTTCGCGTGGGCAATCTGGCTGCGCCAGTCGGTGCTGGGGAAGGAGCCGGTGAGGTTATCGAGGTCAGGTCGGTTGGCCTTATCCAGCTTGGAGCCGGGCATGATGGTCTGGGCGTTGACGGCATCGGCGCAGGCCAAGTCCAGCGCCACCGGGTCAAAGGAGGCGAACATACCCACATCGGGGACAATGGGCAGGTCATTCTCGGGATGGCAGTCGCAGTAGGGGCTCACGTCCCGCACCAGCGTGATGTGGAAATTGGGCCGTCCGTCCAGAACTGCCTTGGTGTACTCGGCAATCTTGCAGTTCAGCACGGAGGTGGACTGGGCGTAGGCGGGGTGGATGGCCCCCACAGGGCAGGTGTCGATGCACCGGCCGCAGCCCATGCACTTTGTCCAGTCGATGTGCATGACGCCGCCCTCCAGCTGGGGGCCTTCGTGGGCACAGTACTTGGCGCAGGTGCCGCAGCCAACGCATTTTTCGGCGTCCACCTCGGGGCGGCCCTCGCTGTGCATCTCCCGCTTGCCGGCATTGGAGCCGCTGCCCATGCCCAGGTTCTTCATGGCGCCGCCGAAGCCGGCTTCCTCATGGCCCTTGAAGTGGTTCAGGGAAATGACGATATCGGCATCCATGATGGCCCTGCCGATTTTGGCGGTCTTTACGTACTCGCCGCCCACCACGGGCACATCCACATCGTCGGTGCCCTTCAGGCCGTCGGCGATGAGAATATGGCAGCCGGTGGAGTAGGGGGTGAAGCCGTTTAAGTAGGCGGTTTCCAGATGGTCAAGGGCGTTCTTCCGGGAGCCTACGTACATGGTGTTGCAGTCGGTGAGGAAGGGCTTGCCGCCTAAGTCCTTGATGATATCCACCAGCACCCGGGCATAGCCGGAGCGCAGATGGGCCATGTTGCCCAACTCGCCGAAATGAATCTTGATGGCGACGAACTTGTCCTGAAAATCGATCTGGTCGATACCGGCGGAGAGGATTAGTCTCGACAGCTTCTGGGGAAGCGTTTCGGACGTGCCGGTACAGAAATCGGTAAAATAGACCTTGGATGCCATAATATACCTCCTGAATATGTTCTATCCATAGTTTAGCTATTTTCCAAAGGAAAGTCAAGGGAATCTCTGAACAAATCGTCTGCGGCTGAGGAGCTTATCTTTTGCTCCATCGGTTCGGTTAAAAAAACAGGAAATACATACAGTATTTCTCTGTTTTTCAAACCTGCCGCAGAATCAAAATCTCTCGCTGTCAGCTCTTGACGATTTATTCAGAGCTTCCCAAGAAGTAAACAATCTGTGAAGGTTGGGGCCCGGCGGTAGCGAAACCGGAAAAGCCGTGGTATACTTTCTCAAAAATGGAATAAAGGTGGAATTGTATGGAAAACCATCAGGGAGCGTCCGCGAATCTGCTGTTCTGCGTCAACCAGAAAATGCTGGGGCTTATGAGCGCCTGTCTCAAATCTCTGCTGCGCAGCGGGGGTTACGGGTATTACGACGTTTTTGTGCTGCATTCGGATTTGGAGGAAAGTATCCAAAGGGCCATGGAACGGGATTTTCAGGAGAGAGTGACTTTTCATTTCCTGCAAGTTCCGGAGGAACTGTTTGCGGATTTCCCGGAGACGGCCCGGTACCCCAGACAGATCTACTATCGGCTGGCTGCGCCTCTGCTGCTGCCGAGGGAATTGGACCGGATTCTCTATCTGGATGTGGATGTGGTGGTTATCAACTCGCTGCGAACGTTTTATGAGATGGATTTTGAGGGCAGCTACTTTGTGGGGTGCACCCACACCCGGGAATTCTTAACGAAGCTCAATCAGGCAAGGCTCCAATCGGACAAGGCGGTGGCCTACATCAACACCGGGGTGCTGCTGATGAACCTGAATGTCTTGCGGCAAGTTATCCGGCTTGAGGAGATCAGCGCCTACGTTCGGGAGCACGAGAAGGCCCTGATCCTGCCGGATCAGGATATTCTTACGGCCCTCTACGGCGATAAGATCAAGCTGGCGGACAGCCTGCGCTACAACCTCAGCGACCGGGTCTTGAATTTCTACAATGGCTCCCACCCGAAGGAAAAACGGGATGTAAACTGGGTGCGCCGGAACACCGCCATCATTCACTACTGCGGCAGGAATAAGCCCTGGAACGAGAGCTATACCGGCACATTGGGCGTATTTTACAGGGAATTGATGGACAGTGTACCGGAAAAATAAGGATACCGCCCCGGCTTTTGGTGCCGGGGCGGTGAATTTGTATGCAGGAAGATCAATCCGGCATCGGTTTCGGAGATTGCCTTCTCCGAACGGGCCCAGTACAGGTCTATAATTCCGTTGTCATCCATGTGTGTACTTTCCTCCTTTTTGGTTCTCTACTTATTCAGTAGACAAAGAAGAGAAAATATTGCAGCTTTTTCATATATTTGCAGAAAAAGCTCCCCGCCGACGGCGGGGAGCTTCCTGTGTTGCGGATGAATTACTTGGCAGCGCCGGCGATCTGCGCGGCGACCTCAGCGGCGAAGTCGTCAACCTTCTTCTCGATGCCTTCACCCTTGATGTAGTGAATGGCGTCCACGAAGGTAACCTTGCCGCCCAGCTTCTTGGCAGCGTCGGCAATGTAGCCGGCGACGTCGCCCTTATAGAGGTCGGAACGGACGAACTCCTGCTGCAGCAGGCAGTTTTCCTTGTAGAAGGCAGCCATCTTGCCGGCAGCGATCTTCTCCTTGACAGCGGCGGGCTTGGAAGCCATCTTGGGGTCGTTGTCCATCAGAGCCACCTGCACAGCCAGCTCCTTGTCCACATCGGCCTGAGGTACCTGGGTCTTATCCCAGTACTTGGGGGACATGGCAGCGATCTGCATGGCAACGTTCTTGCCGATCTCGGTGGCGTCGATGCCGCCCTCCACAGCCAGGTTCACCAGAACACCGTGGGATCCGCCGGCGTGAACGTAGGCGACGGAGGTGTTGGAATCGAACCGGGCGAACCGGCGGATCTGCATATTCTCGCCGATGGACATGACCTTCTCCTGCATGATCTCGGTGACGGTCAGGTCGGAATTGGGATACTTGCAGGCCTTCAGAGCTTCCACGTCGGCGGGGTTCTGCTTGGCAACGACCACGGCCAGATTCTTGACCAGGTCCAGGAAAGCGTCGGTCTTGGCGGCGAAGTCGGTCTCGGAGTTGACCTCGATGACTACGCCCACACCGTCGATGACGGCGGCGTAAGCCACGCCCTCGGCGGCAACACGGCCGGCCTTCTTGGCGGCCTTGGCCAGACCCTTTTCACGCAGCCAGTCAACGGCCTTGTCCATATCGCCGTCGGTGGCCTGCAGGGCCTTCTTGCAGTCCATCATGCCGACGTTGGTCATTTCACGGAGCTTCTTAACATCCTGAGCGGTAAAAGCCATTTTCTTTTTCCTCCTGATACTTATATTGTATGGTAGGGCAGCTTATTCGGCAGCAGCCTCCACGGGAGCCTCAGCGGGAACCTCGGTGTCCTCGCCCTGACGGCCTTCGATGGCGGCGCTGGCCATGGCGGAAGCGATCAGGCGGATGGCACGGATGGCATCATCGTTGCCGGGAATCACGTAGTCAATCTCATCGGGGTCGCAGTTGGTGTCCACGATGGCCACAACGGGGATATTCAGCTTCTTGGCCTCAGCAATGGCGTTGCGCTCCTTGCGGGGGTCAACGATGAACATGGCAGCGGGAATCTTCTTCATTTCCTTGACGCCGCCCAGGTACTTCTCCAGCTTGGCGATCTCGCCCTGATGCTTGATGACTTCCTTCTTGGGCAGCATGGCGAAGGTGCCGTCCTCTTCCATCTTCTTCAGCTGAGCCAGACGGTCGATACGGGAACGCATGGTGCGGAAGTTGGTCAGCATACCGCCCAGCCAGCGGGAGTTGACATAATAACCGCCGCAGCGGGCAGCCTCTTCCTTGATGGCGTCCTGGGCCTGCTTCTTGGTGCCGACGAACAGGATGTTGCCGCCGTTAGCGGTAGTTTCACGAACGAAGTTGTAGGCTTCCTCCAGCTTCTTAACGGTCTTCTGCAGGTCGATGATGTAGATACCGTTACGCTCGGTGTAGATGTAGGGAGCCATTTTGGGGTTCCAGCGGCGGGTCTGATGACCGAAGTGCACGCCGGCTTCCAGCAGTTGCTTCATAGATACGACAGCCATTTTGATATTCTCCTTTTGTTTTTTCCTCCACCCCGATCATCCCGCGCTGCCCGCCCCTTTCAGGGCACAGGGGTGCGCGATCCCCGGGTGTGTGGCATTTTTGTCACAGGCTCAAGCCCATGCCGAACTATTATAAGGGATAAAAGCGGAATTTGCAAGTATTATTTCCAAAAAAATCTGGAAAAATTCGGGCGGGTCCGCAGGGCGGACAGCCAATGCGTTATGGACCCTGGCGTTCATCGACCATCCTTTGGGCCGCTCGACCGGCAGTGTTTAATAACATAGTAAATTGTTCTTTGGTGAAAGAAGATGACACGCCGGTAACGATACCGAGCCATACCCAATGGTGTAACGATACCACACCAGCCGTGCACGCATTGTCAGCGGCGACTCGCCGCTACAGCAGCTTTTTCCTCGGCACCCGGCAGTCATTCGGCTTGGTATCCACCAGAACGATATCCGGGCCGATTTTTTTGATGCAGTTCCATGGAATGATGTAGTCCTCGTGACGTCCGGCAATCCCAAGAATCCGGCAGGGTCCGGGCACCACGATGGCGCAGATATTCCCCTCGGGAATCTCGATTTGCACATTGGACACGAACCCAAGCCGCTGTCCGTTGCCCACACAGATGACTTCCTTGCATTGCAGGTCGGAAAAATTGATGGACAAAGTATGCGCCCCCTTTGGAAAACGCTATGCGCTCAGGGCAGGGGATATGCCTATAAAGTGTGGAGAGTGAAGAGTGGAGTGGAGGTATCGCCTTCGGCGATGAATAAAAACTCCTCACCCCTGACTTTTAACTCTCCACTCTCAACTCTCTAAACTCCACACTTAAGAGACTGTGACGGACTTTCGCATGGAGCTGATGGCGCCCTTTTCCAGCCGGGACACCTGGGCCTGAGAGATGCCCAGCGTGCTTGCAACCTCCATCTGGGTTTTGCCATCGTAGAAACGAAGGGATAAAATCTGCTTTTCCCGGTCGTTCAGGGCCTGGAAGGCGTTTTGCAGGGTGATGTGGTCCATCCAGCCGTCCTCGGTGTTTTTGGTGTCCCGAACCTGATCCATCACCGTCAGAGGGTCGCCGCCGTCGGCGTAGACGGGATCGAACAGGCTTACCGGGGCGCACACCGCGTCCAGCGCCTGACTGACCTCCTCCTGGGGAAGCCCCAGCTCCCGGGCAATCTCCTCCAGCGTCGGCTCCCGGTCCATCCGGGCGGTCATGGCGTCCTTACACTGTAAAACCCGGTAGGCAACATCCCGGATAGACCGGGAGACCCGGATGGCGCTGTTGTCCCGGAGATACCGCCGCACTTCCCCGGCGATCATAGGCACGCCGTATGTGGAAAACTTCACCTGCTTTTCCGGGTCGAAGTTGGTGATGGCCTTAATGAGGCCGATACAGCCCACCTGAAACAGATCGTCGGGGTTTTCGCCCCGCTTGTCAAAGCGCTGGATCACGGACAGCACCAGACGCAGATTGCCTTCAATCAGCTTCTGGCGGGCGTCCGTATCCCCCTGTCGGGCCCGGCGGAGCAGTACGTCCATTTCCACAGGGGACAAAACGCTGAGTTTGGACGTGTTCACGCCGCAGATCTCCACTTTTCCCTGCATAGAAACCTCCACAGCTTCCAAATATCGCCGCATGGATGAGGGAACCCCTGAGATTTCCTGCGGCGCCTACGCTCAGTATGCCCGGTTGCCGGGAAAAGATACGGGAAGACCTTTGGCGGTTTTTCACAAATTTTCACGGGGAGCAGAGGAAAGGTAACAAAATATGACACGCAATTTTTACGAATTGTAAACTTTCTTAAGACTTTTTAAGGGAAAACCGGGCTGCCGGCGCGGTGACGTAACACAGGCTTTTGCAAACAAGAGACGGCGATATGCAAATACATATACAGGATTTCCACAGGAGTCAGTGGAAAAGAAAAAAGGCGGGATACCTGTTGATAACTCAAAGTTTTCCACATTCTCCACAGTTTTATCCACAGGAGTTTTCCACAGGAAGGGGTCATTGCGGATATTCATTTTCGGTTCACATAAGACGGATACCGCCATTCCGGGAAAATCCCACTTTTTCGGTGGTGGTGGATTTTCACGAAGGCGGTTTCTTTGTGCAAAAATTAGGGGCTTGACAGGCGCGCTTCCGGATGGAGAGACCGGGCCTGCCCGGCAATGGGAAAAAAATTCAAAAAGGGGGTTGATTTTGTCTTGCAAAGACGCTATAATGTGTGTCTGTATGGAAAGCTAACACAAGGAGGTGAAATCCATGCCCAACATCAAGTCCTCCAAGAAGGATGTCCTTTCTTCCAAGATCGCTTATGAGAAGAACAAGGCTGACAAGTCTGAGCTGAAGACCAACCTGAAGAAGTTCGACGCCGCTGTGGTGTCCGGCGACAAGGCTGCCGCCGAGGCCGCTTACAAGGTGGCCGTCAAGGCTGTGGATCAGGCTGTTGTCAAGGGTCTGCTGCACAAGAACAACGCTGCCCGCAAGAAGAGCAGCATGACGCTGCAGCTGAACAAGCTGGCCTGATTTCTCTGAAAATATCTCCCTCCTGAATTTCGGAGGGAGTTTTTTCATGTCCGAGCCTGTCGAAACCAAGGGGAAGAAATTCGTTGCTTTCCTGCCGAAACGGGAGTATAATGTTGGAGTGTGGAGTGTGGAGTGTGGAGTGTGGAGTGTGGAGTGTGGAGTGATGGTATCGCCTTCGGCGATGAATTTAAAATGCAACTCAGTTATCCCAACTCTTAACTCTCCACTCTCCACTCTTAACTCTCAACTCCTCACTCCAAACTCCACACTGAATAAAAGGTGGTGATTGCCATGGCGCGGCTCAAGGACCCGGTGACGATCCTCAAGGGGGTCGGCGAGGCCCGGGCAAAGCAGTTTGCCAATCTGAATATTTTTACGCTGGGCGACCTGATCTGCCACTTTCCCCGGGGCTATGAGGACCGGACCCGGCTGGTGCCCATCGAAAAGCTAGAGCCGGATGTGCCGGCCTGCTTCCGGGCCATGGTGATGAACACCCCCAGAACCGCCCACATCCGCAAGGGGCTGGATATGACCAAGGTGCAGCTGGCGGATACCACCGGGCGGCTGAATGTGACCTTTTTCAACAACCGCTTTGCGGCGGAACAGCTGCAATACGGAAAAGAGTACATATTTTACGGTGCGGTCAGCGGGGATTTCGTGGGCTACAATATGACGAATCCGGTTTTTGAATCGCCGGAGGCCCCGGGACTGACCACCCGAAGAATTCTGCCTATCTATCCGCTGACAGCAGGACTGAGCAACGGAGTCATGCTGAAAACTATCGCCCAGGCACTGGCGGTGTGCGACCCGCCGGCGGAGATTCTGCCGGAGCCGGTGCGGCGGGAATATGACATTCTGCCCGCAAAAGAGGCCTATTTCGCCATCCACCAGCCAAAGGATATGGAGCAGGCCCAGCAGGCGAAGAAACGGCTGATTTTTGAGGAATTTTTCGTGTTTTCTGCCGGGCTTTCCCTGATGCGGGCATCCCGGGCGGAGAAAAAAACGGCTCCCTATACGAATTTGAATATGAAGCCCTTTTACGGCGCGCTGCCCTTTACTCTCACCGGTGCCCAGCAGCGGGCGATTGGGGAGATCCTGTCGGATTTTGGAAGGGGCACGCCCATGAACCGGCTGGTGCAGGGCGACGTGGGCAGCGGTAAGACCATGGTGGCGGCTGCCGCCGCTTTCTGCGCGGCGAACAACGATAAACAGACCGCCCTGATGGCTCCTACGGAAATTCTTGCTGAGCAGCATTATGCCTCTCTGAAAAAACTCTTTGATCCACTGGGGGTGTCCGTTGACCTTCTCACCGGCTCCATGTCCGTCAAGCAGAAGCGGGAGGTCAGGGAGCGGCTTTCTTCCGGACAGACCGCGGTGATCGTGGGCACCCACGCGCTGCTGACGGATGCCACCCAGTTTCTGGATCTGGGGCTGGTGATTGCCGATGAGCAGCACCGCTTCGGCGTGGCCCAGCGGTCGAAGCTGTCGGCAAAGGGGGAGGACCCCCATCTGCTGGTCATGTCCGCGACCCCCATCCCCAGAACACTGGCGCTTTTAATGTACGGCGATCTGGACGTGTCGATCTTAGACGAGCTGCCCCCCGGCAGAGAAACGGTGGACACATTCCTTGTGGGGGAGAGCTACCGCCCCCGCATCAACGCCTTTATCCGCAAGCAGGTCAGGGAAGGCCACCAGTGTTTTGTGGTCTGCCCGGCGGTGGAGGAAAATCAGGAGCTGGGGGTCAAGGCAGCCTCCGCCTGGGCGGAAACCCTTCAACAGACGGTTTTTCCCGATCTGCGGATTGCTCTGCTCCACGGGCAGATGAAGGGCCCGGAGAAGGAAGCCGCCATGGCTGCCTTTGCCCGGGGCGAAGCGGATGTGATGGTAGCAACTACGGTCATCGAGGTGGGGGTGGACGTGCCCAACGCGACCCTGATGGTGATTGAGGATGCCGACCGGTTCGGCCTGAGCCAGCTGCACCAGCTGCGGGGCCGGGTGGGCCGGGGAAAGGCCAAAAGCTACTGCATCCTCACCACCCGCAACCGGAACCCGGAGACCCTGCAGCGGCTGAAGGCCCTGTGCAAAACCACCGACGGCTTCAAGATTGCGGAGGAGGATTTAAAGCTCCGCGGCCCCGGCGACTTTTTCGGCTCCCGGCAGTCGGGCCTGCCCGCCTTCCGGGTGGCGGACTTAAGCTGTGACCTTGTCACCCTGAAGCAGGCGCAGTCCGCTTCGGCCCAATGGATTGAAGACCACGGCACCGAGGATACCCCGGAAGCGAACGCCCTGAGAGAAAGAATCGGAGAACTGTTTGCCCGCTTCGAGGGCACCATGAACTGAAATTTCCGTGAAAGGACGATACCAATGAAAAACAGATGGATCATGAGCCTGGTGCTGGCGAGCCTTTTGCTGATGCTGCTTGCGCCTGCGGCCTCCGCCGTTACCGCCAGCGGCAGCTGCGGCGAAGGGCTGACCTGGAAGCTGGAAAATTATACCCTTACCGTCACCGGCAGCGGCGAGATGGAGGACGGCTGCCCCTGGGCGGACTACAAGACCAAGATCGACCACGTGGTGCTGGAGGGCGGCGTGACCAAGGTCGGCAAAGAGAATTTCTCCGGCTGTGACCGGCTGGAAACCGTGGATTTCGGCGACACGCTGGTGGAGATCGGGGATAAAGCCTTCTACGGCTGTGAGGATATCGAATACATCCACCTGCCTGCCACCTTCCGCAGCTTTGGCGCCCAGTCCTTCCGGGGCTGCGAAAGCCTGAAGTATGTGTACTGCGACGGCGGAATGCCACGGTTCAATGACAGCTGCCTGTGGACGGGCAACTACATCGCGGTGTTCTTCCCCACCAACAACCCCTGGCCCTACGAGTATACTTCCACCTTGATCAGCAGCTACGGCGGCAATCTGGGTATCATGATGGGAAACTTTGACCCCGACAACCTGCCGGTGAAGGATACCGGTACAACGGCAGAAGCGGATTCCACGGAGGAAACCGAGGAAGAAACGGAAGCGGCAGAGGCGGCTGCGGCGGCGCTGGCGGAGACGGAAGCGCCCACGGAAGCGACGGTGCCGCCCACCACCGTGTCGGAGACCACGGAAGCGACCACCGTTCCCACCACCGAGGAGACAACGGAACCCACCACCGAAGCCACCACGGAGGAGACCACGGAGGAGACCACGGAGGAAACTACTGAAGAAACCACCGAAGCAACCGAACCTGTGAACCCGGTGGAGAAGGTGGGGGGCGACGGCTGGATCGGCATGGTCATCATCGCCGGTGTGCTGACCATGCTGCTGGCAGGCGCCATGATCTTCCGGGGCGTCAGCCGCAAGGGACGGTATTGATAAAATGCCTTCCCCTTTGGGGAAGGTGGCAGACCGAAGGGCTGTCGGAAGAGGTAATACCAGTACGAATTTGCCGGAGTGCGTTTCTTTTTGGACTATTCCTGCCCTCTTCAGTCAAAAATCAAAGATTTTTGCCAGCTTCCCCAAAGGGGAAGCCTACTTAAAACAATTTTAACAACTTCCGGGAAAATCAACCATTTTGTGATTTTCCCGGGAGTTTTTTTGTTCGGAACGGAAAAAATAAAAAAGTAGTTGTAACTTGCGTCAATATGATGTAAAATAAGGAGACTAATAAAATGCAAAACTGCGCGAAAACTCGCTTTTGGAGGTAAAACAATATGGAAAAACCGATTGTACTGGTCATTATGGACGGCGTTGGCAAGGGTGACGGCGGCAGCGGCGACGCGGTTGCGGTTGCAAAGACTCCTACGCTGGATATGCTGCTGGAAACCTGCCCCCATACTTACCTGAAGGCCCACGGCACCGCCGTCGGTCTGCCCAGTGATGAGGATATGGGCAACTCCGAGGTTGGTCACAACGCTCTGGGCTGCGGTCAGGTCTACTCGCAGGGCGCCAAGCTGGTGGGCGAGTCCATCGAAAACGGCGCGCTGTACGCTTCCGAGACATGGAAGAATCTGGTTGCCAACGCTCTGACCGGAAAGGCCATGCACTTTTTGGGCCTGCTGTCCGACGGCAACGTCCACTCTAATATCCACCACCTGATTGCCCTGCTGCGGCAGGCCCACGCCGAGGGCGTGAAGAAGGCCTACTGCCACATCCTGCTGGACGGCCGTGACGTGCCTGCCACCTCCGCGCTGGAGTATGTGGAGATGCTGGAGAAGGTGCTGACCGAGCTGAGCGCCGACGGCTGTGACTATGCCATTGCCTCCGGCGGCGGCCGTATGCAGATTACCATGGATCGCTACGAAGCCAACTGGGCCATGGTGGAGAAGGGCTGGCGCACCCATGTGCAGGGCCAGGGCCGGATGTTCGCCTCCGCCAAGGAGGCTATCGAAACCTACCGGGCCGAGACCGGCTGCATCGATCAGGATCTGCCCGCCTTCGTCATTGCCCGGGACGGTGCGCCTGTTGCGAAGATCGAGAACGGCGACAGCGTCATCCTCTTCAACTTCCGTGGCGACCGGGCCCAGGAAATCTCTCTGGCCTTTGACCGGAAGGACTTTGACAAGTTCGACCGGGGCGACTACACCGGCGTCAAGTTTGCCGGTATGCTGCAGTACGACGGAGACCTGAACATCCCCGAGCACTATCTGGTGCAGCCCCCCGTCATCACCAACACCCTGACCGAGGTGCTGTGCAAGGCCGGCATCCACGAGTACGCCCTGTCTGAGACCCAGAAGTACGGCCACGTCACCTATTTCTGGAACGGCAACCGTTCCGGCAAGGTGGACGAGAATCTGGAGGTCTACGAGGAAGTGCCCTCCGACGTGATTCCCTTCGAGCAGGCCCCTGCCATGAAGTCCAAGGAAATCACCGAGAAGATGGTTGCCAATATGGCATCCAAAAAGTTCCAGTTCCTGCGCTGCAACTACCCCAACGGCGATATGGTGGGCCACACCGGCGTCATGGAAGCGGTGGTGTACGCCATGGAGTGCGTGGACAGCGGCCTGAAGGCCATTCTGGAAGCCGCCGACAAGTACGGCTACACCGTGCTGATCACCGCCGACCACGGCAACGCCGACCAGATGACCGAGACCAAGAAGGGAAAGACCTCTATCCGTACTGCCCATTCCCTGAACCCTGTTCCCTTCATCATCTACGACAAGGATCACAACTGGGTCATCAAGGACGGCCACTATGGCCTTGCCAACGTGGCCCCCACCATCGTAAAGATGATGGGTCTGGAAGCGCCTTCCTGCTGGGAACAGAGTATGGTTTGACATTTCGGTACAAGAGATAAGATACAACGTATTCTTCGGAATAGTCCCTATCTTGTATCTTCGTATCCAGTATCTTAGAATATTTGGAGGTTGTAATATGGTACGTCACGCGAATGAAAACGGCAGTGTCAATGTGAGCACCAATGTATACACCGATATCGTGGGAACCGCCGCCGCCAACTGCTTCGGCGTGAAGGGCATGGCTGCCCGCAGCCTGTCCGACGGCGTGTATCACCTGCTGCGCAAGGAGTCCGTTGGCAAGGGCGTCAAGGTCCAGTTCAACGAGGACGGCTCCATTTCCATCGATCTGCACATTGTGGTGGATAACGTCAACATGAACGCCGTGGGCGAGTCCATCATTGAGGAAGTGCGTCATCAGGTCACCGAGTGCACCGGCACCGAGGTGCGGGATGTGAATGTCTATATCGATTCCATGATGATCGGTTAAGTATCGGAGGTAAAAACATTGAAAGAAACTGTGGGTGGCGCTGATCTGCGCAGAATGATTATCAGCGCGGCAGCCGCCATAGAGATCAATAAGCAGGCTCTGAATGAGCTGAATGTCTTCCCGGTTCCCGACGGTGACACCGGCACCAATATGTCCATGACCATCAACGCCGCCGCTTCCGACCTGCGCAAGGCGGAGGACCCGGATCTGGGAACAGCCGCGAAAATTGCCGCTTCCGCCATGCTGCGGGGCGCCCGGGGTAACTCCGGCGTGATCCTGTCCCTGCTGTTTCGGGGCATTTCCCGGAAGCTGAAGGGGCTGGAGTACTGCGACGGCGTGCTGTGGGCTGCGGCTCTGCAGGAGGGCGTGGACGCCGCCTACAAGGCGGTTATGAAGCCTGCTGAGGGCACCATTCTGACCGTGGCCCGCCTTGCTGCCGCCAAGGCTCAGGATGCGGCTCAGGAAAATAACTTTATCGAATTCGTTCAGGCTGCCGCCATTGAGGAAGCGAAGGCAGCGCTGGCCAACACTGTGAACCAGAATCCCGTTCTGAAGAAGGCTGGCGTCGTGGACGCCGGCGGCAAGGGTTGGGTCACCGCGCTGGAAGCCATGCTGTCTTCCATGCAGGGCGAGGACGTGGTTCTGGAGAGCGCCGGAGAAGGCACCGCCGTGAAGGAAGCGGCGGATTTCTCCGACTTTAACACCGAGGATATCACCTTTACCTACTGCACCGAGTTCATCATTGACCGGGAAAACGACAAGGACCCCGAGGCCCTGCGCGCCTTCCTCAGCCAGCTGGGCGACAGCCTGGTGCTGGTGGATGACGACGAGATCATCAAGGTGCATGTGCATACCAATGATCCCGGCAAGGCCCTCAGCGAGGCCGTAACCTACGGTTCCTTCGTTACCGTGAAGATTGAGAATATGCGCCTGCAGCACACCGAGAAGGTCATGACCGAAAGCGAGAAGGAGCCGAAGATTGCAGAGCCGGAAAAGACCATGGGCGTGGTTTCCGTCTGCGCCGGTGCGGGCCTTGCGGATGTGTTCCTGAATCTGGGCGTTGATCAGATCATCTCCGGCGGCCAGACCATGAACCCCAGCACTCAGGACATTCTGGAGGCTGTCAACAAGGTGCCCGCCGAGACCGTCTTCGTCCTGCCCAATAACAAGAACATCATCATGGCGGCGGAGCAGGTAGACGCTCTGACCCCCAAGCACGTGGTGGTGATTCCCTCCAAGACCGTGCCTCAGGGCGTGACCGCCATGCTGGGCTTCAACCCCGAGGGAAGTGTGGAGGAGAATACCGACGCACTGACCGAGGCGCTGGGCACCGTGGACACCATGCAGATCACCTATGCTGCCCGGAACTCCGACTTTGACGGCTACGACATCCACGAGGGCGACTATCTGGCCCTCTACGGCAGCCAGCTTTTCGGCACCAGCCGGGACATCAAGGTGCTGCTGAAATCCCTTGCTGAGAAGGTTCGGGACGAGGGCAAGGAGTACGTCACCATCTACTACGGCGAGGACGTAAAGGAGAAGCACGCCCAGAAGGCGGCGGACATTTTCGCGGACATCTGCCCCAATGCGGACGTAAATCTGCTCAGCGGTGGTCAGCCGGTGTACTACTATCTGATTTCTGCGGAATAATATAGAATGCTCAGCGCTTCGCTGAGTGGAAGGCTGAAAATGGAAAGTTGAAAGTTATGGTGTCCCTTCGGGACGAATAGAAAATTTTCAACTTTCAACTTCTTCGCAAGATTACGGTCAGCCCGCTGCCAAAGAAGGCGGCGGGCTGCGTCCTTTTGTGAAATGGGGGAATCGGATGAGAAAATTTCCCAAAGGCGGTCTGATCGGAAAAGCCGTGGACGCGTATCTGGCAATCCGGGAAAAGCAGATCCCGCTGCACGCGGCCTATGCCGGATACTTTATCATCCTGTCTGTCTTTCCGGCGCTGCTGATGCTTTTGAGCATTCTGCGGTTTACGGGCATTCAGGTGGAAACTCTGGTGGCGCTGATAGACGCTTTCCTGCCCCACGCACTGACGGATACGGTGGAGGAGCTGGTCTACAGCACCTGGGCCAATTCCACAGGCACAGTGCTGGGGCTGTCGGCGTTGACGGCCCTGTGGTCTGCCAGCCGGGGCGTGTTCGGCCTGCTGCGGGGACTGAACGCCGTGTATGACGTTTGGGAGGACCGGGGCTATTTCTACACCCGGGGCATCAGCGTGGTCTATACCTTCCTCTTTGGACTGGTGCTGCTGCTGACATTGTTTCTGCACGTGTTCGGCAGCACCCTCCTCAACTGGCTGAGCATGGTGGACAACGGAATCGTGATCTTTCTGATGGACCTGATCGACCTGCGTTTTTTCCTCCTGCTGATTCTGCAAAGCCTGATTTTCACCCTGATGTTTATGGTTTTGCCCAATCAGCGAAACCGCTTTGTGGACAGTCTGCCCGGCGGCATCCTGGCCTCCATCGGCTGGCTGGTGTTTTCCGATCTTTTCTCCATTTATGTGGAAAACTTCAACAGCTATTCCAACATTTTTGGGTCCATCTACGCGGTGGCGCTGGGAATGCTGTGGCTGTACTGCTGCCTGAGCATCCTGTTCTATGGCGGCGCGCTGAATCACTACCTAAATCAGCAGTAGTTTTGTAGAAAATTTGTAAATTTTTGGGGCGTTTACGCTCTGTTCATACTTTTTCGGTAAAATCATCCCCAAAAGGAGGGGAATGGCATGTTTGGTTATGTAACAGCCAGCCTTCGGGAGCTGACAAAAGAGCAGCAGCGCCGCTACAGCGCGGTGTACTGCGGCATCTGCCGCCGGATTCGGGAGCAGTCCGGGCAGCTGTCCCGGCTGGGACTGAGCTATGATATGGCGTTTCTGGCGCTGCTGCTGATGAGCCTGTACGAGCCGGAGGAGTGTGGCGGCAAAAACAGCTGTGCCCTCCATCCCATCACCCGGTGGGACTGGCTGGATAACGACTATATCCGTTACGCGGCGGACATGAATGTGGCGCTGGCTTACTATAACTGTCTGGATGACTGGCAGGACGATGGGAAGCGGACGGCAAAATGGATGGCACAGGCCTACGAATCCCATCTGCCCGACATCGAAAAACGCTGGCCCCGTCAGTGTCAGACAATCAAAAGGAGCATTGACACCCTGTCGGCGCTGGAAAAGGAAAACTGCCCTAACCCGGACGAACCGGCTGGTGCCTTCGGTGAGCTGATGGGGGAGCTGCTGGTGGTTCGGGAGGATTGGTGGGCGCCGATCCTGCGAAAAATGGGTAACGCTCTTGGCAGGTTCATCTATCTGCTGGACGCGGAGCTGGACTATGATAAGGACAGGCGCAAGGGCAAATATAATCCCTTCCTTGCCCGGGGCGAGGAGAAAAACTGGGCCCAATGGGAGGACTATCTGGTGCTGACCATGGGCCGGTGCACGGCCGAGTTTGAAAAGCTGCCGCTGGTGCAGGACAAGCAATTGCTTGACAATATTCTCTACAGCGGTGTGTGGGTAAACTACAGAGGAAAGCGAAAAGAGGAGGAGCGCCATGATTGACGATCCGTATAAAGCCCTGGGCGTCAGCCGTGACGCCTCTGACGAGGAAATCAAGCAGGCATACCGAAAGCTGGCGAAAAAATACCACCCCGATCTGAACCCCGGAGATGAGGAAGCGGCCCGGAAGATGCAGGAGGTCAACGCTGCCTACGAGCAGATTAAGAACCCGGAGAAGGCCCAGCCCCAGCCCGGCGGCTACGGCTACGACCCCTTCGGCGGCTACCGCCAGCAGAGCAGGCCTGAGTCGAACGACGACCAGTATCAGCAGGCAGCTGCTCAGTACATCCGCTTCGGACGCTTCCGGGAGGCACTGAATACGCTGAACAATGTTGCCCAGCGGGACGCCCGGTGGTACTACCTCAGCGCCCTTGCCAATGATGGACTGGGCAATCAGGTCACGGCGCTGGAGCACATCCGCCGGGCGGTGAGTATGGACCCGAACAATCTGGAGTACCTGAACACGCTGAACCATATGGAGCACGGCGGCGCGGACTACCGGCAGACCGCAGGAAATTTCCGTGGCTTTTCCATGGGCGGCAATCCCTGCATGAACCTGTGCCTGTGCTATCTGGTAAACCTGTTCTGCTGCGGCGGACGGGGGATGTTCCTTTGCTGCTGAGCCGGAGGAAAGCGGAATGGAATTGAAACAGAGACTGGAACGAAATAAAACCCGGCTGCTTACGGCCTTGGCAGCCACCTTTATCTGGGGCCTGGCGGCCCATGGCTACGCCTTTTTTGACAATAATATATCCCATGACTCTCTCCGGGAATTTCACGCCGAGATTTTGGGAAATGACATTAAAATGGGCACCGGGAGGGTGCTGACCCCTCTTTATCGGGACTTGCTTGGCAGCGATGTGACCCTTCCCTGGTTTAACGGCGTGCTGGCCCTGCTATGGATCGGACTGGCGGTGTTTCTGGCAGCCCGGGTTTTTCAAATGGAATCCAAAACGGCAGTGGTGCTGATCGCGGGCATTTTTGCCACAAATATTACGGTATCGGCTACGGCCGCTACCTATATTCACGATCTGGACAGCTATATGTTTGCCATGCTGTGCTCGGTGGGAGCTGTCTGGCTGTGGAACCGGCATTCCCGGGGATGGCTCATAGGCTGGGCTCTTGTGGCGGCCTCGCTGGGAATCCATCAGAGCTACGTATTTTTGACGGTAAGCCTGTGTATGATGGCCTGCATTCTGGAGCTGATGCGCGGCGGGCAGTTCCGGGCGGTGCTGTTCAAGGGCCTGAGGGCCATTGGAATGATCCTTCTGGGCGGCGCAGCCTATATTGTTCTGCTGAAGGGAATGCTGCTGCTTACCGGCGGCACCCTGTTCAGCGGAGATTACAATTCTCTGGACCGGATGACCCTGCTGACCCCCGGCGCCATCGGCACCATGATTGCCGGGGCCTACGCCGACTGGTTTGCCAGACTGTGGAACGCCTATTCCAGCTACCCCTCCATTTTGGTTCAGGCAATGACAGTACTGTTTTTCACCATCGATGCCGCCGCGCTGGCGGTCTTCCTGCTCAGCAAAAAGCGGGGCTGGAAGGAGAAGCTGCTGTGCGCGGCTCTGGTGGCACTGCTTCCGCTGGGAATGAACATGATCTACGTTCTGTCCCTGGGGGAAAGTCACGATCTGATGGTGTATCCGATTTGGATGTTCTATCTGCTGACGCTGCTGCTGGCGCTCTGGCTGTATGGGCAGTGGAAGGATGCTGCCATCCCGGTGGGAGTCTGGCAGAAGGCCCTGTGTATGCTGATGATCGGCGTGGTGCTGTACGGTAACGTGCGGTTTTCCAACGGAATGTATGTCAAGAAAAATCTGGAATTTGATGGTTATCTGTCCCTGATGACCCGGGTGGTGGGCAGAATGGAGGCCTTTGACGGCTACCAGCCGGGTCAGACACCGGTGGTGTTTGTGGGGCTTCCCAAGACCTTCAATCCGGTAATTCCGGGCTTCAAGGACTATTGGAACGTGACCGGCATGACCGGCTCCAGCCCCATCTACACCACGGAGCCCAGCCGGATGCAGGCCTATTTTGATTACGTCATGAGCCTGCCCATTGTCATGGCGGACAGCGAAACACAGGCGAGACTTCAGTCTGAGGACAGCGTGCGGGCCATGCCCTGCTATCCCACCGAGGGCTTTTTGGCCTTTTATGACGGGACGCTGGTGGTGAAGCTGGCAGACGTTACGGATTGAGGGGCCGCAGCAATAGAAAAAACACAACCATCGCCAAGCCGGTGGTTGTGTTTTTTTTGCAATGATAACTGCCTAATCCTCCGGAATCGGGATATGGTACCGGGTATTCATGGACGGATCTGCAACTGTGTTTACATAGATCGGTCTGTCGATCAGGCCGTGGGCATACAGGGTATCGGGCAATTTGTCCATTATGGGCAGCGTTTGGGGCCAGTTGTCTCCGTTCACAGGATCGGCGACATACATGGGGACCAGCAGATCGGTCTCCATTTTGCCCTGACGGGCGGCTTCCTGAACCTGAGAAATCAAATCACGGCTGATATCGGCGCAGACGGCAGGGGAAAGATCGGAAAAATAGGATTCCAGAAAGGTTTTCCCCTGCGTATTCACTGCCGACGCGAGGGACAGGGTGAGTATTGGAAGAACCATCAGGATTTTGGGGAACCTGCAGATCAGGAAGGTAAGAGCCAGCATGATAAGCAGCACGCCGTAGAAGAAAACACCGAAAAGGTATTCGCTTCTTTCCAGACAGTAGGGATTGACAGCGGCGCACAATACCAGCAGATACACAGCATATGCCGCCAGAGCGACTGCGGCAGCGGCGGCAACAGGTTTCAGCCGGCGCGCGCTGTCGTCTTTCCCGCGGGAGAGAATCAGAACGAGTCCGGATATCAGAAGTATGGACACAACAGCAAGCAGGAAGATCCTGTTGAGATTCAAAAATGCCCGTGCAAGACACTTACAGGATGAGAACAGACCGACAAAAAGAGAGGAATTGCCCCGTAAATTCGCGGATCTTCCGCCGTTGAATTCAAAAACAGCGCTGACCAGCCATGCCAGAAGAACACCCAGATAGAAAGCGTTCTCCGCAAATAAACGATTCCAGGTATGCGCTTTTAAACGGCGAACAATATCCAGCATCAGGACACATCCGGCGTAGGCGGCCAGAATACCGCTTGCGGGGAGATTGGAAAAGATTGCAAAGTAGACGAGAACGTAAAAACAGCCTCTTTGGGCCGGATTGCCCATTTTAAGGAAGGAATCCATTGCTCTGTTGTTCATCAGGCACATGACCAGGGAGGCATTGATCAGGGAAGGCAGCAGATAATAGTAATAACAGGTCAGGTTCACGCAATACAGCAGGTACTGATTCTCCGATTCCTCCCTTCGCATAGCCAAAAAGTGAAAAATCAAAAAAAGTGCTGTGAGCAGCGACGCGGTGAGGCGGGAAATGGGGAAGCAGCGGCGCAGAAGGCAGGCGAAGCATCCCAGATAGACTGTGGTGAAAGCGCTGACGACGAAAGCGTGCATCAGAGTTTGCGCTGTGATATAGTCCCCGGTCAAAGGCATAACCAGGTACGATGCGACTTTCGAAAAGAAGGGAAGAGCCACTTCCGGAAATACTCTGGAGGGATTCCACGCACCCCAAATCGGTACAGCCGGGCGAATATAGCCGAGATAGGTCCAGTCATCCGCATCGAAGGGGATCAGCGGATGAATCCTGGAAAACCAGAGAAACAGAAAGGCAAATATTAAGAAAAAGAAGGATGGGTAGAGAATAGGCTGGATACGTTTCTTCATGGAAAAACCTCCCGGGCAATTTTAACCAGAATAGCCTATTTGACGTTTTTTGTCAACCACTGTCGGTAAGGAAGTTCTGAATAAATCGCCTGCGCCGGAGCAGCGGATTTTTTGTACCACCAGTGCGGTTTGGAAAACAGGAAATACATACAGTCTGGCAGCTGGAACCAAGCGCCGCCCCATCTGACCGATGCGTCAGAAGAATTGTGAAGCAACGGAACAGGGCGGTCATCTGACCGCCCCTTTGCTCATTAGAGTATCACATATTTGGCAACGCCGTCAGGCGGTGCCTTCTCGATAAAAATTGAACATTTTGAACATTTTTATTAGATTCTGCCCAGTTCCACCAGCGCGTCCCGGATGGCGCCGATGGAATACAGAGAGCCGAAGCACAGTACCACGCCGTTTTCCCCCGCCAGCTCCATAGACTTCTGGACACCCTCCGCAACGGTTTCACAGGCATCGGCATACGCATCGGCTTCCCGAAGATACCGGGCAAGCGCTCCTGCTTCCAGCTTCCGGGGATTGGGGGGCGTGATACACACGAACCGGTCAACCAGCGGCATCACCGGGCGGTACATATCCGCATAGTCCTTGTCGGCTAGCACGCCGGTGAGCGCGATGACCTTTTTGCCGGTGAGATAATCCTGAATGTTTTTGACCAGCGCCTCAATGCACTGGGGATTGTGCCCGCCGTCGATGATGAACAGGGGCTGCCGGGAGACGATATCGAACCGCCCGGGCCAGCGCACGTCCCGAATGCCGTCATAAATGTTCTGCTCGGTGATCTTCCAGCCTTCCTCGATCAGCGTGTCGGCAATGGCCAGCACCACGGAGGCATTGTGCAGCTGATGATCCCCCAGCAGGGGCAGCACCAGATTTTTCCGGTTGCCGCAGTCGAAGACCTGACCCTCCAATGTGTGGGATTTCAGCGCCAGAGAATCAAAATCTGCCTTTTTCAGACTGACATTTCGTTCGGCGCAGATCCGCTCAAAGACCGCCTCCACGGAAGGGACGCCCCGGTACACCACGGCATGACCGTTTTCCTTGAAAATACCGGCTTTCGTCTCGGCAATTTTCTCAACTGTGTCGCCCAGGTATTCCGTGTGGTCAAGGCCGATGTTGGTAATGACGGCAACTTCAGGAACTTCAATGACGTTGGTGGAATCCATCGCGCCGCCCATGCCAACCTCCAGCACCACAATGTCGCACTGCTTCCGATGGAAGTACTCAAAGGCGATGCAGGAAACCAGCTCAAATTCCGTGGGGGACTCCTCCATGGAGTCTGCCAAAGGTTTTACAAATTCCGTCACCTCTGCCAGCTCCTCGTCGGAGATCTCCACGCCGTCCACCTGCATCCGCTCGTGAAAGCGGTAGATGTAAGGAGAGGTGTACAGCCCCGTCCGGTAGCCCGCCTTGCGCAAAATGGAGGCGGTCATGGCGGCGGTGCTGCCCTTGCCGTTGGTGCCGGCGATGTGGACAAATTTCAGCTTTTTCTCCGGATTTCCCATCTTTTTCAGCAGGGTCTGGGTCCGTCCCAGTCCGGGGATACTGCCCTTCCAGCAGACGGAGTGGATATATTCTATGGCTTGCGCGGCGTTCATGGGGATTCGTTCCTTTCGAGTAGGTTATTTCTCTTTTGTGACGGGGGGCCAGATGCCCATGCGCTCAAAGATCCGGGTGCGAAGGAGAAGATAAATAATCAGCACATCCAGCACCAGCGTTACGGCGAACTGGACGGTGCGGGTGGACAGGAAGTAAATGAGACTGGCGGCAAAGCTGCCCTTGCTGTTGTAGACAAAGGACAGCGCGGCGCTCTGCCACAGGATGGAGCCGAGGATCACAGGGCACAGGAAGGACAGGCCCAGACGGGGCAGGGTGGGCTTTGCCGCCAGATGCCGGCGGAACACGCCGCCGAAGATGCCGTACAGAATGGGCGGCAGGCAGAACAGGGGATTGTAGCCGTAGCCGGAGAACAGGCAGCCCACCAGATCGGCGCTGAAGCCCACCAGACCGCCGGCCATGGGCCCGAAGAGTATACCGGCAAGGAAAATGGGTACCGCCTCAATGGAGAACCGGGTGGTCACGTTGGGCATGGGGATGAGAAATCGGGCCAGCACAACGCTGAGCGCTGCCAGCAGGGCGCAGTAGGCGAGGGTTTTGGTGGTAAAGGGTCTGGTTGATTTGTTCATAGAGATTCCTCCTTTTGATATTGCGAACGCATCTGACCTGTCGCTGCCCCGGGGGTGCCGAATCAAAAACTCCCCGGCGCGCCAGGCGTCAGGGAGTGTATGACAGATTTCGATTGCCCCGTGGGAAAAGGCAGCAACAACCGGACATACCTGTCCGCAGCCGAAGCCTTCGCCCGACCGAGTATCGTTGCTACATAAAGGAGGATATCCCATATGCAACAGCGGGTGCGGTGACCTCATCGTGGAAAAATCCTTCGTCCTCCGGGCAAACTCCCCGTCCCGGTGGCACTTAACGCGGGGTCTCCTACTCTGTTCGCGGTTCACTATACCCGATTTCGACACAAATGTAAACAAATTTTTCCGGATTTTTTCTGCCGCCAATAAGATTTGTCGTTTTATATAATTTTTGAAGCCGGAATTATACAAATTAACTGCATTTCGGAAAACAGAAAGGCACCGCCCATCCGAAGACAGGCGGTGCCACTGTTACAGCAGGGAAAGAATGGCGTCCTTGGGTCTGGCGCCAACCGTGCGGCTCACTACCTGACCGTTTCGGAGAACCACCAGCGTGGGGATGCTCATGACCTGGAACTGGGCGGCAAGCTCCATTTCCTCGTCCACGTTGACCTTACCCACCAGAATATCCTTCCGCTCTTCGGCGATTTCGTCCACAATGGGGCTGACCATCCGGCAGGGGCCGCACCAAGGCGCCCAGAAATCCAGCAGAACCTCCCGGTCAGCGTTCAAAACGGCTTCCTGATAATTGTCCTTCGTAATCTTCATGACAGACATTGCCTTGTCCTCCTTGCTTTTTCTTTTATTATGCCCTGATTATACAGCGAGAGCCCCGCGTTTTCTGTGATGAAATCACATTGGCTTTGACTTTTTCCTCCAAGTTTGCTAAGATAGGGAAAATTTGAATCAGAGGTGAGGGTATGGCGAAGATCGTGGAGATCACCGACTTTTCCGATCCGGCGCTGGACGTGTACGCCCGGCTGACCGAGGCTCAGCTGTTAAACCGGTTTGAACCGGCAAAGGGAATGTTCATTGCCGAAAGTCCCAAGGTCATATGCCGTGCGCTGGACGGGGGCTGTGAGCCGGTATCGCTGCTGATGGAGCGCAAGGATATTGACGGCTCCGCCCGGGAGATTCTTGCCCGGTGCCCGGACATTCCGGTATTTACCGCAGATGAGGAGGTGCTGTGCAATCTCACAGGCTACCACCTGACCCGGGGCGTTCTGTGTGCCATGCGGCGGCCGAAGCTGCCGACAATGGAAGAAATCTGCCGGGAGGCCAGCCGGGTGGTCGTTCTGGAAAACGTCCAGAATCCCACCAACGTAGGCGCGATTTTCCGGTCCGCCGCGGCGCTGGGCATGGATGCGGTGCTGCTGACACCGGGGTGCAGCAATCCCCTGTACCGCCGCAGCGCACGGGTCAGCATGGGCACTGTGTTCCAAATTCCGTGGGCCTATACGGGGGATTGGCCCGAAGCGGGTATGCAGCAGCTGAAGGCACTGGGCTTCAAAACTGCCGCCCTGGCCCTCAGCGACAACTCCGTCTCCATCGACGACCCAAATCTGATGGCGGAGGAAAGAATCGCGCTGCTGCTGGGCAGCGAGGGCGACGGCCTGACGGACACCACCATCGCAAGCTGTGATTACACCGTAAAAATCCCCATGTATCACGGGGTGGACTCCCTGAATGTTGCAGCTGCCAGCGCTGTGGCCTTCTGGCAGCTGCGAAAATGAGGTGAAAATATGGAATTTCCAGAAAAGAAAATTCTGCTCAAAGACGGGCGGGAAGCCGTTATCCGCAGCGCCCAGCCCGGCGATGCCGCCGAAATGGCGGCGTTCATGAAAACCACCGCCGGGGAGACTGACTTTCTGCTGCGCTACCCGGAGGAATGCACCATGGACGCGGCTGGCGAGGCGGCGTTCATCGATGACATTCTGAACAGCCCGGATCAGGTGATGCCCTGCTGCTTCGTGGAGGGCCGCTTGGCGGGAAACGCGATGCTGACCATGAACCGCCGGATAAAGACCCGCCATCGTGGCAGCGTTGCCGTCGGACTGCTCAGGAAATACTGGGGTCTGGGCATCGGAACGGCCTTGTTTACGGAGATGATTGCGCTGGCAAGGGCGCGGGGGCTGGACAGCCTGGAGCTGGACTACATCGAGGGCAATGACCGGGCCCGCTGTCTCTATGAAAAAATGGGTTTCCAACAGATTGCCGAGGTGCCGGACGCGTACCGCCTGAAGGACGGAACCTCCCGCAAGAGCATTCTGATGATAAAAACGTTATAAGACTAGGGAGAAAGAAACATGGAACTGCAAAATGGACGCCCTGCCGACTGCGGCGGGCGGCTTGCCAAGGAAATTCGCTGCTACGATCTGCTTGACAGTCTGGGTGTTGAATATCAGCGCATTGACCACGAGCCTGCCATGACCATGGAGGCCTGTGAAGAAATTGACCGGACGCTGAACGCGGTGATCTGCAAGAATCTGCTGCTGTGCAACCGGCAGAAAACGAAGTTCTATCTGCTGATGCTGCCCGGAGAAAAGCACTTTAAGACCAGTGTGCTGTCAAAGGAGATCGGCTCCTCCCGGTTGAGCTTTGCCTCGGCCGAGGACATGGAGGCCCTGCTGGACATTACCCCCGGTTCCGTCAGCGTGCTGGGCCTGATGAACGACCATGAACACAAGGTGGAACTGTTGATGGACGCGGAGGTAGTGAAGGGCGAATTCTTCGGCTGCCACCCCTGCATCAATACGTCCTCTCTGCGACTGAAGATGTCGGATTTGCTGGAGAAAATCCTCCCTGCCATGGAGCACAGCCCCCGGCTGGTGACGCTGTCAGAGGAATAAAATCTTTGGAATCTCTGAAAAATACGGCAGGCACATGACGTGCCTGCCGTATGTATTTATCCATAGCAGAAGATATGTCCGCCGATTCTTCCCCAGACCTGATCGTTTTCCGGGTATGTGGCGAAGTACATCACATCCATCGGCAGAATGTTGGGGCCTTCCAGAGCCGCATCAATGGCTTCATACTGGGCTTGCCAGGCCTCTGCTTCGTCCAGGAACGGCGTGGTTCGGAACTGGCCCTCGCCGTAGATCAGATCATGGAGGTTGTCGCCGAATTGGCCGGAGACAAGGCGGTTGAGAACCACCTCGGCAACGGCCTGCTGGCCCTCCTTGGATTCACCGCGGGCCTCCAGCCAGATGAGCTTTGCCAGCAGCTGCTGCTCCTCCCAGGTCAGTTCCACGCCGGGGTATCTGGGATCCGCATCAGGCTTTTCCTCCGTGTAAATGAAGGGAACCTCCGGCATGCCCCGGACGCTGAAGATCCAGCCGCCGTTGTAGCCGAGCATCAGATCTTTTTCCTCAAATCCCTCCACAAACCCCCGCTTCAAATCCCATTTTTCGTAGTTGGGCGGGTAGGAGTCGTAAACCATGATCTTTCCGGTTTCCTCGTTAATGCCGGTCAGCACGATGAAGTGCTGGGTCTCCGTAAAAATCGACATATGATCCATCAGCAGGACGGCTATGTCGCCATTTTTCAGGGCGGCGAATACGTCGAGAACGGTGTCCGCCTTGTGGATAGGCAGGCGGAGCTGCTGGGCGCCGTATTCGAAGCGCTGAACGTTGTTTTCCCCGTAGCCGCCGAAGTAATCCGCCAGCTCGTCCGGATAATAGGCGTGCCCGGTCAGATAGGAGGCTACCATGGCAAGCGACGTAATGCCGCAGCCGCTGGTGGCAACGGTTCCGTTGCCGTAGCGTTGGTTGGGGTAGTCCAGCTGAGAGTACAGCGGAAACTCGTGGGTGTAGACATCCGTCCAGTCAAATGGATCCGACCCGGCTTCTGTTTCCTCGGGCTCGGTTTCCACAGGCTCAGTCTCCGCAGCCGCTGTTTCTGTGGGCGCAGTTTGCTCCTCCAGCTCTTCGCCGGGGGCTATGATCTCCGGGTCATCGGGATCGGAGGAAGCTTCCGTGTAATATGCCGCGCCCATAGCGGCAGATTCCTCAGCTATGGAAATCTCCTCCTCTGCGGCCCGGGCAGGGAGCGCAGCCGAAACAACCAGAGCCATCGCAATCACAAGCCCCCAAAAGCGCCGGACAGAACGCATCAGGAAACCCCTCCTCTCTGCTAAAATAATCAAATCCAAGTATAACACAAAAATTAGAAAAAGAACATAGGAAATTTCAAAATTTCTAAAAAATTTCATTAACAATTATTTCGAGTCAGAAAAAGGAAACCGGATGACGCGAAAAAATGAAATATCCGTTCTCATATAGAAAAAAGCCATCCAGACGGATGACTTTTTTGGCGACCCGGAACGGACTCGAACCGTCGACCTCCAGCGTGACAGGCTGGCGTGCTAACCGACTGCACCACCGGGCCAGAACTGGATGGATTATAGCATGGATTTTCCGTTTTGTAAAGAGGTATTTTTGAGATAGAAGCGGTTAAGCGTAAAACGGGCAGGTTTTCTGTTGGAAACGGTGAGCGCTTTGTGTATTATGAAAATCAAGAAAGCGTGTGTACTCCGAAACCGCTCCGCTGGAGCGGTTTCGGAAAGCCTTTCTTCTATGGAGGAATTTTCCGGTTGTATACTCAAGCGTTTACCATATTCTGCTGCCGCCTTCGCTTACGACTCAGCAACCGCGCCTGATAGGCAGTCATAGCCGTGATGACACAAAGAACCGTGACTGACGTAAGACTGTCAAAGGATACATAGAAGAATTGTGTAAGCAAACCATCGCGGAATAAACCGCCAACATTTACCATTGCGGTCACAACCGCAAAGGTAATGGAAAAGAGTCCAAACAGACACACCGGTTTTTCTAATTGTGCTTTGCCATTGGCGAAGAACTGCCAGAGGATGGCTGCATACAAAAACCGGAATCCACTGACCAGAAGCAGGGGACACAGGCTTCCAAAACCGACAATTTCGTATCCGGCTATTTTGGGCATTACAAAATAGTGAATGCCACTTAAAATGTAATAGATACTGCCGATGAGACCGACAATTTTGGGTGTTACCTCCTGACGGAAGGATTTCAGGATTCCAAAAAGACTGAGGCATAGCAGCATCCCGTTGAAAACCAATTCCCGGGATAACGGGCACCGCATTCCCAACGGGATACCGCCTGACGGGTGACAAAGAGCCGGTCGGCCAGCTTCTGCTGGGTCATGCCCTTTGCTTCTCTGGACTGTCTGAGTTTTTCGCCAAATTCCATATTGATTCACACCTTCTCATGAATGTTTCCCCGGAGAACGATTCTGTTATCTCATAGAAGGGCAAAAAAGTAAAGAAACAATGCGCAAAACAGGACGCACCGTTTTGGTAACATCAGAGTTTTCCGGAATTTCCTGCATCAAACAGTAAAAATAGCCTCCACAGGCTTTGGGCCGGTGGAGGCTGTAACTGTTCTTGGGGGTTTATTCTTCCCAGTTGTGCCAGACGTTCTGCACGTCGTCGTCCTCTTCCATAATGTCCAGTAGCTTTTCCATCAGGGAAATCTGCTCCTCGGATTCCAGCTTCTGGTAGTTCTGGGGCACCATCTCGATCTGGGCGGAGACGAAGCTGTAGCCCTTGGCGGTGAGGGCATCGGCTACGGCGTTGAAGTCGTCGGGATCGGTGTAAATGGTGAAGCAGTCGTCCTCGGCCTCGAAATCATCCGCGCCGCAGTCCATGGCGTCCATCATGACGGTGTCCTCGTCCAGCTCTTCCTCGGAGTTGTCGATGACCAGCACGCCCTTCTTGTCAAAGGACCAGCTGACGCAGCCGGTAGCACCCAGATTGCCGCCGAACTTGTCGAAGTGGTGGCGCATGGAACCGGCGGTGCGGTTGCGGTTGTCGGTCATGGTCTCCACAATGACGGCGACGCCGCCAGGGCCGTAGCCTTCGTAGGTGATGGACTCGTAGTTGTCGCCGCCGGCGCCGGCAGCCTTCTCAAGGCAGCGCTTGATGTTGTCGTTGGGCATATTGGCGGCCTTGGCCTTGGTAATGACGGTGGCCAGCCGGGAGTTGTAGGCGGGGTCGGCGCTGCCGCCCTCCTTCACAGCCACGATCAGCTCCTTGGCGATCTTCGTAAAGGCAGCCGCGCGCTTGGCGTCCTGCGCACCCTTGGTTTTCTGAATGTTATGCCATTTGGAATGTCCGGACATTCTATATCTACCCTTTCTGGTTAAAGTATAAAAATAGCGTACCTATTTTAGCAGACTGGTTTGAAAAAATCAACCCGTTTCAGAAGAATTTCATGCAGTCGCGGTGGGTTTTGGAGATTTCTACGCTTATCTCGGGAAATTCCGCGGCAATTTTCGCGGCAAGCAGGCTTACCACCGGGTTTTCCGTGGCAAAATGCCCGGCGTCAATGAGGTTCAGACCCAGATCGTGGGCATCCCAGAACTGGTTGTATTTCACATCCGCCGTGACAAAGGTATCGCACCCGGCATTCACCGCGTCCATAAGTTCCGAAGCGCAGGCCCCGCCGCCGACCGCTACCCGATGAACCGGCCTGCCGCCGTCCGCATAGCGAAGACCCTCACAGCGCAGGGCGGCTTTCACATGGGCAAGAAAGTCGGAAAGAGGCTGGTTTTTCACGACACCCTGCCGCAGAAGGCCCCAAGGTGTACCCAGCTCGTCCACGCCGGAAGGGGCGATGACCTGAATTTCCCGCAGTCCCAGTGCGGCGGCAAGACAGTCGTTGACCCCGCCGGGGGCGCAGTCCAGATTGGTGTGGGCGTTGATGGCGCTGATGCCTTCGGCACACAGCAGCTGCACCGCCCGACCGACGGCGGTGTCGTCCGTTACGGATTTCAAAGGCTGGAAGATCAGGGGGTGGTGAGTGACGATCAGTTCCGCGCCCCACCGGGCCGCTTCCCGGCAGACATCCTCAAAGGGATCGAGGGCGACCAGAATTTTCGTTACCGGGCGGTTTCTGCCACCGCACAGCAGGCCCACGTTGTCCCAGTCCATTTTCATAGCGCGGGGGGCCAGCGTCTCCACATAAGATAAAACATCGCCTACAGTCGTCATTTCATTGCCTCCTCCAGTGCTTCCAGTTCTTTGAGTGCCTGCCGGTTCTCGTCATCCGGACGGTGCCGGACAGCAAGACGCAGACCATCCGCTACCCAATGGTAATATGCGGCGGTTTCCGGGGTTGGATGCTTCCGCAGGGCAGGGGGGAAGTACCGCTGTCCCACTGTCAGCCTTGGCGCCTCCGGCTGCCACAGTACCTCCATCACGGTGTACAGGAACCGTCCGTCCCGGAGAACGGTTTCCTCACAAATCGCCCAGCCGGTTTCGCTTAAGTACCGCCGTAAGGTTGGCGTCTTGCTCTGACACTGCAAAATCAGGCGGTAGCCGCCGCCTTGCAGCCACGGGGCGGCGGAGAGAATGGATACCATGGTGTCCCCGCCCATGCCGGCGCAGACCAGTGTGTCAAAATCCCGGGGCAGGTTCCGCACCCCGTCGGAGAGAAAAAAGTCGATATGTTCCGTCACACCGTAGGTTTCCGCGTTCCGTTTTGCACTGCTCAGGGGGCCTTGACGCACATCGGCGGCGTAGACATGGCTGGCAATGCCGGCTTGCAGCAGATGAATGCTCAAATAGCCGTGGTCGCAGCCCACGTCCGCCACCCGGTCGCCGGGATGGACGAAGCGGCAGCAGGCTGCCAGACGGTCAGAAAGAGGGAGCTTCATAGGGTTCCTCCGAAAAAAGCAGGAGCGGACACGCCGCTCCTGCAAAATACGTGATACTCAGGCGTTCTTTTCCGCCTCGGAAGCCTCATAAGCCTCCAGGAAGTGGTTCAGCTGGGCCAGGAAGGGCTCGCAGTCCACGCCGTGAACCATGCAGGCTTCCTCCACAGTCTCTCCCCGGGAGGAGGGGCAGCCCAGGCAGTGCATGCCGATGGCGAAGAACAGGGGCGCGGCCTGAGGCGCGATGTCCAGAATGTCACCAATGATGGTGTTTTTTTCAATTTTAACAGCCATGAAAATGACCTCCTATTTATTTCTGGACATATTATAACCGGATAGTTTGAAAAAAACAAGAGGAAAAACGGAACTTACTGTCATTTCTTCGGCAGATTTCCCGTGGCGGGGTTGTCGAGAAGCTGCCCGTCCTCGGAAAACCGGGAGCCGTGGCAGGGACAGTCCCAGCTGTGCTCCTGGCTGTTCCATTTCAGGGCGCAGCCCAGGTGGGGGCAGCGTTTCCGGGTGGGGGTCAAAAGATTGACGGTGACTTCCAGCGCGTTGACGCCCAGCTGACGGCGCAGGATGTTCCGGGAGGGGGAGAAAAGGACGGAATAGGGGTTATCTTTCCCGCAAATCTGATCGGTCAGAATCCGGGCCGCCGCCATGGAGGTGGTCATGCCCCACTTGTTGAAGCCTGTGGCAACGTAGAGATTGGGCGTGGACGCGCTGTACTGCCCGATATAAGGCATCCCGTCCAGACTCATGCAGTCCTGGGTTGCCCAGCGGCTGACAATCGTCGCATCCGGGTAGTGCTCCTGCACAAAGGCTTCCAGTTCTGCCCAGCCGCCGCCCTGTTTGCCGGTGCGGTGTCCGCCGCCGCCCAGCAGCAGGGTATTGCCCCAGCTGCGCAGCGACAGCCCATTTTCCTGGGCGTCCAGATACATCCCATCGGGAATGGGTGCGTTTTCCAGCGCAAGTACATAGGAGCGCTGCTGATACAGCTTGAGAAAGTAGCTTCCGTGCTTGTTCAGGAAGGGGAAATGGGTTGCGGCAATCACGGCATTGGCGTGAATTCTGCCATGTGCTGTGACGGCTTCCGTTTTGCTCAGAGACTGAACGGGGGTATTTTCGAAAATTGTCAAATCCCTGACAATACCGCTTAAGAATTTCAGCGGGTGAAACTGGGCCTGATGGGGGAACCGGACGCCGCCGGCTGTGGGAAAGGGCAGGGGAAGCCCGCTCACCAGCTCCGCCGGATAGTTCAGCCGGGATAAAACGGCGAGTTCGTCCTCCAGATTTTGAACCCCCTGCCGGGAATAGACGGTGTGGCTCTGCTCCGAAAAATCGCAGGGAATGTCTGCGCACAGCCCCCGGTATTCAGACAGGGCTTCCTCATTTGCCCGCAAATACAGCCCTGCGGCTTCCAGCCCGAACTGCTTTTCAAGTCTGCTGTAAATGAGACCATGCTGGAAGGTGAGCTTTGCGGTGGTGTTTTGGGTAACGCCGGAAGCAATCCGCTTCCTCTCCGCAACGATGCAGTCCACACCCGCCTTCATTAACTGGTAAGCGCACAAAAGCCCCGCCATGCCGCCGCCGATGACCAGCACGTCTGTGGATATGTCCCCCTTCAGCTGGGGATACTGGGGAAGCCGGGCAGATTCCCGCCAGATGGATTCCATACAATCAGCTCCTTTTTGCATAGTATGGGTCGATTTATTGTCAATATGCGGCCCGGGAGAATGACGCGGAATGCAAAATGAAGGTATCCGCTTCGCGGATTTATTCCAATTATTTCCGAAGGAAATACCGCAATTCCGCATTTGTCATTCTGCATTTTGCATTTCCAATACCACCAGATGGATACATCGCTGTCCACCCAGCCCCCTTCCTTGACTTTTTGCCGCTTTCTGCATATAATAATCTGGATTTACTATGGAATGCTTAGGTAGGTTAAGTGATTATGGCAAAAAGCAAGCAAGAACAATACGGAAATTCCAGTATCTCCATGCTCAAGGGCGAGGACCGGGTGCGCAAGCGTCCCGCTGTCATCTTCGGCTCTGACGATCTGGAGGGCTGCAAGCATGCGGTGTTTGAGATTCTCTCCAACGCCATCGATGAAGCAAGAGAAGGCCACGGCGATACCATTATCGTCACCCGCTACGAGGATCTCTCCGTGGAGGTGGAGGACTTCGGCCGGGGCTGTCCCGTGGATTACAACGAAAAAGAAAAGCGCTACAACTGGGAGCTGGTGTTCTGTGAGATGTACGCCGGCGGTAAGTACGGCGAGAACGGGGAAAACTACGAGTATTCTCTGGGCCTCAACGGCCTTGGCTCCTGCGCCACCCAGTACGCTTCCGAATATTTTGACGCTACCATCCGCCGGGACGGCTTCCGGTACGACCTGCACTTTGAAAAGGGCAGAAATGTGGGCGGCCTGAAAAAGCAGCCCGCCGACCGGAAGAAAACCGGTTCCTGCTTCCGTTGGAAGCCGGACAAGGAGGTCTTCACGGACATCAACATCCCCGTGGAATACTACCGGGACGTGCTGCGCCGTCAGGCTGTGGTCAACAAGGGCGTCCGGTTCAAATTCCGCAATCAGGTGGGGCGCTCCTTCGAGGAAGAGGAATACTGCTACGAAGGCGGCATCCGGGAATATATCGAGGAGCTGGTGGGGGACAACGCCTTTACCATGCCCACCTACTGGGAAACAGAGCGCCGGGGCCGGGATGCGGACAACCGTCCCGAGATGAAGCTGAAAATCACCGCCTCCTTCTGTTTTAGCAAGCAGGTCAGCCACATCGAGTATTACCACAACTCCTCCTGGCTGGAATATGGCGGCAGTCCCGACCGGGCGGTGCGTCTGGGCTTCACTGCGGCCTTTGACAAATACCTGAAAGACAACAATAAGTACACGAAAAATGAAAATAAGATCATTTTTCAGGACATTCAGGACTCTCTGGTGCTGGTAACCAACTGCTTTTCCACCATCGGCTGCTTTGAAAACCAGACCAAAAAGAGCGTCAACTCCAAGTTCACCCAGGAGGCCATGACGGCCTTCTTCAAAGAGCAGCTGCAGGTCTGGTTCATCGAGAACGCTCAGGAAGCCCAAAAGGCTGCCGAGCAGATTCTCGTCAACAAGCGGGCCAGAGAATCTGCCGAGAAGACCAAGTCAAGCGTTAAGAAAAAGCTGTCCGGCTCCATCGACATCGCCAACCGGGTGCAGAAATTCGTGGACTGCCGCAGCAAGGATGCTGGTCTCCGGGAACTCTACATCGTGGAGGGCGACTCCGCCTTGGGCAGCGTGAAAATGAGCCGGGACGCGGAATTTCAGGGCATCATGCCAGTGCGCGGCAAGATCCTCAACTGCCTGAAAGCCGATTACAGCAAAATCTTTGCCAGCCCCATCATTACGGACCTCATGAAGGTGCTGGGCTGCGGCGTGGAGGTGCAGGGCAAGAAGGCCAAGGAGCTGTCCTCCTTCGACCTGTCCCAGCTGCGCTGGAACAAGGTGGTCATCTGTACCGATGCGGACGTGGACGGCTTCCAGATTCGCACGCTGATTCTCACCATGCTCTATAGGCTGTGCCCCACCCTGATCCGGGATGGCTATGTGTATATCGCGGAGTCTCCGCTGTTTGAGATCACCTGCAAGGACAAGACCTGGTTTGCCTACAACGAGCAGGAAAAGGTGAAGATTCTCAAAGACTTGGAGGGTAAAAAGGTGACCATCCAGCGCTCTAAGGGTCTTGGCGAAAACGACCCGGAGATGATGTGGATGACCACCATGAACCCGGAGACCCGCCGCCTGATCAAAGTCATGCCCGAGGACGCAGAGCGCACCGCCCACTACTTTGACGTGCTTCTGGGCGACGCTTTGCAGGAGCGAAAGAACTTCATCGCCGAAAACGGCGCCAAATATCTGGAACTGGCGGACATTTCGTAAAGTTGACAGTTGACAATTATGGTATCCCTATGGGATGGATAAAACAATTGTTGATTGAAAGACCTGAATCAGGATGATTTTGAATTGTCCCGAAGGGACTCCTTAACTGTCAACTGTCAATTGTCAACTGAAAAAGGAGTGCAATATGGCACGAAAGAATAAGGAACCTGAAAAGAAGAAAAAAGTAAACACCGATGATGTTATGGGCCTGCACGGCTCTACGACGGAGCAGGCGATTTCCGAAACCCTGGAAATCAACTATATGCCCTACGCCATGTCGGTGATCGTCTCCCGGGCCATTCCGGAAATCGACGGCTTCAAGCCCTCCCACCGAAAGCTGCTGTACACCATGTACAAGATGGGGCTGCTCACCGGCGGCAGAACCAAGTCTGCCAATATTGTGGGTCAGACCATGCGGTTAAACCCCCACGGCGACGCTGCCATTTACGAGACCATGGTGCGTCTTGCCCGGGGCAATGAAACCTTGCTGCACCCCTTTGTGGATTCCAAGGGTAACTTCGGCAAGGTCTATTCCCGGGACATGGCCTACGCAGCTTCCCGTTACACCGAGGCCAAGCTGGACCCCATCTGCGGCGAGATTTTCAAGGACATCGACAGCGACACCGTGGACATGGTGGACAACTACGATGCTACCATGAAGGAGCCTGCCCTGCTTCCCACCACCTTTCCCAACGTGCTGGTGTCTGCCAATCAGGGCATCGCCGTGGGCATGGCTTCCAATATCTGCTCCTTTAACCTAAAGGAGGTCTGCGACACCGCCATCGCCCTGATGAAGAATCCCGACCACGACATTCTGGAGACCCTGCCCGGCCCGGACTTCTCCACCGGCGGCGAGCTGCTGTTCGACGAGGCGGCCACACGGGAAATCTATGCTACCGGCCGGGGCAGCTTCAAACTCCGGGCCAAGTGGCGCTATGTCAAAGAGGGCAACCTCATTGAGATTACGGAGATTCCCTACACCACCGCTACGGAGGTCATCATGGACAAGGTGGCGGAGCTGATTAAAGCGGGAAAAATCCGGGAAATCGCCGATATGCGGGACGAAACCGACCTGGGCGGTCTGAAATTGACCATCGATCTGAAACGGGGCGTTGACCCGGACAAGCTGATGCAGAAGCTGTTCCGTATGACCACGCTGCAGGATTCCTTCCCCTGCAACTTCAACATTCTCATTGCCGGTATGCCCCGGGTCATGGGTGTTGGGGAAATCCTCGACGAGTGGACGGCATGGCGCACCGACTGCATCAAGCGGCGGCTGTTCTTCCAGATTGGGAAAAAGGAAGAAAAGCTTCACCTCCTGAAAGGTCTGGAGCGGATTCTGCTGGATATTGACAAGGCCATCCGGGTGATCCGGGAGACGGAGATGGACAGCGAGGTGGTGCCCAACCTGATGATCGAGTTCGGCATCGACGAGGTGCAGGCGAATTTTGTCGCTGAAATCAAGCTGCGCAACATCAACAAGGAATACATTCTCAAGCAGACAAAGACCATCTCCCAGCTGGAGCAGGAAATCGCCGATATGCGGGAGACGCTGGACAGCCCCCGGAAGCTGAAAAACGTCATCATCAAGGAATTGCAGGCGGTTTCCGACAAGTACGGTCAGCCCCGGCGGACGGAGATTATTTACGACGTCGCCGAGTCGGCCCCGGAGGACGAGGAGGAATCCGTGCCCGATTACCCGGTGACGGTGTTCGTGTCTAAGGAAGGCTATCTCAAAAAGATTACAGCCCAGTCCCTGCGCATGAGCGGCGAACAGAAGTTCAAGGAGGGCGACAGCCTGTCCTTCACGAGGGAAACCACCAATCGGGCGGAGTTCCTGGTGTTCACTGACAAGTTCCAGTGCTACAAAGCACGCCTTTCCGACTTTGACGACGGTAAGGCATCCCTTTTGGGCGACTACCTGCCCCAGAAGCTGGGCTTCGAGCCGGGAGAGAACATGGTCAGCCTACAGTTCTGCGGGGACTACAAGGGCTTCGTGCTGTTCTTCTTTGAAAACGGCAAGGCCGCCAAGGTGCCCCTCAGCGCCTACGAGACGAAAACCAACCGCAGAAAGCTCACCGGCGCGTACTCGGATAAGAGTCCGCTGGTGACCGCCATGGCGCTGGAGGAGGACGCTCAGATCGCCCTGTATTCCTCCGACGGCCGGGCCGCCATCTTCTCCACCGCCCAGCTGCTGCCTAAGACCACCAGAAATACGCAGGGTGTGGCGGTGATGACCCTGAAAAAGAAAGCGGTCCTGCAAAACGCCGTGCTGCTGGAAAATAGCGGCATTACCAATCCAGGACGCTACCGCACCAAGACCATCCCCTCCGCCGGTGCGCTTCTCAAGGAAGAGGACGCGGCGGAGAAGCAGCAGTCCTTTGAGGTTTGAACATGAAAAACCTGTGGAAACAATGCGGCTGGATTGCCGCAACGATTCTGGGCAGCGCCCTGTTCGCCTTTGGCTTTTCCTGCTTTTTGCTGCCCAACGACATCAGCACCGGTGGCATCTCCGGTCTGGCACTGGCGGCGGTGGAGCTGCTGGGAGGCGGCAGCGTGGGAAGCCTTTCTGTGCTGATCAATCTCCCCCTCTTTCTGATTGCCGGCTTGAAAATCGGTAAGCGCTTCTTTTTCGGCTCCCTGACGGGGATGCTATGCAGCTCCGCCCTGATCGATGCCTTTGCCCTGATTCCAATGCCCGCTACGGAACCGCTGATCGGCGCCCTGTACGGCGGCGTGCTGTGCGGTTTGGGGCTGGGGGCGGTGTTTGCTGCCGGGGCTTCCACCGGCGGCTCGGACATCGTGGTGCGGCTGCTGAAGCTGCGCTACCGGGATGTGCCCATCGGTCAGATTTCCATGTGCTTTGACGCCATGGTGGCGGTGATCACGGGCATCGTGTTCCGGGACCTCAACAAGGCCCTGTACACCGGCGTGACCGTGTTTTTGTGCGGCAAGGTTATGGATGCGGTGGTGTACCGCTTCGATTACTCCAAGGTGGCCCTCATCATGACCCGGGAGCATCAGAAAATCGCCGAGGCCATCAACAACCGTCTGGACCGGGGCGCGACCTTCCTCCACGGCGAGGGCAGTTACACCCATCAGGAGATGATGGTGGTGCTGACTGCCGTCAAGCGCCAGCAGATCACGGAACTGAAGGAGCTGGTCATGGACATTGACCCTGCCGCTTTTGTGATCGTACAGGAAGCCCATCAGGTTCTGGGTGACGGCTTCAGCCGGTATCACCGCAACGCATTATAAAGGAGGGGTGTGGCATGAAACGAAAGCTGCTGCCGTTGATTCCGGCACTGTGCCTGCTGTTGGGAGGCTGCGGCTGGCTCAACGGAAGCTTTGTGTCTGTAACACCCCATGAGGCGCCGAAACAGGTGTTCCACACGGATACCGTCGCTGCCGCCAATTATATGGAGTTTCTGGCTGCGCTGAAGCAGCTGGTTTCTACCGGCACGGAGGTCGCAGCCATCCATGTGGAGGAATACCCGGAGGACACGCTGGAGGTCGGCGTCCGGCGGGCGGTATTCAATGTGACCCACAGCGATCCGGTGGGGGCCTATGCGGTGGAGGATATTCAGTATGAGATCGGTTCCAGCAGCGGCCTGCCTGCCGTATCCATCACGGTGGCTTACCGCCATAATTCCACGGAGCTTCAGCGCATCCGCAGAGCGGCGGACAGTGCGCAGGCACGAACCATCGTCGCAAACGCGCTGGAGGGCTATGAGACGGGTATCGTACTGCTGGTGAACCAGTATGAGGGTACGGATTTTTCTCAGTTTGTGCAGGATTACGCCAACGACCACCCGGAGACCATTATGGAAGTCCCCAAGGTGACGCAGGAACAGTACGGCGTGGGGGACAGCCGGGTGGTGGAGCTGATTTTTTCCTACCAGACCAGCCGGGACTCCCTGCGCAGGATGCAGGCACAGGTCAAGCCGGTCTTTGACTCGGCGGTGCTGTACGTCAGCGGCGACGCAGAGGACTATCAGAAGTATTCCCAGCTTTATGCCTTCCTGATGGAGCGTTTTGACTACAAACAGGAAACCTCTATCACGCCGGCCTACAGCCTTCTGCGCCACGGCATCGGCGACAGCCGGGCCTTCGCGCAGGTCTATGCCGCCATGTGCCGGGACGCGGGGCTGACCTGCATGACCGTCACCGGCACCCGGGACGGGGAACCCTGGACCTGGAATATCCTTCTGGACGGGGAGGAGTATTACCACGTGGACCTGCTGCGGTGCAGTGAAAACGGACGGTTCCGGGAGCAGACGGACGAGGAGATGGACGGCTATGTCTGGGACTATTCCGACTATCCCGAGTGCACCGGCAAGCCGGCTGCGGTGGAAACCACCGCAGTGGAAACGCAGCCCACAGAAAATAATGGATAATTTTGAAAATAGGACTTGACAAAAGCTGAAAATTCGGTATAATAAGCCATGTCCGTTGCGGGTGTAGCTCATCTGGTAGAGCGCCACCTTGCCAAGGTGGAGGTAGCGGGTTCGAGCCCCGTCACCCGCTCCATAAGAAGCAGATGCGAAAGCGTCTGCTTCTTTTTTGCAATTTTCCCAGGCTCGAACGATCAAATTTGACAGTCCGGTGGACTGTCAATCACCGCCGGCTGGACGGCGGTGACTCTTTATGTTTGCGAAGCAAACAGCAGCGAGCCCCGTCACCCGCTCCAGAAAAAAGAACCCTTTGCTTTTAGCAAAGGGTTCTTTTTTCAACGAAATAAATCCCTGCGGGATTTGTGAAATGCCCTACGGGCGTGAAATATTGCTTTGCAATGTGAAATGCCTGCGGGCGTGAGTGGATTTATTTCATTTCACTTTCCGCGTCAGCGGAAAATTTCACAATGCCAAAGAGCATTATTTCACATTTTGCGCCAGCAAAATATTTCACTTCACAATCCCGCTCCCTTACGGTATAATCCTTGTGAGAAAGGCGGTATTCCTATGTCAGAATCAAAACTTCGAGATATTTCAACCGATTTTGCGGTCAAGGTTATTAAGCTGACCGAAACAATCAAGGGCCATTATTCATTGGTGAATCAGCTGGAGCGCAGTGCAACTTCCATCGGAGCGAATATCCGTGAAGCAAATTATGCGCATGGAAAGCCGGATTTCATTGCTAAATTGCAAATCGCATTGAAAGAATGCTATGAAACAGAGTATTGGCTGGAGCTATTTGTGAAGTCTGATATTTTGAATAGGGATATTGCCGCAGACCTCTATACGCAATGCGGCACGATTAGGCGCATCCTGATTGCCTCCATCAACACCGCCAAGGAGAATGGGCAATGATAGGTGATACCGTGACTGTTATCGCTGGCTGATTCGATGATATCAAAAGGTATCCCCCCAATTCTGCATTCCGCAGAATCAGGGGGATTGTTTGTTCTCTTACAGTTCGCAGTTGCCCACGGTCCTGGGGAAGGGAATAGCGTCGCGGATGTTGCCGATGCCGGTCAGGTACATGACGCAGCGCTCGAAGCCCAGACCGAAGCCCGCGTGACGGGCGGAGCCGTACTTGCGCAGATCCAGATAGAAGTCGTAGTCCTCCGGCTTCATGCCCAGCTCCGCAATTCGGTTTTTGAGGATATCGTAGTTGTCCTCACGCTGGCTGCCGCCGATGATCTCGCCGATGCCGGGCACCAGGCAGTCCATCGCTGCCACGGTCTTTCCGTCGGGGTTCAGCTTCATGTAGAAGGCCTTGATCTCCTTGGGATAGTCGGTGACGAAAACGGGCTTTTTGAACACCACCTCAGTCAGATACCGCTCGTGCTCGGTCTGTAGGTCGGTGCCCCAGTGGACGGGGTACTCGAACTGATCGTTGTGCTGCTCCAGCAGGGCCACGGCGTCGGTGTAGGTAATCCGCCCGAAGTCGTTGTGCAGAACATTGTGCAGCCGGTCCAGCAGGCCCTTGTCGAGGTATTGATTGAAGAAAGCCATTTCCTCGGGAGCGTGTTCCAGAACGTAGGAGATGATATACTTAATCATGTCCTCTGCCAGACGCATATCGTCCTCCAGATCGGCAAAGGCGATTTCCGGCTCGATCATCCAGAACTCGGCGGCGTGGCGGGTGGTGTTGGAGTTTTCGGCACGGAAGGTGGGGCCGAAGGTGTAGATGTTGCGGAAGGCCATGGCGAAGGTCTCGCCGTTGAGCTGACCGGACACCGTCAGGTTGGTGGGCTTGCCGTAGAAGTCCTTGGAGTAGTCCACCTTGCCGTCCTCGGTCTTGGGAACGTTGTTCAGGTCCAGAGTTGTGACCTGGAACATTTCACCTGCGCCCTCGCAGTCGGAGCCGGTGATGAGGGGGGTGTGGACATACACAAAGTCCCGATCCTGGAAGAACTGGTGAATCGCCATCGCTGCCAGAGAACGGACGCGGAACACAGCCTGGAAGGTGTTGGCCCGGGGCCGCAGATGGGGAATCGTGCGCAGGTATTCCATGGAGTGCTTCTTGGGCTGGAGGGGATAGTCTCCGGTGGAGGGGCCTTCCACGGCAATCTCGGCGGCCTGAATCTCAAAGGGCTGCTTGGCATCGGGGGTCATTTCCACGGTGCCCCTGACGATCAGCGCGGCGCCGACATTGATTTTGGAGATCTCCTGAAAATTCACCAGAGTATTGTTATACACCACCTGCACGGGGGTGAAATAAGTACCGTCGTTCAGGACGATAAAGCCAAACTGCTTGCTGGGGCGCTTGTTGCGAACCCAGCCGCCGATCCGGACTTCCTGACCGGCATATTTTTCGGTGTTCTTGAACAGCTCGCGAACAGTCATCAGTTCCATATGGGTGCCTCTTTTCTTGCAGAAATATACGGTAAGTATACGTCAATTTGGGAGAATTTACAAGAGGGAAATATATTTTTTATGAAAATTGTCTGATTCCAAGAAAATCAATAGTGTACACCCGGGGCTTTTTGTGCTACAATGTGGTGGAGTTTGTAAAAGGAGCGATCCTGCGTGGGAATATATGAAAAAACTGCCGTAAAAAAGGGCGCAAGGAGGCGGACAGCTCCGTTCTGGCTGCTGCCGGTGTCTTTTTTTCTTGTAGAACTGTTCGCGTTTTTCTTTCTGTCCTGGAAACCGAAGGACGGTTCCGCCGCCCAGCTGTGGCCTTTGGCCTTCGGCGCATTGTGGGCGGTGCTGCTGAGCGCAATTGTCCGGCTGCTGCCCGCGAAGGCGGGAAGAATTGTGTACGCTTCGCTGTATGGCTTGATTACAGTGTATGCCATCGTCCAGACCGGCTATTATATCCTCTTTGGGGAAATGATGTGGCTGTCGGATTTCCGGTATGCCTCTGAGGGAGCGGATTACGCTTCCGTTCTGCTCAGCTATCCGCTCGCATGGTGGCTGGGCGTAATCGGCCTGATTGGGATTGGGGTGGCGCTTGTCTGGATGTTTCCCCGGTGGCGCTGCAACTGGCGTTTGGCACTGGTGTCAGTTCTCCTGTGCGCTGCTTCGGCGTCTGGGGCGTATCTGCTGCCGCAGACGGTGTTTGAGCAGGATGAGGGTGTCAAATACGCCGGCTCTGATTATGGCCGTGCCCAGTCTGCGCAGGCCGCCTATGAGAACCTGTTCAACACCCACAGGCTCTATCAGGTCTGCGGCCTGTATCAGACCCTGTGCAAGGACATTTACGCCAACGCCATGTACCCCCTGACCCCCGCCTATACGCAGGCCCAGGAAGCGGGACATCAGGAAATCGACGCCTATTTTGCCCAAAAGGACAAGCCGGCGGAAAATGCCATGACCGGCCTGCTGGCGGGGAAAAATGTGGTACTGGTGCTGATGGAGTCCATGGACGACTGGATGCTGGGGGAGTACACCCCCACCCTGAACCGTCTGATGGCAGAGGGGATCAATTTTACAAGATTCTATACTCCCGTCTACGGCGGAATCCGCACATTTAACACGGAATTTTGCATCAATACCGGCTCGTTCCTGAGCAGCCAGGGCGGTTACGCCTTTGACTACGTGACCAACGATTTCCGGCAGTCCCTGGCTTACTTGCTGCGGGAGCAGGGCTACAGCGCGAAGGAATTCCACTACAACAGCCCCAGCTTCTACAGCCGTGGGGTGTTCTCGGAAGCCATGGGCTATGAGGCCTACGTCAGTTACGCGGATTATTTGAAAGGAATGTCCTCCGACGCGGCAAAAAAGCTGCTGTACGACGACCAGCTGCTGTTTGACAACGAGGGGCTGAACAGCGAATTCTTCCGGGAAGGGAAACGGATGAATTTTATCATCACACGATCTGCCCACCTGAGCTACAAGTATAACGAGGTTCTCAGCTACTGGGGCCTGAAAAAATACCCGGAATTCAAGGGCCTCACCGGCAACGAGGAAACCGATTGCGCTTACCTGAAAGCCAAGCTGGTGGACGACCTGTTTGCCCGCCTGATGGCGGAACTGGAAGAAAAGGGAGAACTGGAAAACACGGTGATCATCGGCGTCACCGACCACTACACCTACGGCTACAAGAATGAGGCGGCCCTGCTGGAGCTGTCCGGGGTGGACAATAAGCTGCTGCTGGAAAAGACCCCCTGCTTTATCTGGAGCGCGGGATTGGAGCCAATGGAAGTGGACAAGGTGCTCAATACCTCCGACGTTCTGCCCACGGTGCTGAACCTGCTGGGCATCGACAGCCCCTATGATTACATCGGCAGCGACGCTTTTGACCAGCGGTACGATGGCTTCGTCCCCTTCTCCAACGGCAGCTGGATCTACGGAAACGCCGCCTACGACGCATCCACTAAGAAATTGATTTCCATTGACGGAAGCGATTTGGAGATAACCCCGGAAATCCGGAAGGAGATTGGGGAGCGGGTGCAGCAATTCACCCGAATCAACAATCTGATTCTGGATGTGGATTATTATGGAGAAAGTTGATATGGAGAACAGTTGGATACGGCTGGTTCCGGCAGCGCCGGAGCTGGCGAATGCGGTGGCGGACTATTACCGGCGGAACCGGGAATTTTTGCGGGACTATGAACCGGGGCGGGAAGAAGCCTTTTTTACGATGGCGTATCAGGCGGCCCTGCTGGAGAAGGAAGCGCAGGAACGGAAGGCGGGCACGTCAGCGCGGTTTTATATCCAGCCCGCCCGCGAACCGGAGCGGATAATCGGCATGATCGGACTGAACAATATCATCCGGGGCGCATTTCAGTCCGCGTTCCTCGGATATAAGCTGGACAGCGCGTACTGCAACAGAGGGTATATGACCATGGCGGTTGCCATGATGGTGGAATACGCCTTTCAGGAATTGCGACTTCATCGGATCGAAGCCAATGTCATGCCGAGAAATCGGGCGTCCTTACGGGTGCTGGAAAAGAATGGCTTTGAAAACGAGGGACTGGCAAAGCGCTACCTGCAAATCAACGGCGAGTGGGAAGATCACATCCATATGGTGATTCGAAATGCTGCAATGGAATAAACGAATCCCGGCAGTCAGTCGACTGCCGGGATAAGATTTACTTATAGGACGCGACGCTCTTTCGGACCAGCGCCCGGTGGAGTTTGGCTTCCGCCAGCTTCAGATCCATCTGGGAGGCGTTCTCGTCGTGGAGCACCTTGTCGGCCCTTTGGTAAGCGGCCTCGGCACGCTCCACATCGATCTTGTCCGACCACTCGAAGGTGGTGGGTACCAGCGTAACCTCACCGCCGGAGACGCTGAGCATACCGCCGATGCAGGCGGCATTGCGCCGCTGTCCGCCGGAGACTACCGTTGCCCGGCCCATGCCCAGCGGGGCCACATAGTCCATGTGGCGGGCCAGAATGGCCACGTCGCCGCCGGTGGTGCGGACAATCAGCTCCTCGGCCTGACCGTCAAAAATCAGACCGTCGGGGGTGACGATTTTCAGGTGGAAGGGTGTCATGCCTTCTCACCGCCCCGGTACTTGGCAACCACCTCGTCGATGGAGCCGGCGAACAGGAAGTAGGACTCGGGAATATCGTCGTGCTTGCCGTCGATGATCTCCTGGAAGGAGCGGATGGTCTCCTTCAGGGGCACATACTTGCCCTGATAGCCGGTGAACTGCTCGGCAACGTGGAAGGGCTGGCTCAGGAACCGCTGCACCTTCCGGGCCCGGTTGACGGTGAGCTTGTCTTCCTCACTCAGCTCGTCCATGCCCATGATGGCGATGATATCCTGCAATTCCTTATAGCGCTGAAGAATGCCCTGCACGGCACGGGCCGTCTCGTAGTGCTCCTTGCCCACAATCTCCGGGGACAGAATCCGGGAGGTGGAGTCCAGAGGGTCAACGGCGGGGTAAATGCCCAGGGAGGCGATGCCGCGGTCCAGAACCGTGGTGGCGTCCAGATGGGCAAAGGTGGTGGCGGGGGCGGGGTCGGTCAGGTCGTCGGCAGGGACGTAGACCGCCTGAACGGAGGTGATGGAGCCGTTCTTGGTGGAGGTGATACGCTCCTGCAGCGCGCCCATTTCAGTAGCCAGCGTGGGCTGGTAGCCAACGGCGGAGGGCATACGGCCCAGCAGCGCGGACACCTCAGAACCAGCCTGAGTGAAACGGAAAATGTTGTCGATGAACAGCAGCACGTCCTGATGCTTCACATCACGGAAGTATTCTGCCATGGTCAGGCCCGACAGGCCCACCCGCATACGGGCTCCTGGCGGCTCGTTCATCTGACCGAAGACCATGGCGGTCTTGGCGATAACGCCGGATTCGGTCATTTCGTTATAGAGGTCGTTGCCCTCACGGGTACGCTCGCCGACGCCGGTGAACACGGAGTAGCCGTTGTGGGCGGTGGCGATGTTGTAGATCAGCTCCTGAATCAGAACGGTCTTGCCCACGCCTGCGCCGCCGAACAGACCGATCTTGCCGCCCTTGGCGTAAGGGCAGATCAGGTCAATGACCTTGATGCCGGTCTCGAGGATCTCGGTAGCAGGCTGCTGCTCCTCATAGGAGGGAGCGGGACGGTGGATGGGCCAGCGGTCGTCGCCTTCCACGGCGGGCTTGTTGTCGATGGGCTGACCCAGCAGATTGAAGACGCGGCCGAGGCACTGATCGCCTACGGGTACGGAGATGGGCGCGCCGGTGTCGGTGGCTTCCACGCCCCGCTGCAGGCCGTCGGTGGAGGACATGGCGACACAGCGCACCACGTTGTCACCGATGTGCTGGGCAACCTCCGCCACGATGACCCGATCACCCAGAGGGATTTCGATGGCGTTCAGAAGCTTTGGCAGCTGGTCATCCGGGAAACGAATGTCAAGAACAGGACCCTGAACCTGGATCACGGTTCCTTTGTTGTTGGCCATTGGGGATTCAACTCCTTTGTTTGAGGGACTCTCAAATGGAATATGTGGTTCCGATCAGGAACCGGCGACGATCTCAGTGATCTCCTGAGTGATGGCGGCCTGACGTGCCCGGTTGAACTTCAGGCTCAGGTCGGCGATCATATCGTCAGCGTTCTGGGTGGCGGAATCCATGGCGGAGCGGCGGGCGGCCTGCTCGGAGGCCCGGCTCTCGCACAGCGCGCCATACAGCACGCCGCCCAGATATTCGGGAACGATGGCGGCAAAGACCTCTTCCGCCGGGTGCTCATACAGGGTGTCGCAGCGGCGGGGCGGCTCTGCCTGCGTAGTCTCGGTTTTTTCCAGAGGAAGCAGCTTCATAAAGTCGGGGGACTGGGCCAGCATGGACACGAAGTCGGTGTAAGCCACGTACACTTCATCGTACTGCCCGTCCAAAAACGCTTTGCACAGCTGCTTGGCGATGGAGAAGCAGTCGCCGATGCCCACAGAAGCGGCCTCCGCGTAGGAATCCGTCAGAACGGGAATGCCCTTACTCTTGAAGCTGTCCACGGCCTTCTTGCCGATGGGCAAAACGGTGGCTTCCTTATCCTGAATCTGGGAATAGACCAGCTTCAACACATTGCTGTTATAGCCGCCGGCAAGGCCCCGGTCGCCCGCAATGACCACGTACAGGACCTTCTTGCCCTCCCGTTTTTTGAGGTACGGGGAGGAAAAGTCCCGGTTGGAGCGGGTGATAGTTTCGATGGTATCCCGCAGAATTTCAAAATAAGGGCGGGAATTGGCGATCTGCGCCTGGGCGCGGCGAAGCTTGGAAGCAGCGACCATTTCCATGGCTTTCGTGATCTGCTTGGTGCTTTCCATGCTTCGGATACGGTTTTTGATTTCCTTGGTGGAAACGCCAGCCATGGGAAACCCTCCTTCCTTATGCCGTGAACTGAGCCACCAGCTCGTCCAGAGCGGCCTTCAGCGCGGCTTCGGTTTCGGTTTCCAGCTTGCCGGTGGTACGAATAGCTTCCAGCACATCGGCATGGTAGTTATCCATGTGCTCTTCCAGCCGCTTCTCAAACTCCGGAACATCCTCCACGGCGATGGAATTCAGATAGCCGTGGGTGACGGCGTAGATGATGCACACCTGCTGCGCCACTTCTTTGGGAGAACCGTTCTTCTGCTTCAGCACTGCCACGATGCGCTCGCCCAGAGCCAGACGGGACTTGGTGTCCGCGTCCAGATCGGAGCCGAACTGGGCAAAGCTCTGCAGCTCCCGGTACTGAGAGTACAGCAGCTTCAGGGAGCCTGCCACCTTCTTCATGGCCTTGATCTGGGCGTCGCCGCCAACACGAGACACGGAGATGCCGGGGTTCACGGCGGGCATAACGCCGGAGTTGAACAGCTCGGTTTCCAGGAAGATCTGACCATCGGTGATGGAAATGACATTGGTGGGAATGTAGGCAGAAACATCGCCTGCCTGCGTTTCAATGATGGGCAGCGCGGTGAGAGAACCGCCGCCCAGTTCGGGGGACAGCTGTGCCGCCCGCTCCAGCAGACGGGAGTGGAGGTAGAACACGTCGCCGGGGTAAGCTTCCCGTCCGGGGGGACGGCGAATCAGCAGAGAAATGGCACGATAGGCCACCGCGTGCTTACTCAGGTCGTCATAGACCACCAGTACATCCTTGCCCTGATGCATGAAGTATTCACCCATGGTGCAGCCTGCGTAGGGGGCGATATACTGCATGGGGGCCAGCTCGGAAGCGGTAGCGGAAACCACGATGGTGTAGTCCATGGCGCCGCCTGCCGTCAGGCTTTCTACAACCTGCGCAACTGTGGAACGCTTCTGACCGATGGCAACGTAGATGCAGATGCAGTTCTTGCCCTTCTGGTTCAGAATGGTGTCGGTGGCGATGGTGGTCTTACCGGTCTGGCGGTCGCCGATAATCAGCTCACGCTGGCCCCGGCCAATGGGAATCATGGAGTCGATGGCCTTGATGCCGGTCTGCAGGGGGCGGGAGACGTGCTGACGCTCGATGATGCCGGGGGCGGGCATTTCGATGGCCCGGTAGCCCTCTGCTTCGATGGCGCCCTTACCGTCGATGGGCTCGCCCAAGGCGTTCACAACACGGCCAATGAGCCCAGCGCCCACGGGGACGGACACGACACGGCCGGTACGCTTGACGGTGTCACCCTCCTTGATGCCCTGATCGCTGCCCAGAATGGTGATGGATACGGTGTCTTCCTCCAGATTCTGGGCCATGCCGAAGGAGCCGTCGGGGAATTCAACCAATTCGCCGGACATGCACTTGTCCAGACCGGAGGCTTTGGCAATGCCGTCGCCCACCAGAATGACAACGCCCGTCTCACTGGCTTCCATTTTGTGCTCGTAGTTTTTGATCTGACTACGAATGATTTTTGTGATTTCTTCGGGTCTCAGTTCCATACAGTCCCTGCTTTCTCGTCAGAGTACGGTTTTGCTCAGCAGCTCCCGCACCGCGTCCAGATGGTGGGACACGGTATCGTCCAGCCGCTGACCGTCATAGTCCAGGCGGACGCCGCCCAAGACCGCGGGATCGATCCGGTTTTGCAGAATGATGTGCTTGCCGGTGATTCGGTTCAGTTTTTCGGTGATTTTGGCACTCTGTGCTTCCGACAGTGCCACGGCAGTGACGGCGGTCACCCGCAGATTGCCGTTGTCCTGATCAAAGTGCTGGGTATAGGCCTCACAGCAGTCGCCGAAATGGCGCATATAGCCCTTTTCCGTGAGAATTTTCAGGAAATTCAGCACATAGGGGTGCACCTTCTCCCGGAAACTGTCGTCCAGGATCTGGCAGCGTTCGGCTTTGGTCAGGTTGGGAGAGGAAAGAAGACGGATAAAATCCGGCTCCTGACGAAAGCCTTCCCGCAGAGCGGCCAGCTGCTGCCCGATTTGGGAGGAGAGAGATTCCTCTTTCGCCAGTTCGTACAGGGATTCGCCGTAGACATTTCCAACTTCCGTCATACGTTATCACCCAATTCGTCAATGAAGCGGTCGATCATATCCGCCTGATCGCCGGCGTTCAGCTCCCGGGCCACCACCTTGCCGGCGATTGCCATGGCAAGGTCGGAAATCTCGTTCTTGGCCTCGTTGAGCGCCTTCTTCTTCTCCAGCGCAATATCGGCAGCGGCCTTGGACTTGATCTGAGCGGCCTGCTGCTGTGCCTGGGCGATGATCTCCTCACTGCGGGAATTGGCGGTACGCTGGGCGCTCATGAGAAGATCATCTGCCTTTGCCTTCGCCTCCTGCATATTCTGCTCGTAGGTCTTTTTGATGGCCAGCGCTTCGGATTTGGCGGTTTCCGCCTCGGTGATCTGCTTGTCGGCAGCTTCCCGGCGCTGGTCCAGGATGGCCTTGATCTTATCCAGGAAGAAGATCTTCACAATCAGCAGCTGAATGAACAGGTTGCAGATCTGGGCGATCAGGGTCACGGGGTTTACCGTCACTAAGGACTGGTAAAGGGTATCCATTGCGTTGCCTCCTTCCGGCGTAAATTAAATGGTAGAATGCCGGAATCAGCCCAGATAGTTCATGAACATACCGGGAGCCACGAAGATCAGCAGCAGGCCGGTGACGAAGCCGTAAATACCGGTGGTCTCGGACAGAGCGATACCCAGAATCATGGAGCTGGTCACGTCGCCCTTGCACTCGGGGTTCCGACCGATGACTTCACAGGCCCGGGCGGCGCAGTTGCCTTCGCCGATACCAGGGCCGATACCTGCGATCAGAGCCAGACCGGCGCCGATGGCGCAACCTGCCAGAGCAATGCCTTTAGCCAGAATTTCCATACTATTTTCCTCCTAAAATGATTGACTTTTTATTCAAATGGCCGGTTGGGTCAATCCCCGGCGGCCTGTTTGATGAAGAGAGTGGTCAGCGTGCAGAAAATGAAGGCCTGAATGCAGCCGCCGAACCAGTCGAAGTACAGGCTGGGAATGGCGGGAATGCCGATGGTCAGCCAGGGGAAGGTGACGCCCAGAGTGGTGATAAGGCCCAGAACCCCCAGCACCGCGGCGATGATGCCGACAATGAAGGGCAGCTTCTTTTTGCGCTTGCGGCCCAGTACGATCAGCGCCCCGCCGGCGATTGCCACAACGATGCCGACGTACAGGTTGGAGCCGAGAACGTGGAACAGGGCCGTATTGGCGGCGGTGAGGGCCGCGTAGATCAGAGTGCCGATGACCGTGCCGGACAGAATGTTGCCGAAGTGACGGCAGGCCATGGACACGGGGGTGAAGCACTCACTCATGATGTTGATGGGCAGCAGGATGAAGATCGGCTCCAGAAAGCCCTTCAGATACCCACCGATGCCGGAGGCCTTGATCTTGTGGTAGGTAATCAGAACGAACACCACCAGACCCCAGGCAAGCTCTGTCATCAGGTCGGCGGTGGGACTCCAGATGCCCAAAAGGCTAATCAGGTTGGAGACTACGCTCGTGACAAAGATGGTGCCCACCAGCGGGATGTAGCGGTCAAATTCCGGGCCCATGTTGCCCCGGACAAAGTTCACCAGAGAGGTGTAGACCATCTCTGCCACCGCCTGCTTCCGGGAGATGCCCGTGACCTTCAGGTTGGAGCCCAGCCAGATGCACATGGCGGAAATGATGAGCATGACCAGCCAGGACACCGCAAGGGTCTGGGTGATCTGCACCGTGCCGAAAATGGGAACATTTTCAAAGGTTGCAAGGATTCGCGCGCCGTTGATTGATACTTCCATAAAACACAATCACCTCATTCTTTACCGATTGTTAAACTTCAAAGGTACCAAGGGTATCTTCCGGCTCGTCCTCGTCGGATACCGGCTTTGCCGGGGATGCCGGGGTCTGCCCGGAGGGGAACAGCTTGTTCCGGCTTTGCAGGAAGAAGATCACCACGTTGGGGAACAGGATAGGGGCCGCGCCCGCCACAAAGTGGATGGGCTTCAGCAGGAAGCACAGCACCACCCAGCCTGCCTGCAGGATCAGGCGGATATTGTAGCTGAGCTGGAAGCGGGCCTTCATTTTCTTCTTGTTTTCGATCTCCACGGCGCTCTGCACCGTCAGGCACAGGATTGCAAAATTCGCAATTGCCACCACGGAGCCGCAGACGGCACCCAGCAGGATACGGAAAACGTCAAAGGTGCCGATGCCAACCAGACTCAGCACAAACAGAGCGGCGATCATCACGCCGTCGCAGGCCAGTGTGCCCAGGGCGATGCGGGAAAGCTCCTTACGGGAAGCAGGTTGTAATTTCATGGGACAGGTTCCTTCTTCATAAATCAGGTGTGGTCGTTAAAGCTGATGGGGTGTTCTTTCTTGCCGCCGGCTTCCTCTGCCGCCTTGCGCAGGGAACGCAGACAGGAACGGGTGGTGCTGATGCTGGTGAGAATGCCCAAAACGCCGAAAACCGCCACGATCCACATACCAAATCCGAATTTGCCCCGAAGCCACACGGCGACGAGCAGAAAAAATACGGTGGGGAAGATGACAGAAAAGCCGAACTGACCGACCCACACCAGCAGTGCGATAAATTTCATGGTTCCTCCACGGTCACTCAATATATGCTATATTATAGCTTTTTTACCGTCAAAATGCAAGGACAATCTGCGAATCTTTTCGCAGCGGCAGGCGGTTAAGGACAATTGTTTCCACTTTGTTCACAAAAGATCAAACTGCCCTCTTTTCTTTTGGGGGAAAGTGGTGTAAAATGTCACAAAACACCTCCGGCGGCATAGGATATTCCCGAGGTGGTATCATGGGATGGTATGTGCTGCTGGGAACCTTGGCGGCCTACGGCGCACTCAGCGCCCTGTGGGCGGCACTGGGCTGGCTGCTGCCGGGACTGCGGGGCTGCGCGCTGGTGTATATGGGTACGCCGGCGGAAGGCATCCGCCGCCGCTATCGCTGGCTGCGGGGGCTGGGACTGGTGAACTGTCCTTTCCTTGCGGTCACGGAGGATGGGCAGACGGAAGATACGGAAAGCTGCGGCCGGGAAGGTTTGCTGGAACGGCTGGAATGGGAGGCAGAGAGATTTGGGGGAACAGGAACTGGAGATTCTTCAGGGCGCGGTCAGCGCCGTGGTATATCAGAATTATGAAAACGGCTACGCCGTTCTGCGGCTGAACGTGGGCGGCGGACAGACGGTGACGGTGGTGGGCACCATCCCCCTGCCCGCCGTGGGCGAGCGGCTGATGGTCACGGGCAAGTGGAGCAATCATTCGAATTACGGGCGTCAGTTCGAGGCGGAATTTTTGGAGCGGCTCATGCCCCAGACCACCATGGAAATCCTGAATTACCTGTCCAGCCGGGTCATCAAGGGCATCGGCCCGAAAATGGCGGCGCGGATTGTGGAGCGGTTCGGAGATCAGACCCTTGCCGTCATGGAGCGGGAGCCGGAGCGGCTGGCGGAGGTCGCCGGGATTTCCCGGGAAAAGGCCCGGGCCATTGGGGAAGAATTCCGCCTTCAGGTGGGCATGCGGCAGATCATGGAATTCTTTGCCCTGCACCACCTGCCGGCGGAGCTGGCGGTGCGTACGTACAAGCGCTACGGCGACAGCACCATAGAGCTTCTGTATGACGATCCCTACCTTTTGATGGACGAGGAACTGGAGGCCGACTTTGCCGCAGTGGATCAGTTCGCCATTGATTTGGGCGTGGCGGGAGACGATCCCCGGCGGGTGGAAGCCGGGGTTCAGTTTGAACTGAACTACAATCTCACTGGCGGGCACAGTTTTCTGCCGGAGGACAAGCTGGCTGCCGCCACGGCGCGGCTGCTGCATGTGGAGGAGGACGCGGTCAGACAGGCGCTGGAGCGTCTGCTGGAAGCGGACAGACTGAACCGGGACGCACTGGCGGGTATCACGGTGATCTATCTTCCCCGGCTGTATGAAGCGGAGACAGAATCCACCCGGCGGCTGCTGGAATTCGCGGGGAACACCTTCCCGGCGCCGAAAAATCTGGATAAACTCATCCGTTCCGTTGCGCATGACAGCGGGATCGACTATTCGGGCCAGCAGCTGGAAGCCATCCGGGAGGCGGCGACCTCCGGCCTCCTGTTGATTACCGGCGGCCCCGGCACAGGAAAAACCACCATTTTAAATGGAATTTTGGAACTTCTTGGAAGAATGCAATTGCGCTGCCTGCTGGCAGCCCCCACCGGCAGGGCGGCAAAACGGCTCTCGGAGGTCACCGGCGAGGACGCTTCCACCATCCATAGGCTTTTGGAAGCGGGCATTGACCCGGCTACGGGGAAGATGTTCTTCGCCCGGGACGAGGAAAATCCTTTAAAGTGCGATGCGGTGGTCGTGGATGAAATGTCCATGGTGGACGTACAGCTGCTGCACAGCCTGCTGAGGGCCATCCCCCAGGGCAAGCGGCTGATTCTGGTGGGCGACCCCGACCAGCTGCCCCCGGTGGGGCCGGGCTTCCCCTTTGGAGATATGCTCAGAAGCGGGGTTCTGCCTACCGTGCATCTGACGGAGATTTTCCGGCAGGCCCAGCAGAGCCTGATCGTCATGAACGCCCACCGGGTCAATCATGGGGAAATGCCGGACCTGAGGTGCGTCACCAGTGACTTTTTCTTTATGCGCAGAAATAACGAAGAGGCGGTGTGCAGTCTGATTCGGGATCTGTGCGCTGTGCGGCTGCCCCAGAAAATGGGAATTCCCGCCGACCAGATTCAGGTGCTTTCCCCCACCCGTAAGGGGGCGGTGGGCACGGTGAACCTGAACCGGCTGCTTCAGGCGGCGCTGAACCCGCCTGCCCCGGAGAAAAAGGAGCGGGCCTTCGGCGACTACCTGTTCCGGGAGGGCGACCGGGTGATGCAGATTCACAACAATTACGACATTCTTTGGAAGAAAACGGATGGAAGCATGGTTGGCGCGGGGATTTTCAACGGCGACGTAGGTATTCTTCAGAGCATCGATACCGGCGCGGAAACCCTGACCGTCCTGTTTGATGACAAAGTGGCGGAGTACGACTTTACCCAGCTGAATGAACTGGAACCGGCCTACGCCATGACGGTGCACAAAAGTCAAGGCAGCGAGTACCGGGCGGTGGTGCTGGCAGCGTGGAACGGCTCACCGTACCTGCTCAGCCGCAGCATTCTCTACACCGCCATCACCCGGGCCAGAGAGCTTTTGGTCATCGTGGGCCGGGAGGAAACTGTGGGCGTCATGGTGGGCAACGCCAAGAAAAACCGCCGCTACAGCGGCCTGAAGCTGAGATTGCAGGGGAAAGTGAAATGAAATTGTATCATTTTCTCATGGAGCTGCTGTTTCCACCCAAGTGCGTGCTGTGCCGGCAGCTGCTGAAAAAGGGGGAAATTGACCTGTGCAGGGCCTGCCGCATGGAGACCCCGGAGTATCCAAATCGTAAAATTAAGCTGCAATTTCTTGACAGCTTCGCCGCGGTCTGGTACTATGAAGGGAACGTGAGGAGCAGTCTCCTGCGTTATAAGTTCCGAAACGCCCGCGCTTACAGCGTTTCTTACGGCAGAATCCTCGCCATGAAGCTGCTTGCGCAGTACCCCAATGGCTTTGACGTTCTGACCTGGGTGCCTGTCAGCCCCCTGCGTAAACTGCGCCGGGGCTACGATCAGGTGGAGCTGCTGGCAAAGGCCGTGGGGAAAGAGCTGGGTATGACCCCGGTTCCCACATTAAAAAAGATTCGCAACAACCGCCCCCAATCCCGTCTGAAAGACCCGGCGGCCCGGAAGGCCAACGTGCTGGGCGCGTACCGCCTTCTTGAGGCTGCGGACGTGAGCGGGAAACGGGTTCTGCTGCTGGACGACATTCTCACCACCGGCGCCACTGCCGGAGAATGCGCCCGGGTCTTGCTCAGCGCCGGGGCGAAGGAAGTACATTGTGCCGCAGTCGCGGCTGCACGAAAGTAAAGGTGTCGCTATGTCTCTGTTTTCTATGTTTTCCAACGATCTGGGCGTGGATTTGGGCACGTCCAATGTTCTGATTTACGCCGACGGCAAGGGCCTAGTTGTCCGGGAGCCGTCGGTGGTGGCGGTGGATAAGAACACCGGCAAGATTTTGCAGGTGGGCGCTGCCGCCCGGAATATGCTGGGCCGTACCCCCGGCAACGTGGTTGCCATGCACCCGCTGAAGGACGGCATCGTCTCCGACCACGAAATGACCGTCAAAATGTTACAGGAAATGTTCAAAACCGCCACCAAAGCGGGCCTGTTCACCCCCAAGCCCCGTGTGGTCGTGTCTGTCCCCTCCGGTGTGTCCGAAGTCGAGGAGCGCAGCGTCATCAACGCCGCCATCGAAGCCGGCGCCCGCCGGGTGTTCCTGATCGAGGAGCCGCTGGCGGCGGGTCTGGGAGCGGGCCTGGATATCCGCGGGGCAAGCGGTCACATGGTGGTGGACATCGGCGGCGGCACCACGGACATCGCGGTGCTGAGCATGAACGGCGTTGCCGTGTCCTCCTCTCTGAAAATCGCGGGCAACTACTTTGACGAGATGATCGCCCGGTATGTCCGCCGTCAGCACGGCGTAGTCATCGGACAGGTCACCGCCGAAAGCGTGAAGATTCAGATTGGTCAGGTCTATCCCCGGGACGAGGAACGCAGCATGAACATCAAGGGCCGGGACTTCAAAACCGGTATGCCCAAGATGGTCACCCTGACCTCCACGGAGATTTACGAGGTTCTCCGCCGCCCTGCCCGGCAGATTGCCGACGAGGTGCTGGCGGTGCTGGAGGAGACCAGCCCGGAGCTGGTGAGCGACGTGTCGGAAAACGGCATCACCATTACCGGCGGCTGCGGCCAGCTGTGGGGTATGGATTTGCTTCTCATGGAGCGCACCGGCATCGCCTGCATTCTGGCGGACGACCCGGACTCCTGCACCGCCTACGGCGCGGGCAAGAGCCTTGCCTGGATCAACAATATGCAGGAAGGCCCCATCAACATCGCCCGCCGCCGGGCCATGCGGGGCTGATTTGGCAATAGTAATACCGGCTTTGTCCCGAATTGGGCGAAGCCGGTTATTTGTTAAGTGAGGGAAAGCACAATTTACCTAATTTACAGTACCTGAGAACGATACCGAGCAATACCCAATGGTGTAACGATACCACATCAGCCGTGCACGCATTGTCTGCGGCGACTCGCCGCTTAAGAAAATCCTAAGCTTCTTAAGAAAATCATAAGGTGCCCTTTGGTTGACAAACCAATTTCTTCCAGCTATGATGAACGGGAGGAAAGGATGTGTTTTGTATGAAGAAGTGTATCTGCATTCTGTTATCCCTGATTATGCTGCTGTCCATGACGGCCTGCTCTGAGAATATCGCTGGGGAGACTACCGTTATCGCCACGGCAGTGCCTGCCGAAACCACGGCGGCAGCGGAAGCCGAGGGTGTGTACACCGTGTCCAATGTGGATGATTTCATTGCCGCCATCGGCCCCGATCGGGAGATTCGGCTGGAACCGGGCACCTACGACCTGTCCACTGCCAGCACCTACGCCGGGGAAACGGGCAATGAATTCTGCTGCTGGCAGGAAACCTTTGATGGCTATGAACTGGTGATTCAGAACGCGAAGAATCTGACCATCACCGGCGCGGGGAAGGACAGCGTGACCATTTCCGCCACGCCCCGGTATGCCCAGGTTCTGCGGCTGTACGGCTGTGAGAATATCTCCATGACGGGCTTCACCGCCGGACATACGAAGGAACCCGGCTACTGTGTGGGCGGCGTTGTGTATCTGGATGGCTGTGCCACCGTGTCCATTCGGGATGTGGGGCTGTACGGCTGCGGCGTGACGGGCGTGTGTGCCGATGGCTGTACCGGCGTGACCGTTGCCAACAGTGATATCTACGAGTGTTCCTACAACGGCGTCCTGGTGATGAACAGCCTGAGCGTGGATGTTATTAACTGCCGGATTTACGACCTCGGCAAGGGCGAGTGGGAAGCCAGCGAGGTGTTCTGTCTGGACAATAGCTCGGATATCACCATATCCGATTGCGAAATCTACGGCAATCAGTCCCAGTACCTTGTCAGAAGCTCCGGCGTGGACCTTGTGACCCTGAAAAACAATGTCTTCCGGGACAACTGGGTGAAATCCAACGCCTTCGGTACTTTTGGAAACTTTGTGACGATGGATGGCAACACCTTTGAAGACTGCCTGATTCCCCGCTGGTTCGAAAACGGCTGCGGCGCGGTGGATGCCGAGGGCAACTCTATCACCGAGGACACCATGAACGGTATCATCCCCGCCGAAACCGTCCCCGACGGCCCGAAAACCACGGTCACGGTGACGAGTGCCGACGAATTCCTTGCTGCCATCGGCCCCAATACGGAGATCGTCATTGACGAGGAAACCATCGATTTCAGCACCGCCAAGGACTACGGCGGCGGCCCGAAGAAGTACTACCGCTGGGAAGACATCTATGACGGCCCCGGGCTGGTCATTACAGGTGTAAACAACCTGACCATCCGCAGCAAGGACGGCAAGACGAAAAACCACACCATCAATGCCGTGCCCCGATACGCCAATGTCCTGAGTTTTATCAACTGCGACAATCTGGTACTGTCCGGCTTCACGGCAGGCCATACAAAGGAACCGGGCGTCTGCGCCGGCGGTGTGCTGATGTTCCAGGGCTGCACGATGGTCAGCGTTGACAACTGCGGCCTGTTCGGCTGCGGAATCTTAGGCGTTCAGGCGGAAGGCTGTACCAGCATCACCCTGCGCAAATGTGACATCTATGAGTGCAGCAATGGCGGCGTGTCCATGTCCGACACCACCGGCATCACCATCGAAAAGTGCACCTTCCGGGATTTGGGCGGCAACAACCTGATGCTCTACGGATGCAGCGACGTGACCGTGGACGGGGAGCCTATCAACGGGCAGAACTATAACGGAAGATAAATCGGTTGACAGTTATGGTAGAGGTGAAATCGTGGAGAATTTCTTGCTGGAATTATTGGATAAGCTCTGCGGGGCCGTTGTGTCATTGCCGCTGGTTTTGGTTTATATTTTCGTTTGTGACCGGGAGCGGGCAAAGCGGCGCTGGGGCTGGATGGTGCTGCTGACGCTTTACCTGAACGCCATGTACATCGTCATCGGCGTGCCGGGGGTGCAGTATATCTGCTGGGACCCAACCCTCAACCTGATTCCCTTTCAGGATTTCAGTGCCAGAAATATGGAGGGCATGGTCCTGAATGCAATTATGTTTGCGCCGCTGGGCTTTCTGCTCCCGGCCTACTTCGAGCGCTACCGCCACTGGGGCCGGACGCTGGCGGCGGGGTTCCTCACCTCCCTGACGGTGGAGTTGATCCAGCTCTTTACCTTCCGGGCCACGGATGTGGACGATCTGATTATGAATACGCTGGGCACCCTCGTGGGCTTCCTGCTGGCGAAGCTGGTTTTGCGCCGCAGAACCGCCGTGTACCGGGGGAAAAAGGATTGGCTGGAGTTGGTGATTGTCAACGGGATTGTCCTGCTGGTCATTGTGTTCATCCGGTACCCGCTGATGGAAGCCATGTTGAAACTGCTGAAGATATAGCTGCAAAAAATCGTACACCGTAGGGGCCGATGCCCACATCGGCCCCTACGACAGCAAAAACAAACAGCGTCCGTAGGGCGAAAGTCCTGTGGACGCTGTGTTTTTAATCGAGTTCCTCCATATCCAGCACATCGCCGTTTTGAGTCAGCTGCTCCAGAATGCCGTCGCGCAGGCGGTAGCCCTCGCCGCACAGCAGCAGCCCATCGTCATCCTGATAGAAGTAGCTGCCATCGGGCAGGGCGAAGAAGGTGTTGCCCATGCTGTCGGCGTAGGTGATGTCCTCAAACAGCCGCAGGCCGTCCAGAAGATTGTCCTTCACCTTCTGGTAGTGGGGCAGGATGTTCACATCCGTCAGCCCCAGACCCTCTGCCCACCGGGGAAAGTCCGGGCTGGATTCTCCCTCCTCTTCAGGCTGGACGTAGACGCAGTCTGCGCAGTTCATGCTGCCCGCGCTGATGCCAACCACCACGCCGTCAAAGCGTTCCATAAGCCCCCGCAGGCCGATTTCCTGAAAGAAGGCGTTCTGAGTGGGAACGTGCCCGCCGGACAGCAGAATCAAATCACTGCCTGCAATCAAAGCTTCTGCATCTTCTGCGTTGAAGCCGTCGAGGATGTGGTAGGACTGAAAGGGCATCCCCGCCTCGGAGAAAGCGCCTGTGGTGTCCGCGGCAAAGCGGCAGGTATCTTCCCGGTTATCGGGATCAGCGGCAATGAACAGCGCCCGGGGGCAGGGGGGAAGCACCCCGCGGATGCGGTCAATAAAATCATTGTCGTTACTTAAGATAGCCCGGTCAGCGTCATTGACGTAAGGGCTGCTGGTGACAAACAAAACCATGGGTCATTTCTCCTTCGGAATGGTAAAACCGGGAAAATACTCCTCCACAAAGTCCACCTTTTCCACCTGAAAGGACTTGCCGTTCAGGTTTTCCAGAGAACCGGCATCCGTGGTGAAACAGAAGGTCAATTTATAGGAGTACAGCGCCTGATAATTCCGGTCAAAGCGCTTGTCCAGTTTGCCGTACTTGCCATCCCCCAGCAGGGGATGCCCGGCGTGGGCAAACTGGGCGCGAATCTGATGGGTTCTGCCGGTAATCAGCTCGCACTCCACCAAAGACAGGCCGTTCCGGCTGGTCAGGGTGCGGTAGTTGGTCTGGCAGGTTTTGGCCCCGGGCTGGGGGGTATCGGTGACGAAAACCCGGTTCTTTTTCGCGTCCTTGAACAGATACCCCTTGAGGGTGCCGTCCCTGGGCTTGGGTGTCCCTTCCACGATGGCGAGATACCGCTTGTCCAGCTCCCGGTCTTTGACCTTCTGGTTCATGACCCGCAGAGCCTCGGCGGTCTTTGCGGCGATGACGATGCCGCCGGTGTTCCGGTCGATGCGGTTGCACAGGGCCGGGGTGAAGGCGTTCTCCTCCCGGGGACGCCATTCCCGCTTCTGATAAAGGTAGGACTGGATGTGGTCAATGAGGGTCCGTCCGTACTCCGCCCCGTCGTGGGGGTGCACCGCAAGGCCGGGGCGCTTATCAACCAAAAGAATGTTCTCGTCCTCGTAGACGATGTTCAGCTTCGGGGAAGCCACGGTCAGGTAGGCGTTGTCCTCCCGGGGCTTGTCGAAGAATTCGTCGTTGATATACAACTGCAAAACGTCCCCGGCGCTTAAGCGGGTGTCCCGGTCGATGCGCTTTCCGTTACACTTGATGCGCTTGAGCCGGATATATTTTTGAGCCAGCGAAGCGGGCAGCAGGGGAACGGCCTTGGCTAGAAAGCGGTCCAGCCGCTGCCCCGCGTCGTTGGGGCCGATGGTAAATTCCTTCATTAAACCTTCCCTATATTCTCGTCAAAGTGGCGGTTGATCTGCTCGGTGAATTCCAGCGCCGCGTTGTAGCCCATTTTCTTCTGACGGTTGTTCATAGCGGCGACCTCCAGAATCACGGCGAGGTTTCGTCCGGGGGTGATGGGGATGGTGTTCATGGGCACCTTGACGCCCAGAATTTCCGTATAATGCTCCTCCAGACCCAGCCGGTCGTAGGCCTCCTGAGTATTCCAGGGGACGATGTTCATCACCAGATTGATCTCGTTTTCCAGCTTGACGGAGCCCATACCGAACAGCTTCGCCACGTTGATGATGCCGATGCCCCGCAGCTCCACATAGTTGCGGATGAGCGCGGGGGCGGTGCCCATGAGGGTGCCGGCGGAGACCTTGCGAATTTCCACTGCGTCATCGGCAATCAGCCGGTGGCCCCGCTTGAGAAGCTCCACGGCGCACTCGGATTTGCCGATACCGCTGTCGCCGGTGAGGAGGATGCCCTCGCCGTAGACCTCCACCAGAACGCCGTGGCGGGTGACCCGGGGGGCCAGAGCGGTTTTCAGGTAGGCGATGATGGAGGAGACGATGGCGCTGGTGGCATCCTTGGAGAGCAATATGGTGATATTGTGCTTTTTCGCCATTTCCAGCATTTCGGGATGGGGCTGGATGCCCCGGGCAATGAGCAGGGCGGGGAATTTGTAGGAGAACAGCCGGTCAAAGATGGCACTGCGGTTGGCGGGGGTCAGCTTGCCCACATAGCTCATCTCCACATTGCCCATAACCTGCAGGCGCATGGGTTCGTAGTGGTCGAAGAAGCCCGCCAGCTGCAAGCCCGGCCGGGAGACGTCCTCCACCGTAATACGGATGGAGGCATAGTCCGAGGCGGCGTAGGCAATTTCCAGATGAAATTCGTCCACCAGTGTTTTCAGCGGTACGGAATAGGTATCGATCATGGTTCCACCCCAAAACGTGAAGATTCTTGCCCCCATTATAGCCGCGGCCCGCAGGAATATCAACCCATTTTCAAAAAAACGAAAAATTTTGAAAAAAGTGCTTGCATTTTACGGGAAAGTCTGGTATCATATTCAAGCGCTTGTGATAGGCGTAGTTTGTTGAGTAAACATCCGGATGGGAGGTGCAATAAATGGCGAAGTGTGATTTTTGTGGCAAGGGCGTAACCTTCGGTATCAAGGTCTCCCACTCCCACAGACGTGCCAATCGTGCATGGAAGCCCAACGTTAAGCGCGTTAAGGCTGTCGTTAACGGAACTCCCTGCCATGTGTACGCTTGTACCAGATGCCTCCGCTCCAATAAGGTCGAGCGCGCCATCTGATTTCTATGGCATATAAAATACGCTGCTGATTTTCAGCAGCGTTTTTTATTTTCGTGTCGAGGGAACTGAGAAGGCAGCGATAAATTGTAATTTGTGGGGTTACGGCGTAGGGCGGGGGCATGTCCCCGCCCAACGGGACAGGGTAAACAAACCCAGCGGTACCCAATAGCGGTTAGAT
>JAXEXE010000076.1:0-6705 GCA_034113565.1 Faecousia sp.
GGAAAAGAACGCCAATCCCGACTTTTTAAGCGGTGTGACCGCGGTGGACGATATCGACGGGAAGTGTGACGTGACGGTGGATACCTCCGGACTTGACCTGAGCAGGGAGGGTACCTACACCATCACCTACTCCGCCACCGATAGTTCCGGCAACGTGGGTACCTGCCAGCGGAAAATTATTGTAAAATAAAGCAGCTGTCATTGTGCTAAGCAATGACAGCTTTTTTCTGATCGGCTTCGCCGAATTGACGATTATGTTTCCTTTTTCTTCTTAAACAGCACATCCCGGAAGTAGTTTTTCACCTTCACATCGGAATGGGCCCGGGTCTTGTTCACATTGTCCAGATGGGTGTACAGAATAATCACGCTGGCAATTACGGCACAGACCGTGGAGGGAACATCGTGGCTGAACAGGAAGGTCAGCGCCGGGAACATCACCGTGCCCAGCAGCGGCGCGGCAACGCCGATATCCAGCAGCACCATGATCCCGATGCCCGACAGCACCACAATGACGAATACCACCGGATTGTAGGCCAACATCATGCCGCCGAAGGCCGCCAGCCCCTTTCCGCCGGAAAAGTGCATGGTGATGGGGAAGCAGTGGCCCAGAATCACGCCGATGCTGGCCAGCATTCCCGACACCGCCAGCTGGGGAAGCAGCCATCGGGCCAGCCGCGCCGCTAGAAAGGACTTCGCCACATCGAACACCAGCACGAAGGCCCCCGCCTTCCGGCCCAGCACCATGGTGGTGTTGGTGGCCCCCAGATTTCCGGTGCCCGCCTGTTTCAGGTCAATATGATTCTTTTTCCCAATCCAGGCCGCAGGGTTCAGACAGCCCATAGCGTAGCCAAGGATGAGACTTAAAAAAACTTCCATAGAAATTCCTCGTGGCGGCAGTGCCGCCCGCCAATGCGTGCACGGCTGGTCTGTATTCGTTAGACCATAGGGCACAGCTCGGTATCGTTTCCTATTCTTTGTGGGAGTGGGTCATTTACCCTCCCATACAGTTTTGCTTTTCCGTAACCCGATGCCTACAGGGGCAACTGTTTGATTTTGGCGTACCTTCTGGGGTACTGCTTTGGAGTTGGTGCGATTTTCCGAAGAATAATCACCGCGTGGGAAGCGCCGTCCACGGGAAATTCCCGAACCTCTTCCAGCTGTAACCCCAGCTTTTTGATGGCCCCGGCGCACTCATTCAGCTCTTCCTTCGCCGCCGCGCCCTTCATGGCCAGTACCGCGCCGCCTACCTTGACGTAGGGGGCCGTCAGCTCCAGCAGAATATTCAGCCGGGCCACCGCCCGGGAGGTTGCGAAATCGTAGGTTTCCCGGCGCTGTGCCACCGCTTCTTCTGCCCGTGCGGTGACGCACTCCGCTTCGATGCCCAGCTGGGGCAGGGTTTCTTCCAGCCATTTTACCCGCTTGCCCAGACTGTCAAGCAATGTAACTTTCGCCTCCGGGCAGGCGATTGCCAGAGGCACCCCGGGAAAGCCTGCGCCGCAGCCCACGTCAATGAGGGTTTTTCCCCGCAAATCCGCGCAGCACAGCACCGTCAGGCTGTCCAGCAGGTGGAGCTTTGCCACCTGGGTATCCTCGGTAATGGCGGTAAGGTTCATGACCTCGTTCTTCCTGACCATGGCCCGGGCGAAGGCGCACAGCTTCTGCTGCCGCTCCTCAGACAGGGACAGGCCCAGCCCGGTCAGGCCCTCTTTCAGTGTCTTCTCCATCAGCCGTTACTCTCCCTCGCGTTGACGATGCCCGACAAATCCACCATGGTTTCGTCATAGGGGTCGAACACGCTCTTCTCCACGGTAATGGAGGGCAGCACCACGGTCTGAATGTGCCAGTTTACCAGCAGGTCGCAGACCTCCGCGTAGGAAGCGATGCCGCTTTCCTCACCGCTGGTTTTGAGGTAGGTGTCATTTACCGTATCGGCAAATTTGGTGGCTTTGGTGTCCTGCTTCTGACGGAAGAAGGCGTCGTAAGCGTTCCAGTCTGTGCGCAGCTTCTCGCCGATGCCCTCCCGGACCCGGGCAGCTGCCGCCACGGCGGACTGGGTATTCACGCCGCACAGCGCCGTATAACAGTAGCGGAAGGCCATAAAATAGGCGGAATATTGAAATTCCGGGTCAGAATTGACCGAACAGGCCAAAAATCCTGCAAAATTTGCGTCCCGTTCCGAAGCAATGCACATCCGGTGGGCCATTTCGTGGGCCATGGTGAAGGGCAGCAGCACGTCCGGAATCTGGGGATTCACGCAGGCCTCGCCGGTGATGCCGAAGGTGTAGCCGGTGATGCCCATGGAGGTGTACATATCCGCCCAGTCCAGCTTCTTGACGGGAAGCTGACACCCGGCGAATACGGGATAGTGGTTAACATAAGTCAGCGTATGGAAGCCCTCTCCGGCTTTATCCGCCAGTTCCTCAAAGGACGCGAACTGGACGTTTCCGCTGGAATCCCGGTTGACCTGCCCCGCAAGGGCGTTGGCCTTGTCCCGGTAGTATTCCGTGGCCTCGGTCAGCTCCTCCAGATTGTAGCTGCTTACCTCCAGACGCATATCGTCCGCCAGGGAACCGGCATAGTAATTCATACCCCAAATGGCCATATGCAGCAGGTAGATACCGGAGAACACCGCCAGCACCCAGCCAAACCACTGGATGGGGTTCCATTTCAGCACGATCATCAACACGATGCTGGCTAAGATCAGCACCCCCAGCACCACCGCCAGCAGCTGCCACACAGGGTAGCTGATCTGGGAGGTCCAGTTTGCGAGGATATCCTGCAGGGTGCGCACCACATAGGGGTAAATCATATCGACAAGGGTGGCATAGCGCTGTCCGAACTGGGTCAGGACCCAGGTAAGGGCCGCGAAAATTCCGGCAGTCAGGTAGCCGAACCAATATTTCAAAGGAAGCCCTCCTTTACATTTCCATAGATTTTAATAGTATAACACAAAAAGCTTCCTTTGTCTGCAAAAATTTCTTTAACATTTGCGGTGAAAAAAGCCTTCCCCTTTGGGGAAGGTGGCCGAGCGCCAGCGAGGTCGGAAGAGGCAAATACCATTTCGCCGAACTACTTCTGCACGTCCAAAGCGGTTCCGCCCTCTTCCGCCCCCTGCGGGGGCACCGTCCCCAAAGGGGAAGGCAATTTTATTTCAGCCGTTTTTCCAGTGTAGCAGCATTCAGGGAGGTGAGCCGCACCCGGTTGAATCCGTATTCGGAAGTCAGAATAAAAGACTTTGGCAGCTCGTCACAAGGCACCACCTCGCCATTTTCCTCACTTTTCGTTAAGAATTCCCGGGTTCGCTTGGAGGTCGAGGTGTTGTCCAGGTCAAAAATGCCGACGATAGACCTATCCCGCACCGCCATGTCATTGCCAATGGACAGATACATAAAAACCTCCGGTTTTTATCAGTGTGGAGAGTGGAGAGTGGAGTTATGTTATCTTCACTCTCCACTCTGCACTCTTCACTCTTATTTCAGTCTTTTCCACTCACTGACCGCCATTTCATCGCAGCGGTTGTTTTTCGGGTTGTCTGCGTGGCCCTTGACCCAGTGGTAGTGCAGCTCGTGCTTCTGGGTCAGAGTCAGAAGGGTTTCCCACAAATCGGGATTTAAAGCGGGTTTTTTGTCGGATTTTACCCAGCCCCGCTTTTTCCAGCCCCAGGCCCAGCCCTTTTCCAGCGCGTCAATGACGTACTTGCTGTCGGAATACAACTCTACGATGCAGGGTTCTTTCAGGGCTTCCAGTCCCCGAATGACGGCGGTCAGCTCCATGCGGTTGTTGGTGGTGGCGCTTTCCCCGCCGGAAAGCTCCTTTTCCACCCCGTTAAATTCCAGAATGGCTCCCCAGCCCCCGGGGCCGGGGTTGCCGGAACAGGCGCCGTCGGTGTAGAGGGTCACGATCTTCATTCCGTGACCTCTTCCTCGTCCACCTTTTCCACACGCTCCAGCGATACCACCTGATTGCCCTCCTCAATGCGCATGACAATGACGCCCTGCACATCCCGCTTGTAGACGTTGATGGAGGAGGCAGGAATGCGGATGATAACGCCGCCGTTTTCAATCAGCATCACGTCGTCATTTTCCGCCACTATCCGGCAGCCAGCCACGTTGCCGGTTTTGGGGGTGATGTTGTAGTTCTTGAGACCCTTGCCGCCCCGGCTCTGGGCGCACTTCTCGCCATTTGCCCCGGTACGCAGGTACTCGCTCAGCTCCGTGCGCTTGCCGTAGCCGTTGACGGTGACGGTCAGCAGGGTTTTACCCTCCTCGGCCTTCTCCGCGCCTACCACATAGTCGTCTCCGGTTAACATAATTCCACGAACGCCTGCCGCGTCACGGCCCATGGGCCGCACGTCGTTTTCGTTAAAGCAAATCGCCATACCCTGTGCCGTAGCCAGCAGGATATTGTCGTTGCCGTTGGTGCGAATCACGTTGATGAGGTGGTCGTCCTCGTCCAGGGTGATGGCCCGGATGCCGGACTTGCGGTTGGTTTTCAGGGCGATGAAGGGAATCCGCTTGACGGTGCCCTTTCGGGTGACCATCATCAGGAACTCGTTGTCGTCAAACTCCCGGGTGACCACCACGGCGGTGACGGACTCGCCGGGTTCCAGCGGCAGCACGTTCACAATGGCGGTGCCCCGGGCGGTGCGGCCCGCTTCGGGAATCTGGTAGCCCTTGCGCAGATGCACCCGGCCCAGATCGGTGAAGAACAGCATATAGTCATGGGTGGAGGCGATGGTCAGGGACTTGACATAGTCCTCCTCCTTGAGATTCTGGGCGTTGACGCCCCGGCCGCCCCGGCTCTGGGTGCGGTAGGTGTCCACGGGCATCCGCTTGATATAGCCGTGATTAGAAAGGGTAAAGGCGCAGGTCTCCTCCTCAATCAGGTCTTCGATGTCGATTTCGTCCTCGATGTCCTGAATCTCGGTCTTCCGCTGGTCGCCGAACTTGTCCCGAATCTCAATGAGTTCCTGCCGGAGAAGGGCTTTCAGCTTGTTTTCATCCGCCAAAAGTTCCAGATAATACTTGATCTTCTCCATGAGGTCGTCATACTCGGCCTGCAATTTCTCCCGGTCGAGACCCTGCAGGGCTTTCAGCCGCATATCGAGGATTGCCTGAGCCTGAATGTCATCAAGGCTGAACCGATCCATCAACCGCTGCTTGGCATCATCATAGGCAGAGCGGATGATATGAATGACCTCGTCAATATTATCCTGAGCAATCAGCAAACCCTCCAACAGGTGGGCACGCTCCCGGGCTTTGCGCAGATCGTACTGGGTGCGCCGGGTCAGCACTTCCTCCTGATGCTTGAGATATTCGTCAATGATCTGCCGCAGAGACAGAATTTTGGGCTGCATCTGATTGTCCACCAGCGCCAGCATGATGATGCCAAAGCTAGACTGCAAGGCCGTCTGCTTGAACAGGTTGTTGAGAACCACCTGGGGATTGGCGTCCTTTTTCAGCTCGATGACAATGCGCATACCGTTGCGGTCAGTCTCATCCCGGAGGTCGGAAATGCCGTCCAGTCGCTTGTCCTTCACCTGCTCGGCAATATTCTTAATCAGCTGCCGCTTGTTGACCTGATAGGGAAGCTCGGTGACGATAATCCGCATCCGGTCCTTGCCGAATTCCTCGAATTCCGTCCGGGCGCGAACCACCACCTTGCCCCGGCCCGTGGCGTAGGCGGCGCGGATGCCGCTGCGTCCCATGATGATACCGCCGGTGGGAAAATCCGGGCCGGAAATGTGCTCCATCAGGTCGGACATGGTGGCTTCCGGGTCGTCCAGCACGCAGACGCAGGCATTAATGACCTCAGTGAGGTTATGGGGCGGGATATTGGTCGCCATGCCCACGGCGATGCCGCTGGAGCCGTTCACCAGCAGGTTGGGGAACCGGCTGGGAAGCACTCTCGGCTCTTTTCTCGTCTCGTCAAAGTTGGGATCCCAGTCCACCGTCTCCTTATCGATGTCCCGGAGCATTTCGTTGGAAATTTTGCTCAGGCGTGCCTCGGTGTAACGGTAAGCCGCCGGGGGGTCGCCGTCAACGGAACCAAAGTTGCCGTGGCCGTCCACCAGCATATAGCGCATGGAGAAATCCTGCGCCAGCCGAACCATGGCATCGTACACGGACGCGTCGCCGTGGGGATGGTATTTACCCAGCACGTCACCGACACAAGTCGCGGATTTCTTGAACGGCTTGTCGGAGGTCAGGCCGCTTTCGTACATGGTGTACAGAATCCGGCGGTGGACGGGCTTCAGGCCGTCCCGAACATCCGGTAGGGCCCGGCCCACAATGACGGACATGGCGTATTCAATATAGGACTTCTCCATTTCGTCCACCAGATTGCTCTGGGTGATCACCTGATCCGGGAAACGGATGTCCTCGGGTTTGTAACTGCGGTTATGTGCCAAATGAGACACCTCCATTTTGAGAGTTGACAGTGAACAGTGGACAGTGGACAGTTAGGGAGTCGCTGCGCGACATATTTTAATCATTTCCGAAGGAGATACCTCAACTGTCAACTGTCAACTTTCAACTGTCCACTATTGATTAAATATCAATATTCACGGCGTACTTCGCGTTCCGCTCGATCCACTCTTTCCGCGGCTCCACCTGCTCGCCCATGAGGACGGTGAAGATTTCATCCGCCCGGCGGGCATCCTCCAGCGTAATCCGCCGCAGGGTGCGCTTTTCCGGGTCCATGGTG
>JAXEXE010000077.1:0-3082 GCA_034113565.1 Faecousia sp.
CTGTGACAACAGATCCGCGCAGTCAGGGATGATGTTTTTATGGATCTTCAGCAGATGATGCATGGAGCGGCGAATGGCGGTGTCCAGTTCCTCGGCGTAAATGTGGCGGCATTTACATTTTGTGCGGCCAGCCTTCTTGCTATTGCACTCCCAGACGGCATCCCGGTAGGTGGTGGAGTGCCAGGTCTTTCGACCATACCGACCGCCACAGTCACCGCAGATGATTTTGTTGGCGATGGGTGAAAAGGTGCAATTCCGGCGACTGGCATCTGTCCATGTGGCTTGTACTTCCTGCCACACAGACTTGCTGACGATACCGGGATGTCCGTTCTCCACATAGTATTGCGGTGCTTCGCCCTCGTTTGCTTTTCTTGTTTTCGTCAGGAAATCCACGGTAATCTCCTTTTGGAGGACAGCATCGCCCATATATTTCTCGTTTTTCAGAATGCTGCGTACAGTGTGTGGTTCCCACCGTTGACTCTGCCCCGGGGAGGGAGTGCCGCAGTCCATAAGAATGCGGCAGATATCTGTACTGCTTTTTCCGGCAAGAGCCAACAGATAGATGAACCGCACGACTCTGGCTCCGGCTTCATCGACTTGAATTTCGCCAACCGGGCTGCGCTGATACCCCAAAAGCAGTCCAGGGAGATGATAGATTCCTTGGGCGTATCGATGGCGGACGGCCCAAGTGACATTCTCAGAGATGGATCGGCTCTCCTCTTCGGCAAAGGAACTCATCAGGGTAATGAGGAACTCCCCGGCGCTGTCCATGGTATTGATATTCTCTTTCTGAAAGTAGACCGCCACCCCGGCAGCTTTCAGACTTCGGATGGTAGTGATAGCATCCACGGTGTTTCGGGCGAACCGGGATAAAGACTTGGTGAGGATCAAATCGATTTTACCGTCCAAGGCATCCGCTACCATACGGTTGAAACCGTCACGCTTGCGGATCGACAGCCCGGAGATACCATCATCGGTGTACATCCCGGCAAATACCCAGTCCGGATGGCGTTGGATGTATTCCGTGAAATACTCCTGCTGGGATTGGAGACTGTTCTCCTGGGCATCCTTCATGGTGGATACTCTGGCATAAGCGGCAACCCGTTGTGTGGGCGGCGGCTGTTTCGGGGAGATTGTCCTGGCCGGGAACTCAACCCGTGTAATTCTTTTCGACCGCAATGCTGTTCACCTCCAGTTCGCCAATTGGTGCATGGTATTTTTCCACAGCGGCACGGAGTAAAGTGTGCGAATCATCTTCTCCGATGATTCCCCTGATTGCCAGAGTGGCGAAGATACTTTTACAGAGCCGAAAGTGCAACTCCGCTTCGTATTCTGATTGGGTCATAGCGACACCTCCTTCAGCAACGACAGTATATTGCCGGATCTGTGACAGTCAATGACAGGGCCGGAGAGTTATCGAAAAGTTATCATTTACGAAGTTTCCGCACAAGCCGAAAGCGTACGGAAACTTAACATCCCCTGCCCATAATTGTGGATAGTTTCGGTTTGCCTTTGATTTTGATGAAATATTCAAAGGCTCTTTGCTTATTCAGCAAAATTTGATTGAATCAGCAAAATGTTTTTGCTGTAATTAGCGTATCGAAGGGTGATGTTAGCTTGTTAATCGAAGATCTGATTGAATTAGCAAACAAAATATGCAAACAGAAATCCTCAATGCCATCATTCACCGCGACTATAGCATTCATACGGAGGGAACTCCGGTTCAAATTGACTTTTTCACAAACCGTGTCGAAATTCACAGCCCCGGAAGTTTGTATGGCCGAATGAGCATTGAACAGCTGGGCATTGCGAAACCGGATCTTCGAAATCCTGCGCTGGCCGTCATGGCAGAAACGCTGACCGCAGCAGAGCATCGCTACTCGGGCATTCCTACCATGCGTAATGCGATGAAGGGATATGGCTTACCGGAACCGAAATTTGAAAACCGCAGAAACGAGTTCGTGGTAACGCTTTATAATAAAGCGGAAGTGGAGAAAGAAGCGGTAAATACCGAGCCAGTCGGAGATCTGTTGGCGTTTTTGTCATGAGCCGAAAACACGGCAGGAGATTGCGGCATTTTTGGGCGTGAAAACCGTTTTTTATGCGATGCAGCATTATGTTCAGCCACTGCTGGCTGCCGAAAAGCTTGCAATGACCATACCGGAAAAGCCCAAAAGCAGAAACCAAAAGTATTATACGGTTCGATAGGCAGACTTGATGTTGTCCTTTCTGTCCTCATTGTCCCAGCGCATCAAAATCGAACCCACAAAATTATGCACCACGCTTTCAAAACATGGTGCATTGTATCCATGAGCGGTAGATTTGCCATAAAAATACCGGATTTTTATAAGAAATCCGGTGCTTTTCTAACTTTTTGACGCAAATCGGAGCGGTTCAAAATGCCGTGGGGGATAGCCGCGGGGATAGTTCCCCAATATGCTATTTCAAAAAACCGGGAATTTTAAACTTTTTCCCGGTGTTTTGCTTTCCGGATTTCTTGCTTTTTCAAGGAAAAACAGGGCATAAAATAAACATCGCCGTCGGTGTGAGCGCAACTCGCATCGACGGCGTTTTTTCATTCTCTACCCAGAAGCCAGTCAACGGATACATTCAGGATATCCGCTAGGGCATTCAATTCAATATCCGATACCGGGCGTTTCTGGCCTTCCAGCAGGGACAACGCGGGTACGCTGATATCGATCCCGGCAAGCAGGCCTGCTGGAAGAACCTGTCATCTATCCCGAAAAGACGAAAACAGTCACCAAAAGCACCACCGACCCGGAGTCCGGACTGATGAACCGTCCCGGAAAGCCCAATGCCTTCTGCTATCTGAATCACCAGACCAGTGATGCCGAATCGGGTATTATTACAGATGCTTTCGTTACGCCGGGGAATGTAAATGACTGCACGCCCCATACCAGTCGACTGGAAACGCAGATTGACAAGTTTGGCTTTGAGACAGAGGCCGTCTGCGTGGATGCCGGTTATGACAACAGCGAGGTTTATGATGCCGTGCTGAGGCGTGGAATTCGGACATATATCCCCAAAAAGAGGAACTTGATGTTTGGTCAACGCTTTCACT
>JAXEXE010000078.1:0-4631 GCA_034113565.1 Faecousia sp.
CTTCATCTGGCCGTCGACCTGGATTCTGACTCTGCCTCTCAGGCGGTTGAGCACCAGGGTCTGCTGGGTCTCGGCAAGTCCGAGCTCCCAGGCGGTGCCCGCGTTCTTCATTGAGGAGAGCGGTGCCGCGCCGGTTCCGCCGTCATGGCCGGAGATCACGATGTGATCAGCCTTTGCCTTGGCAACGCCTGCTGCGACAGTGCCGACGCCGACCTCGGAGACGAGCTTGACCGAGATCGATGCCTGAGGATTGACGTTCTTCAGATCATGAATGAGCTGCGCCAGATCCTCAATGGAGTAAATATCGTGGTGAGGCGGAGGGGAAATCAGGGTTACGCCCGGCATCGAGTGACGGAGGTAGCCGATGTACTTCGAGACCTTCGCTCCGGGGAGCTGTCCTCCCTCGCCGGGCTTCGCGCCCTGGGCCATCTTGATCTGGATCTGATCCGCGTTGACCAGGTACTCGGTCGTTACGCCGAAGCGTCCTGATGCAACCTGCTTTACTGCAGAGCGGATGCTGTCGCCCGGATGGAGCGGCATATCCTTCACGACTGCGTCAGGTCCGAGTACCTCAAGGAGAGAGGTCTCCTTGGTGATCGGGGCAAAGCGCTTGGTGTCCTCGCCGCCCTCGCCGGTGTTGGACTTGCCGCCCAGCCGGTTCATGGCAACAGCCATGCACTCGTGAGCCTCCTGAGACAGGGCACCGTAGCTCATGGCGGCGGTCTTGAAGCGCTTGACAATGGATTCAACGCTCTCCACTTCCTCGATGGGCACGCCCTCGTCGGGGTAGTTGAAGTCCAGCAGGCTTCTCAGGTGCATATCGTCGCCATCTTCATTGGCAGCCAGCGCGGTATACTGCTTGAACTTGCCGTAGTCGTCCGTCCACACCGCCTGCTGCAGTAGGTGGATGGTCTGGGGGTTGTACAGGTGCTGCTCCGCCGCGGGGCCGCTGCGGAACTTGTGAGCGCCGGTGCTGGGCAAATCCATGTAGATGTCCAGCCCCAGTGGGTCAAAGGCCTGACGGTGCCGGTCTTCCAGCTCCTGCTGAATATCCAGCAGGGTAATACCGCCCACCCGGCTGACGGTGTTGGTGAAATATTTTTCGATGACATCGGAGCTGATGCCCACGGCCTCGAAGATCTGGCTGCCCTGATAGGACTGGATGGTGGAGATGCCCATTTTGGAAGCAATCTTCACGATGCCCGCCAACACGGCCTTGTTATAGTCGCCCACGGCGGCGTAGTAATCCTTTTCCAGCAGCCCATCGTGAATCAGGCTGCCGATGCTCTCCTGCGCAAGATAAGGATTGATGGCACAGGCACCGTAACCCAACAGGGTCGCAAAGTCGTGCACCAGTCTCGGCTCGCCGCTTTCCAGAATCAGGGCCATGGCGGTGCGCTTGCGGGTGCGCACCAGATACTTAGACACCGCGCCCACCGCCAGCAGGCTGGGGATGGCAACGTGGTATTCGTCAATGTCCCGGTCGGACAGAATCAGAATGTTGGCTCCGTCCCGGTAGGCCCGGTCCACGTCCACGAACAGCCGGTCAATAGCCTTTTCCAGAGAGGTATTCTTATAGTAGCAGATGGAAACGGTGACCACCTTGAAGCCCGGCACCTTCATGGCCTTGATCTTCATGAGATCGGTTTCCGTCAGGATGGGGTTGTCGATTTTCAGCACCTTGCAGTTGTCGGCGGCCTCCTCCAGCAGGTTACCCTGGGCACCTACGTACACCGTGGTGGAGGTGACCACCTTCTCCCGAAGGGCGTCGATGGGCGGATTGGTCACCTGAGCGAACATCTGCTTGAAGTACTCAAACAGCGGCGGATGGGTGTGGCTCAGCACCGCCAGCGGCGTGTCGCTGCCCATGGCACCGGCAGGCTCGCCGCCGTTTTTTGCCATTTGCAGCATGATGGTGCTCACGTCCTCGTAGCGGTAGCCGAAGGCCTTTTGCAGCCGCACCAGTTCCTCATGGGTGTGCTCCGGCACCCGTTCGTTCGGCACCTTCAGGTCATCCATGCTCACCAGGTTCCGATCCAGCCACTCGCCGTAGGGCTGACGGCTGGCATAGTCGGCTTTCAGCGCCTCGTCGTCCACCAGTTCCCCCTTCACGGTGTCCACCAGCAGCATTTTGCCGGGGCGCAGACGATCCTTGCGCTCAATGTCCTCGGCGGGGATATCCAGCACACCCACCTCACTGGACAGAATCAGCCGTCCGTCCTTGGTGATGTAGTAGCGGCTGGGCCGCAGGCCGTTGCGGTCGAGAACCGCGCCCATAACGTCGCCGTCGCTGAACAGAATGGAGGCGGGGCCGTCCCAGGGCTCCAGCATGGTGGCGTAATACTGATAGAAATCCCGTTTCTTGGGGTCCATGCTCTTGTTGTTGCTCCAAGGCTCGGGGATGGTGACCATCACCGCCAGCGGCAGCTCCATGCCGTTCATCAGCAGGAACTCCAAGGTGTTATCCAGCATGGCGGAGTCGGAGCCGCCCTGATTGACGATGGGCAGCACCTTGGTCATGTCGTCCTTGAGGTATTTGCTGCTGATGGTCTCCTCACGGGCCAGCATGGTATCCACGTTGCCCCGGATGGTGTTGATTTCGCCGTTGTGCAGAATGTAGCGGTTGGGATGGGCACGGTTCCAGCTGGGGGAGGTGTTGGTGGAGAACCGGCTGTGCACCATGCCGATGGCGGACTCATAGTCCTCGTCCTGCAGATCGGGGTAGAACAGCCGCAGCTCCTTTACCAGGAACATACCCTTATACACAATGGTACGGCTGGACAGGCTGCACACATAGGTCTCCTGATTGGACTGCTCGAAGACCCGGCGGGCAACATAGAGCTTGCGGTCAAAGTCAATGCCGGGCTGCATCCGGGGCGGCTTGCCCACAAAGGCCTGCCAGATGCTGGGCATACAGCTGCGGGCCTTATGGCCCAGAACGTCGGGACACGTGGGTACCTCCCGCCAGCCAAGGAAGGGCAGGCCCTCCTTCTTGCAGATGATCTCGAACAGCTTCTTCGCCTGATTGCGGGGCAGCTCCTCCTGAGGGAAGAAGAACATACCCACGCCGTACTCCCGTTCGCCGCCCAGAGTGATTCCGGCTTCCGCAGCCGCCTTCGTAAAGAATTTGTGTCCGATCTGAAGCAGAATGCCGACACCGTCGCCGGTTTTGCCCTCGGCGTCCTTACCGGCCCGGTGTTCCAGATGCTCCACGATCTGCAGGGCATCGTCAAGGGTCTTGTGGCTCTTTCTTCCCTTGATGTCCACCACCGCGCCGATGCCGCAGTTGTCGTGCTCGAACCGTGGGTCATACAGTCCGGCGGGAGACGTGCGTTCGGTGAAATTATCCATATCTTTTTCTCCTCTCGGTATTTTCACTGCCGCGCTGACGGAGCTGCCGTCCGCAAAACACGGCTGAGAAAAAAATAGGGCGTCCCCAAATTGGACGCACTTGCCCAACTGGGAACGCCATTGTTCTCCCGGATACTATAGCACAATCTGACATTTTTTACAATAGGAAATTTCCTTTTCCCCGTTTTTCACATTTTCTCGCCTGCATCCGTCGGGTTTTTTATGGCAAAAAGTCGAAGCAGCACATCTTATTCTGCCCAAAGCCCATCACACCGGCCGGTCGGTTCTGGATTCGTGGCGGAGAAGGCAGAAAACGATCAGGTACATCGCCAGCACGAAGCCCACGAACACCAGCGTGGAGCGGTTGGTGCCCACCATACAGCAGGTGTCGTACACCCCGTGGAGGAACACCGGGAAGAGATAGCCCAGAATCAGGTTTACCGTACAGCCGAAGCCGTTGCCCCAGTCGCAGCAGCGTTTTGCCCGACCATAGAAAATGCCCATGAACACTGCAAAGCCCATGTGCCCCGGCACCGCCAGAATGGCTCTGGGCAGGGCCACGGACAGGCCGTAGCTGAACACATACTTCACATTCTCAAAGGCGGCAAAGCCCAGAGAGACGAACACCGCGTAGAGAATGGCGTCAAAGCGGTAATTGAAATTGGGGTCGCGCCAAGTTCGGCGGTACAGGAAGAAGAACTTGGTGCCCTCCTCCACCGCTGCCACCACCAGAAATGCCATGAGATAGACGTATCTGGGATTCTCCGGCTCCACCAGTGCGTTCAGAATGGACTGACCCAGCATTTCCAGCACGATGGCTGCCAGCGCCGCCAGAATGCCCCTGCCGATGAGGCTCACCAGCAGCGGGATGGGCTCATGCTCGATTGTATCCTGCCGGTACACATAACGCATGAGGAAAATAGCGGGCAGCACCGCCGCCAGCACGTAAATCGCCGTCAGGTAAAACACCGGGCTGGCCCAGAACAGTGGGAAATAGAACATGGTTTACCACAACCCCTTTTGTTTTTCGTTGTTTCGTTTATGAGTCAAGTGAACAATGTTGTTCTATAGCTGACTAAGAAAACATGTCATTGCGAGCCAGTGCGCACACTGGCGTGGCAATCCGTACTTCTTTTCGCAGCAGGTATGTATTCGGAACGTGAGAAGGGGGAACGGATTGCCACGTCGGGCTTCGCCCTCCTCGCAATGACATGCTAATTCACTATATTCTTATTTCCCTACACAGAACCGTTCAAAGATTCTTGCGGTAATGTCCTCCC
>JAXEXE010000079.1:0-3423 GCA_034113565.1 Faecousia sp.
CAGGACGGGCTGTCGCTGTGGGCCAGGGCGATCTTCCAGCCGTGCACCGGGCTGGCGGGAATGCGGAAGGCCACAATGGCGCTGCCGCCCCGCATCACATAATATTTGCCGGCGGCAAAATGCCAGTGCTCCGTTTCCTGCAGGCGGATGTAACCGGCAGCCTCCAGGCGGCGACGGGCGGAATCCGCCCCGTGCCAGGGGCTGGGGCTTTCGTCAAGAAAGGTGCAGAGGTCCTGCACCAGTTCAGTATGTGACATCGTTGGTTTCCTCCGTTCAAAATGGGATGGTTCGTGTGTTCAGTATAGCATATCCGACGAAAAAGGAAAACGCACCCGCCCCGTGGACAGCGCCCCGGCGAAGGAGTATGATAGGGGAAAGACCGCCCGTGCCTGCACAATGGCGGCCCTTGGAAAGGAGAGCGAACCATGCGATTTGCGTTTTTGATTCTGGGGCCCCGGTTTGAACCGGAGCGGGACCGGGCCGCCATTCTGGACGGCACGGCCCAGATCGTGGGCGTGCCCACGGTGGAGCAGGCGGCCCGGCAGGCCGAGCGGCTGTGCCGGGAAGGCGTAGACTGCATTGAGCTGTGCGGGGCCTTCGGCGAGGCGGGCGCGCGGGCGGTGATCGCCGCCACCCACAACCAGGTGCCGGTGGGCTTTGTGACCCACCTGCCCGAGCAGGAGGAGCTGTTCCGCACGACCTTCGGCGGGTGATGCACCGGAGTTTTCCACAAGGAGGAAGATGAAATGTTGAAAATCAAAACAAAGGCGGCGGCGCTTCTGGCCGCTGCGGTGTTGTTGGCCGGGTGCAGCCAGGGAGCGGCGTCCGCTTCTTCCGCGGCTTCGGCCGAGACGACCCCGGCCCCCACGGCCACGGCAGCCCCCACGGCGACCCCGGCCGAAACGCCGGCCCCGGCGCAGCTGGACGGCGAGGCGCTGACCCAGGCGCTGGACGGGCTGCTCAGCTGGGGCCCCGGCACCGCAGGCAGCAGCCTGAAGTGCGTGGCCGCCGCCGTGAACCTGATGAACTGGGCCGGCGCCAACCAGCCCCAGAACGCCCCGGAGGAGCTGAACGCCCTGCTGACCGACTGGAAGGCCGGGCTGGATGAGCAGGCGCTGGCCAACGCGCAGGAAACCTGGCCCGAGGTGAGCGCCCAGGCCGAGGATCTGCTGACCATGCCCCAGCTGGCCAAGGATCTGTGCGAGGACGCAGGCGTGACCCTGGAGGAAGGCTGCGGCGAGGAGCCGCTCATGGCCCTGGCGGATGCGCTGAACGCCGTGCTGGGCGAGAACGCCTGAAGCCGTGCCGCTGAAGCAGAATGACGCAGCATCATGCAAAAGAGGAGGAACCGAAGGTTCGGTTTCTCCTCTCAGGCTGTCGAGAAACCCGGTTGTGCAATTAGGCGGCAACCGGGTTTTCAGCACATATTCGGGAAAATAGAATCGAAAATAGGAAATGGGCAGAGTCATTCCATTTCCACCTTGCCATTTTTTTGAGGTTCATGGCAGCAAATTTAAGCTTCACCCATTTTGTTACTTGGGCCAAGCCTCTGTACTGTGTATAACGCATCGCGTGTTTTTCTTTTGCATCTGCAAAGACTCGTTCAATCGTTTCTTTGCGGCGCTTATAAAGCGTCTGGTACTCGGGTACATATCGGGCGTCGTCCGCCAGATCCTCATAGTCCTTCCAGATATGCCGCTGCACCATCTTTACGCAGTCTTTGGAGCGGGTACAAAGTTCTCTGGTTGGACATTCTGCGCAGATAATTGGATCACTCTTGTATTCCCGGTATCCATCCCGGTTCGTGGTGCTGTATTTCAGTATCTGGTATTCGGGGCAAATGATGCAATCGTAGAATTCATCATAGACGTATTTCCACCACTCGTGTCCGCCCTTCATCGTTTGAGGACGCTTATAAGCTGTGGAGAGAACTCTGCCATCACCAAATACTTTCTTGCAAATATGCGGAGTCTTGTAAGCGGAATCTGCAACAATGGTCTCTGCTTCAGGGAATGCCTTCGTTACCTTGTCGTATACCTCGTCAAAGGCTACACTGTCATGAACATTGCCGGGAGTCACTACTGTTTCCAGTACAAAACCATGGCTGTCGCAGGCAGTATGGGCTTCGTAAGCGAACTGCCGCTTGTGGTCTCCCTTTACGAACAGGCCGCTGTCCGGGTCGGTTCTGCTCTTTGTCACAGTGCGGGTCTTCTCTTTCTTCCTGCGGGCCAGTTTCTTCTTGGAAGTGTTGTCTTTTCGCTTCTTAGGTGCTGTCGGCGGCTCATCGTCATCATCGTCAAACGGCTTCTTGCCGTGAGCTTCTCTGTCCGCATTGACCTCCGCCATCAGCTCCTTCGCATAGTGCTTGGACGCCACAGGCACCTGCTCTTTTATCTGCTTCTTCGTATTGGCATTTGCCTTGATATGGGTGCCGTCTATGAACACTGCTTTCGGGGACAGATATCCTGCTTCCGCTACTTCTTCCAGTATCCAGCCAAAGATCTCGTTCACTGTATCCTCTGTAAACCGATGACGGAAATTATAACTCACTGTGGAAAAATGCGGCGTTTCCTCCTGCAGCGTATATCCCAGGAACCAGCGGTATGCCACATTCAAGCCAACTTCGTCCGCTGTTCTCCGCAGGGATGGCAGTCCGTACAGATGCTGGATCAGAACCATCTTGAACAGTACCACTGGGTCCACGCTGGGCCGTCCGTTATCTTCGCTGTACAGCAGTTCCACCATTTCGTAGAGTCGGTTAAAATCTACCGCCGCATCTATTTTCCGCAGCAGATGATCTTTCGGCACCAAACTTTCTGTATCCACGATTTCTACGATTCCACGATCCAGCTTCCCTCGTTCAAGCATCTTTCATCACCCATGCTTATTTTACCATATAAATGCGAAAAAGCCCAGCTATGCTCGACTTTTTCGACAGCCTGGGGCATCCGCACAGTCTGACTGTGCGGATGCCTGTTTTTTTGAGCCGGTCACGACCGGAAAAACGGTCCCTGCCCCGGAAAATACGGTTGCCTCCCTGCTCCTGCGGCGGTATACTGAACGGAGAGACAAACCACCGGAATGACCGCCATCACAAGACCGAAGGAGGGTCCCCATGCGTCCACCCAGACGATTTATCAGAAATACCGTTGTTCTTGCGGGAATCCTGTCCGCCCTCCTCTGCGCCGGACGCGGCGCACCCCCGGCGGACAAGGGAACGCCCTGGGATCTGCGCGCGGAGCAGATCCGGCAGGACACGGAATACCTCTGCGATACCATCGGCGTCCGCATCACGGGAACCGCCGGGGAGATCGCCGCCTGCGACTGGATCATGGAGACGCTGGAAGACGCGGGCTTCTCCGCTGACACGGAGGACCCCACCCTGCGGCGGGTCCCCTTTGAGGGCCTGATGGGGAAAACCAG
>JAXEXE010000080.1:0-14043 GCA_034113565.1 Faecousia sp.
TACTGCATGCCCAGGATTTCCTTCTTGCCGCCGGAAGCGGAGTCACCGGAAGAGGGCTCGAAGACGCCGATCTTCACGACCTTTTCGCCGGAAGAGGCGCTGCCGCTGCCGCCGCAGGCGCACAGGGACAGAACCATGCACGCAGCCAGAAGTAATGCTGTGAGTTTTTTCATTTTCATTTCCTCCCATTTTTATTCAGATATCCACGTAATATGGACACCTGTCTTTATGGGGAACATTATACCGAATGATTTTTCAAATTGCAATCGTTATTTCCTACGCAAAAAGGGAATTTCATCCTGCATTTTTATGCAAAAAGCACAACAAACAGTGCCCGTCTCCGGCGGACGGCACCGGAAGCGGGAGGCCCGTCACCCTGAGCAGGGCGGCTTTGCCGCGCAGCCGAAGGATTTTTACCCATCTCCCTGCCGGAATGCGCAGATTCTCCGCCTCGCTCCACTCCCTCGGAATGATCAATACGGATAAATTTCCGACGATTTTCAACGTGTCTCTTGCTTTCTCCGGTGAAGCTGTTATAATGAGGGCATAATGGGGAAAGGATTGGAATTTATGAGAAAATTTCTTTCGATCTTGATGCTGGCTTGTCTGCTGGCGCTGGGGATGGCGCTGCCCGCCGCGGCGGAGGGCGAGCTTCCGCTGTACGCCCAGGTTGGAGAGGGCACAGACTATCAGACAAGCTTGACCTTTGAGGCAGGACAGTCCCTGACCGCCCGGTTCTACAATGGACAGACGGAAGATGACTTAATCACCGGTGTCACCTTTACATCCGCCCCGGAGGGGCTGACCATCGAAGGCCCGGACACGGATGGGAAATGCACCTTGAGCGCCGCTGTCGCCGGTACATACACCGTCAGCTGTGAGTTGGAGGGGGTAACATACCAGATTGGCGTGGAGGTAACGGAGCCTGAGGCCCCCAGCACAACCAACACCATCCCGGTGCCCGATGCCGCCAAGCTCAGCGATATTCTCTCCAGCCAGTCGGCATTCGACACCTTCCTGACAGACAACCACTACAGCGGCAGCGGTGACTTGACGCTGGAGTTGCCCGCCGGTGATCTCGGCAGCGTGACCTGCGGCGTAAAGCTGGCAGGCGACGCAAAGCTGATTCTTAAGGGTGCTTCCAACAACGGGACACAAATCACCTCCATGGAAATCGACAGCGGCGACATTGTTCTTTCCGACATCGTGTTTTCGACCCCGCCCACTACGACTAGCGGAGAATCCTACGCCATTACTGTCAATTCTGCCCCGTCCACCGTTTGCAAAGTTGTTGGTTGCACCTTCAAACTGTCTGCAAGCAGCAAGGGATACGTCACCTATGCCTTTCGGTTGAATCAGAACAGCGGAAAAGCGCCCATGCTGTCTCTGGACAAAAACACCTTCAACTATGGTTGCTATATCTCTGTATCTGACGGAGGTATCTGGCAGGCGCTCAAATACACCAACCTACAGTTTGAAGCGGTGGATTTCGGTGTCACGGTGACCAAATCTGATACCAACAGTGATACCAACGGATATATCAAGGCTGTTTTTTCCGACAGCATTTCCAAACTCATTGACAGTTCCCAGATTTTCAAATGGAAATACTGCGTTGGTAAAAAATTCAAGGACTGTTTTTTAGTGTATGACCGAAAGCTGGTCGAGGGCAGCACGCTCAGCAAAGAGTATTTTCTGACCTTTGATGTAAAACATAGCGGCGAATACATTATTGTCTCAGGTAAATATCCATCGTTGGTCAAAAAATCCAGCTACTATACGCTCACAGTCAGCGACATCCATGTCGCATATCTCGATGAAATCACGCTGGACATCACCCAAACACCTGGTTACAGTGCGTTTAGCATTACGCACAGTCCCAGCAGTTCTACCAAGGTGGATTACACCGTTGATATGCTCAGCGGAAAACGATACTTGACTATCCCGAATCCTAAGGTTGGAACCTACACCATCAAGGAAACCACCAAGACCGTAACCAAAACTGTCACCAAAACCACCACCAGCCGGAAGTACACCACCTCCAATCAGGACTACTTCCTGATTACCCCGGCTGGATTCTCCAACGCTGTGCGCTATGTCAAGGACAACCTCGTGACCCTCAACTGCACCGCGGCGGGCACCAAGCCCATCAGCCTGCCGGTGGCCTCCATGGCCGCCGCCGCGGAGAAGGGTTACAGCGTGCTGGTGAAGACCAAGGGCGCGGAGATGACGCTGGACGCTGCCGCCCTCAAGTCTCTGGCCCAGCAGGCCAAGGGCACCACCGTGCTGCTGCACTATAAGTCCCTGAACCACAAGACTCTGACCGACGTGGGCCAGGCATCGGTGGAGGGTCACCTGACCCGGCACCCCAACGACTGCGCCGACCTTGCCTTCCTTGTGACGGCTACCAGTGAGTCGGAGACCATCGAGGATCTGCAAAAGGGCACCGTCACCCTGAAAATTCCCTTCATTATCCTGCCCGGGACGGAAGACGCTGAAAATGTGGTCTATGCCCTTCAGGGCGAGGACCTCACCGAAGCCCGGGACACCACCGTGGCGGATGGGCACTTGACCACCAAGCTGCTGGACCTGACGGAGCACATGGTGTTCCAGGTCGGCGAGCCTGTGGAGACCACCGAGGAACCCACGGAAGCCACCGTGGAGACTACGGAAGAAACCACCGAGGAAACCACGGAGCCGGATACCGGGGACTACACGGAGGACTTTGATTTTGAGCAGGAGGAAGAAGAGGACGGCTTCCCCGTCTGGATTCCCGTTGCCGCGGTTCTGCTTCTGGCAGGCGGCGGCGCGGCGGCCTGGTTCCTGTTCTTCCGTAAGCGGATGAAGCAGTAATGGGGGCCGCGAAAAAGCCCGTCCCTGCGCAAGAGAGAGAATAAAAATCACTGCCCGCCGCGGTTTAAGACCCGCGGCGGGCAGTTTTCCTGTTTCGTCAGCGCCTCGGCACTCAGCCGGAAGCGTTCTCCACCGTCGCATATTCGTTTCCGTGGTTTCGCCCGGTATCGACCAGCTCCCCATGCCGGAAGGCCAGCAGGGTGTTCAGCGGCACCTGCGAGGCCAGAGCGGCGGTCAGCATGGTGGCCACCAGCAGGTTGGTCAGGGGCAGCACGCTGGAGCGCAGAGCCTGGGGCAGAACCACATTTTTGACGGTCTGGAAGAAGGTCATGCCCAGAGAACGGGCCGCTTCGATCTGACCCGGGGCAATGGTGTTCATGCCCGCCATCAGATACTCCGAGCAGAAGGCGGCGGGAATCAACGAGGTGGCAATCAGCACACAGGTAAAATACGGCCACACCAGATTGAGGTAGGGCATGGCATACACCAGCAGAATCAGCAGCGCCGCGCCGGGAATGTTCCGGAAGATCTGAACATAAAAATCTCCCGCCATCCGCAGCGGCTTGATGGGACAGATGCGCATGACCATGATCACAATGCCAATGAGGAAGGCCAGGGTAAAGGCCAGCGCTGTCAGCTTCCAGGTGGTGAGAAGCGCCTGAACATACTGATCTCCGAACTGGGTCAGCAGTTTTGAAATGGACATAGGATTCCCCCTTGTGAGGCCGCCGAAGCTTGCAGCAGGTACGGAAGAGGGCTCTCAAAACGAAAGGCCTTGAGAGCCGCTCTTTTTAATGCTTGTTTTAACCAACGGCAGGAGCCGCAGGCGCGGTGTCAATGCCGGTGCGGTCGCCCAGAATGTACCGGGCCAGCAGCTGATACAGGCCCGCGTCAAAGCCCCGGAGGCTGTTGTCCGTCTCGTCCAGCTGGCTGAACAGGAAGGAGGTGCGGGTGCCGCCAACACGGAGCACGCCCGCCTTCTTCACGGCGGCGGCCCAGGCGTTAGCCTCAATATCGGCGTCGTCAGCCACGATGCCGGAAGCGATCAGCGCGTCGAAAGCAGCTTTGTCAATGGCAGCCGCCACAGGTGCCTGGGTCTCGGCGGGAGCGGCTGCCTGGGTGGCGGCGGGAGCGGCGGAACCGCCGCAGGCTGCCAGCGTAAACAACAGGGTCAGCGCTAACGTAAAGGCGAGGGCTTTTTTCAGGGTTTTCATAGTTGATTCCTCCTAATTCTCATTTTTCTCTGCTTCAGGGTCAAATTTGAGCAAAAAACCGGGGCTGCAGAAGCTCCCGGACAAATGGCATGGTGAAATTCCAAACGAAGCATCCGTTTCAGGGAACCATACAAAGGCACCGCGGATATGCCAGGGAGACACGCATTCGACAACTGTACTTTGCAGCATTGGAATTGGCTTCCTTCATTGCAGACCGCTCCTTCTTTCTGCCACCCAGATTCGATGGGTAGATCGATACACCTGCTTTCCTAGCTTGTCAATAGGTTGATAAGAAATAATTTCCTATAAGTCTACCTGTTTAGTATCAATTTGACGCCCGCAGCGCTAAGGCCAGCCGGAGGAAATCGGAATAGCCGCCGGTTCGGCAGGGGAGATGCAGACTGGCTGAGCAGTCAAAAGGCCTCGCAGAGTTTGTCAGGAATGCGACAAATCAAGTTTCAATCCATTTCGCGCCGGGGCGTGTATCTGGCGTGAAATACTTCTCAGGCTGCAAGTGTGCGAGTTGCGCGCCGCAGACTGCAAAAATCTGTCGGAAAAGCCCGAAGGGGTTTTTCGACAATTTGAAAAGCGGGGCGCTTCCCAACGTCCCGCTTCGGCCTATATCACATAGTCGTCTCCGGCAGCGCCCTGCTCCATCAGGTCGGCAATGGTCACGCTTTCCAGATAATCGTGGATGACCTTGTCCAGCCCCTGCCACAGCTTGAAGGTCCGGCAGTTTCCCGCCCGGGAGCAGCCGCTGGCGTTTTCCTCCAGACAGGCTACCGGCGCAAGAGAATCCTCCGTCAGACTGAGAATGCTGTACACCGTGTAGTGATCCGGGGACTTTTTCAGGCGGTAGCCGCCGCCCTTGCCCCGTAGGCTGTCCAGCACCTTGGCTTTTACCAGCATTCGGATAATGCTTTCCAGATACTTCTCGGAAATCTCCTGCCGCTGGGCAATGCCTTTCAAAGAAATAAACTCGTCCGACTGATGCTCCGCCAGGTCGATCATGACCCGCAGCGCATAGCGGCCCTTTGTGGAAATTAACATGACTTCTTCCCTCCGCGTAGTCTTGTTCCTTAATCCTATTATACAGCAAGGTTTATGGGGAATCAAGAGAAATTTTTAAAACCCGGCTATTGACAAACCGCAATACCCGTTGTATAATCCATACATCCCTAGCGCAGAGGTAGGAAATAATATGAAAAATGTAGGAGTATTTTTTCGATGTCGCCGCCATACAATGCGTTTATCGAGTTGACGCAGCCGTGCGGAAAATTGGAATTTATAGCACTGGCGCGGGAGCGCCCATGGCTTCCCCCGGGGGGAAGCTGTCGAGCGTAGCGAGACTGATGAGGATCGGCGAAATGTATCGACTGTAAACGCAGTTCGTAAAAATGGTACTATCTTTGAAGACTGGACCTTCTTATTTGACTGCGCTCCGTGTGGTAAGCTGTCGCCGTTCCTCATCCGCCCCCTTCGGGGGCACCTTCCCCCCCGGGGGAAGGCATTGGCCCCGCCAAATTACAATTTGTCTATTTACGCCACAATTATCATACAATCAGGAGGAATTGCATATGTCTAACATTTATACATCCGCCGATCAGCTGATCGGAAAGACCCCGCTGCTGGAGCTGGTACACCTTGAGAAGGAACTGGGGCTGGAAGCGAGGATCCTTGCCAAGCTGGAATACTTCAACCCCGCCGGTTCCGTAAAGGACCGTATCGCCAAGGCCATGATCGACGACGCAGAAGCCAGCGGCAAGCTGAAGCCCGGCAGCGTCATTATTGAGCCTACCTCCGGCAACACCGGCATCGGTCTGGCCTCTGTGGCGGCCGCCCGGGGCTACCGCATTATCATTGTCATGCCCGAGACTATGAGCGTGGAGCGCCGCCAGCTGATGAAGGCCTACGGCGCGGAGCTGGTGCTGACAGAGGGCGCCAAGGGCATGAAGGGCGCTATTGCCAAGGCTGATGAGCTGGCAGCGGAGATACCCAACAGCTTCATCCCCGGTCAGTTCGTGAACCCTGCCAACCCTGCCGTGCACCGGGCCACCACCGGCCCCGAAATCTGGGAGGACACCGACGGCAAGGTGGATTTCTTCGTGGCAGGCGTGGGCACCGGCGGCACCGTCACCGGCGTAGGCGAGTACCTTAAGAGCCAGAACCCCAACGTCAAGGTGGTTGCCGTGGAGCCTGCCGGTTCCCCTGTTCTGAGCAAGGGCATCCCCGGCGCCCACAAGATTCAGGGCATCGGCGCGGGCTTTGTTCCCGCCGTGCTGAACACCGGCGTTTACGATGAAGTCATTCCTGTGGAGAACGAAGCTGCCTTCGCTACTGGCAAGAAGATCGGCAAGTCCGAGGGCGTGCTGGTGGGCATTTCCTCCGGCGCTGCCGTGTGGGCCGCCATTGAGCTGGCAAAGCGCCCGGAGAACAAGGGTAAGACCATCGTGGCCCTGCTGCCGGACACCGGCGACCGCTACCTCTCCACCCCGCTGTTCGCGGACTAATCCTTAATATGCAATTGGGGCAGCCGCTTTTGCGGCTGCCCCTCTATACGGCAAAGCCCCCATGGGTCATGACCCGTGGGGGCTTTTCTTCAGAATGTCACAGTAACCGTGGTTCCCTTGCCGGGGGTGCTCTGCAAGCGGATATCCGCGTTGTGATATTGGGCTGCGTGCTTGACGATGGACAGGCCCAGACCGGTGCCGCCGGAGGCCTTGGAGTGGCTCTTATCCACCCGATAAAACCGCTCGAACACCCGGCTCTGGTGCTCCGGCGGGATGCCGATGCCGGTATCCGCCACGGTGAGCACCACATGACCGTCCTTTTTCGCCACGGTCACATCCACCCTGCCGCCTTTCACATTATACTTGACGGCGTTGCTGCACAGGTTCTGCACGATCTCGAACACCAGTCCCCGAACGCCCGGGAAGGTGCAGTGCGCACCGGACACCTGAATGGTGACCTGCTTTTCCTCCGCCGCAAGGCGCAGAGAATCGGCGATTTCCTCGGCGATGTCCAGAATGTCCACATCCTCTTTGGGCATCTCCACGCCCTCGTCCAGATGGCTCAGGCGGATGACGTCCTCAATGAGCAGCACCAGCCGGGAAGCCTCCCGGTGGATATTGCTGATGAAGCGCTGGGTATCCTCGGGCTTTACCAGCCCGTTTTCCAGCAGCTCCGCGCTGCCGATGATGGATTGCAGGGGCGTTTTCAGCTCATGGGACACGTTGGCGGTGAACTCCCGGCGGCTCTGCTCCGCGTTCTGCACGTCGGTGATGTCCAGCGCCAGAATCATCAGGCCGATTACGTCGTCGCCGGAGGAAATGCGGCTCAGGAGGAACTGGTAGGTTCTGCCCTGCCGCTGGGCTTTCAGCTCGCTGTGGCCCTGCCGGAGGGCGGCGTCCACCGCGGCGGTCATGTCGGGCTTCCGGTCCACGGCGCAGAAGGGCCTGCCAACGCTGGTTTCATCCGCGCCGAACAGCTTCTCCGCCGCCGGATTCAGACTCAGCACCGCGCCGCTGCCGTCCAGCAGCACCAGCCCCTCCTGCATATGGAAGGTAATCTGGTTGAATTCGTCGGTTTTTCGCTGAAGTGTCTGAAGCTGATTTTCAATTTTCTCATGCTGCTGGTGGATGCGGCCCAGCAGGGGCGACAGCTCCTCATAGGTATCGTTGTCCAGCGGATGCTCCAAATCCAGATGGTTCAGCGGCTCCACGATTTTTTTGGACACCCGGCGGGCCAAAACCGCCGACAGGACGATTGCCAGCAGCACCACCACGCACACCGGGTGGAGCATTCCCACCACCAGCACCAGCAGGGTCTGCTGGCTGGCGGAAATCCGCAGCACGCTGCCGTCCGACAGGCGCTTTGCCTCATACATCCGCTTTTCCAGCAGGGTATCCGACTGACGCACCGCGCTGCCGGTGCCGTATTGCAGGGCCTGCCGGATTTCCTCCCGCTGCAGATGGTTCTCCATCTGCGCCGATTCGGCGTGGGTGTCGAAGATTACCGTGCCGTCGCTCTGGATCCAGGTCAGGCGGAAGCGTTTGGCTTCCACGGTTTTTAAGAAGTCCAGTCCGCCCTGCTCGGTGCCGGCGGCGGCAATGCTCAATTCGTCCTTGAGCTGGGTGGTCTGCACATCGCTGGCGTAGCCATACAGCACGCCCATGACGATAAGCAGCGAGCAGCACAGAATCACCGCCGCCACGGTGACAATGGACCGAAAAATTCTACTGGTCATGGTTTCCCTCCAGGCGGTAACCCACACCCCGGATGGTTTCGATATACCGTCCATAGTCGCCCAGCTTCTGGCGCAGGGTGCGGATATGCATATCCACCGTGCGGGTCTCTACCGCGTAATCCGTATTCCAAACGGTTTGCAGCAGCTGTTCCCGGCTGAAGGCCATGCCGGGATGGGACAAAAACAGCCGCAAAAGTTCATATTCCTTATAGGTCAGGGTAATCCGCTGACCATCGATGGTGACGGTGTGCTGGTTTTCGTCCAGCGTCAGGCCGTCCAGTTTCAGAAGCGCCGCCGTTTGCTTTGGCTGGCTTCGGCGCAGAACGGCCTTTACCCGGGACACCATCTCCATCATGCCGAAGGGCTTGGTGATGTAGTCGTCGGCGCCCAGATCCAGACTCTGTACCTTGTCAAATTCCGTACTCCTGGCGGTGGCCATAATCACGGGAATGTCCCGGTACCGTTCGTCGGCGCGCAGCCGCTTCAGAATCGCCACGCCGTCCTCTCCGGGCAGCATCACGTCCAGAATCACCAGCTCCGGCTGCTCCTTCTCCAGCGCCTCCCAGAATTCGGCCCCGTCGGCAAAGCCCCGGGCCTCCAGCCCGGTGGAATGCAAGGCGTATACTTCAATTTCCCGAATGCTCGGGTCGTCCTCTACACACCAGATCATGCGCATATCTCCCTCTTTGTCCTGCGTTTCCTCTATACTACCCCATTCGGCCCGAAAACGCAAGCGTGTTACTGGCATTCCTCCCGGATACCGGTGAGGGAGAACTCCACCCACTCAGCGATGTTTGTGCAGTGGTCGCCGATGCGCTCAAAATACTTGGCGATCATCAGCAGATCCAGCGCGTACTCTCCGTCGCCGGGATTGGATGCGATCATGGCGATAATGTCCGACTTGACCTCGTTAAAGTAGTTGTCTACAACGTCGTCATCGCCCATGACCTTTTTCGCAAGGGCCAGATCCTGCTTGACGTAGGCGTCCACCGCCTCCGTCACCATGGTCTGGGCGGCCTTCGCCATATCCTGAAGCTGGCTTTCCTCCGCGCTTCTGGACATCTTGGGAATCAGATCCACAATATCCTCCGCCTGATCGCCGATACGCTCCATATCGGTGATCATTTTCATGGCTGCGCTGATCTGCCGAAGATCCCTTGCCACGGGCTGCTGCCGCAGCAGCAGCTTCAGGCAGATATTTTCAATGGTGCGCTCGCTCTCATCGATGACGCTGCCCACCTGGGCTGTTTTTCCTTCCAGCTCGTCGCTGTAGGCTGTCAGGGACTGGGCCGCGAGGGCGATAATCTCCTCGCAGGCAGCGCCCATCTGAATCAGCTCCTGATTCAGGTTCCACAGCTGTTCCTGATATAAATTTCTCATGGTGCTTCCTCCATTAGCCGAAGCGGCCTGTGATATAGTCCTCCGTCCGCTTGTCGCTGGGCGTGGAGAACAGGGTTTCCGTGCTGCCGTACTCCACCAGATCTCCCAGCAGGAAGAAGGCGGTCTGGTCGGAAATCCGAAGGGCCTGCTGCATATTGTGGGTGACAATGACGATGGTGTACTTCTCCTTCAGTTCCATTGCCAGATCCTCAATGCGGGAGGTGGAAATGGGGTCCAGGGCGGAGGTGGGCTCGTCCATCAGCAGCACCTCCGGCTCCACTGCCAGCGCCCGGGCGATGCACAGCCGCTGCTGCTGACCGCCGGACATACCGAGGGCGTTCTTTTTCAGCCGGTCCTTTACCTCGTCCCAGATGGCCGCGCCCCGGAGAGCCTTCTCCACAATGTCGTCCAGCTGGGCCTTGTTGCGCACGCCGTGGGTTCGGGGGCCGTAGGCGATGTTGTCGTAAATGCTCATGGGGAAGGGGTTTGGCTTCTGGAACACCATGCCCACGGCTTTGCGCAGGTTGTTGACCTCCGTCTCAAAGATGTTCTGCCCGTGGTAGGTGACTTCGCCGGTAATCTTCACCCCCGGCACCAGATCGTTCATCCGGTTCAGGGTCTTGAGGAAGGTGGACTTGCCGCAGCCCGAAGGGCCGATGAGGGCGGTGATGGATTTTTCCGGAATGTCCATGCTGATGTGCTTCAGCGCCTGCGTCTGACCGTACCAGAGGTTCAGGTCGTTGACCGTAATAATAGGGTTATTCATACAATTTCTCCTTGTGCGGTGAAGGTAGTTGACAGTTGATAGTTGACAGTTGATAATTGTGGTATCCCTTCGGGACATTTTTTAAATCTGTCCCGCAGGGACACCGAAACTGTCCACTGTCAACTCCGCTCCCTATATCGCATTCTTTTTCTGATAGTATTTCGTCACCGCCCCGGCGGACAGGTTGATGCAGAAGGACAGCACCAGCAAAATTGCCGCGATGCCGAAGGCCACGCCGAACTCGCCCTGCTCCTTGGCGTAGACGTAGAGGGCGACGGTCAGGGTGGCGCCGGCGCTCCCCAGCCCCTCGAAAAAGCCGTTCAGGGCGTGGGCAAAGCCGGCGGTGAAGAGCAGTGCGGCGGATTCACCCAGAATTCTGCCCACGGATAAAATGCAGCCGGTGATAACGCCGTCCACGCAGCCGGGTAGCACCACCGTGCGCACCACACGCCACTTGCCCGCGCCAAGGCCGAAGGCCCCTTCCCGGTAGGACTGGGGCACGGTTTTCAGGCTTTCCTGGGTATTGCGCAGAATGGTGGGCAGGTTCATAATGACCAGCGTCAGCGCGCCCGCCATCAGGCTGGTGCCGAAGGTGCCCGCGAACATGAGCATTCCCACAAGGCCGTAGATAATGGAGGGGATGCCGCTGAGGGCTTCCGCCGCGTACTCGATGACCGCCACCAGCTTTTTGTTGGAGGCGTATTCCGTCAGGTACACCGCCGCGCCCACGCCCAGCGGAATCACGATGACCAGGGTTGCGATGACGATGTACACCGTATTCAGGATGTCCGGCAGGATGCCGATGTTGCCGCTTAAGTAGCTGGGCTTGGTGGTGAGGAACTGCCAGCTCAGGTTGGGAATCCCCTTGACCAGCACATAGGCGACGATGAACAGGGTCAGCAGCGCCGTCAGCGCCGTGGCAAGGTACATTCCAAACCGCACCAGCCGGATAAACCACTTTCTGCTTGCACTCATGACTTTCTTTCTCCTTTTAGGAAGAAATTCAGGATTGCGTTGATGAGCATGATGAACAGGAACAGCACCAGCGCGATGGAGAACAGGGCCTGCCGCTGCAGGCCGCTGGAGTAGGACATTTCCGAGGCAACCGCCGTGGTCAGGAACCGCACGGACTGGAAAAGCGACGGCATATTTGCCGCGTTGCCCGCTACCATCATGACCGCCATGGCCTCGCCGATGGCCCGGCCCACGCCCAGCACCACGGCGGCGGCAATGCCGCTTTTCGCCGCCGGCACGGACACCCGGAACCAGGTCTCCTCCGGGGTGGCCCCCAGCGCAAGGGACGCGTCCTCATATTCTTTCGGCACCGCTTCCAGGGCGGTGACGGACATTTTAATGATGGAGGGCAGAATCATAATGGCAAGCACGATAATCGCCGCCAGCAGGCTGGCTCCGTCGGGGATATGGAACAATTTCCGGATGCCCGGCACCAGCACCATCATGCCCACAAGGCCATAGACCACGGAAGGGATCCCCGCCAGCATGGACACTGCCTGCCCCACGATTTCCTTGACGGACTTCGGGGCCATTTTCGCCAGATACACGGCGGTGAGGAACCCCACCGGCACGCCCAGCAAAATCGCCCCGGCGGTGCCGTAGACGCTGGTCAGGATGAAGGGCAGGATGCCGTATTTCGGCTCCGCCGCCGTGGAGGCCCATTCCTTTTCAAAGAGGAATTTCACAATTCCGATTTCCCGGATGGCGGGGATGCCGGAAATCACCAGATACACGGTGATCAGCAGAACGCAGGCCACCGTCACCAGACCCAGCAGCAAGAAAATGCCGTGTACCACCGTTTCCAGATAGTTTTGTTTTGTCTTCATATTGTCAGCCTTTCCTAGGGTGTTTCCACCATCTTACCGCCGGAATGTAAAATACGAAATCGGTACATTGTAAAATTTGTGTCAAATCGCTGCCCAGCCCCGGTTTTTCCCTTCTTTCACCAAAATTTGACATTCCGTTCACACATTATTGAAATCCGCAGACTAGACTGGTGTCGGATAAAAAGAAGTGGAGGTATGCGCCATGGCTGAGGAAAGCGGCAAGGATACATCTGAGCTGGAGCAGCTGGGACAGGAGACCTTGGATGCGGCAGAGCGTCTGGAGCAGAGCATTCAGAAGGTCTATGCGGAGATCCCTGAGACGGAAAATCTGGAATCCTTTGAGAAAATGGCTGGGGAGCTGCGAGAAACTGCCGGAAAACTGACGAAGGCAGGCACCCAGGTTTTTGCGGTGAGCGATGAGCTGAGTGCACGCTGCCGGGATACCCGACAGCAGCGCCGCAAGCGCAAGCTTATCGCGGCGGCTCCCGCCAACGGAACCATCGATCTGGAGGAGCGGGAGGGCAACCACTTTGCCAGAGGCCTCGGCGTCTACAAGCTGCTGCTCATCTGCTTTATCGGCAGCTTCGCGGGCGTGGTGGTGGAGCTAATGTGGTGCCTCATCCGCAACGGCTATCTGGAAAGCCGTTCCGGGCTGGTCTACGGCCCCTTCAACCTGCTCTACGGCGCGGGCGCGGTGGCGCTGACGGTGTGCCTGTACCGGTTCCGCAACCGCAGCGGATGGATTTCCTTCCTCGGCGGGATGCTGGTGGGCACGGTGGTGGAGTACCTGTGCTCCTGGGGGCAGGAGGCCCTGTTCGGCTCCCGGTCCTGGGACTACAGCGCCATGCCCTTCAACCTGAACGGACGGGTGTGCCTGCTGTACAGCGTTTTCTGGGGGGTTCTGGGCGTCTTCTGGATTAAGGACCTGTACCCCAGAATGGCCCAGCTGATTCTGAAAATCCCCAATAAAATCGGGAAAATCCTCACTGTCGCTGTGACGGTGTTCCTGATTTTCAACAGCGTGGTGTCCCTGCTGGCGGTGGACCGCTGGTCGGAGCGTGTGGCAGGCCAAGCCCCCTCCAATTCTCTGGAGGAGCTGCTGGACGAGCGGTTCCCCAATGAGCGCATGGAATCGATCTATGCCAATATGGATTTTTAGCAAAAGCCTTCCCTTCCGCGGGAAGGCTTTTTTGGTATGGGGAGAATGCCCGCGCCTTGTGTGCTGCCGGCAATGCGGTTTCATCTTCACTCCCCGCCCTCAATGGTTGCCTTTTTGGAAAAAATCTGCTATAATCCTCGAAAAACAGGCAGGAGGGAGCGATTATGAAGAGAAACGGAAGAAAACAGGTATTTCAGTGGGCGCTGGCACTGGCGTTGGGCTTTTTGATTGCCAATGCCCTCTGCTTTTTTTATGAGCGGCCAGTTGGTTGGCTTGACACGCCCAACGGAGCGGCGACGTCCGTGTGGCGGCCCGGGGCTTTCATGGTTCATGGGACGGAAGGGTACAGTGTGTCCCGGGTGGACGATAACGGGTATATCAACCCGCCAGGAACCCTGGCGGACAGATATGTGCTGATCATGGGAGCGTCCCATACCCAAGGACTGGAGGTGCGGCACCAGTATCGGTATGCCGAATTGGTGAATCGTTACTTTGCTGACGGCACAGGAACCCTTGCCGCTTATAACATTGGATGTCAGGGAGATTTTCTCCCCACACAGATCAAGCATTTTCAGGCAGCGATGGAG
>JAXEXE010000081.1:0-13348 GCA_034113565.1 Faecousia sp.
GAAAGCATGTCATTGCGAGCCAGCGCGCACGCTGGCGTGGCAATCCGTATTCCATTTTGCACTCTGATGACGCATTTTCCAAAAAGGGAGAACGGATTGCCACGTCGGGCTTCGCCCTCCTCGCAATGACATGCTAATTCGTTTAATTCCCCTTTAGTAAACCAGAAGAGCTTTTGCATTTTCTCTTGCGAAGAAAGAAAAAATGAAGTATTCTAATGTTGAAATTCAAAAATCAGGAGAGAAGCCAATGAAAAGAATTATGGGAATCGACTATGGCGACGCCCGCACCGGCGTGGCGGTATCCGACCTTCTGTGCAGCATTGTGGGCAGTACCTGCGTGGTGCCCAGTCGGAACAGGGAAAAGGCCATCGCGGATATCGTGAAGCTGGCCCGGGAGAACGATGTGGGCAGTATTGTTGTTGGACTGCCCAAAAATATGGACGGCACCGAAGGGCCCCGGGCGGAGCTGTGCCGGGAGTTTGCGGAAGAACTGCGGAAAGCCTCGGGGCTGGAGGTGGCGATGTGGGACGAGCGGCGTACCACCGTGGAGGCCCACAATATCCTCTCTCAGCACAATTACCACGGGAAAAAGAGGAAAAACACGGTGGACGCCGTAGCGGCTTCTCTGATTCTGGAGGGCTATCTGGCGTATCTGCGCCGGTGATCAGCGCTTTTTCGGGCGGTACAGCAGTTCCCGCAGGCCGGTAAGGAGCAGCAGAATCCCGAAGGGCCTGCGAAGAAGTCCGGTATCCAGGGAAGCGGCAATCAGGGAGCCGAGCACAGCGGCAGCGCAGCCGGACAGAATTGCCGGAAGACAGACCCGCAGGTTCAGCTTACCCTGCCGGAGACGAAAAACGCAGCAGATTGCCGACGCGGGCAGAAAAAACAGCAGGTTGATTCCCCGGGCGGCAGCCTGGTCAAAGCCCAACACCAGCGTCAGCCATAGAATCAGCAGACTTCCTCCGCCGACACCCATCCCGGTGAGAAAGCCCAGCAGGGAACCGACAAACACGCATACAGGAAAGGACGTCAGCATAAATACCGATACCCTCCCCACAGAATCAGAAGTCCCAGTCCCCGGTGGAGCCAGCACACGGGGATTTTCTGCCCCCATTGCCCGGCGCACAGACCGCCGATGACGCTGCCCAGCAGATAGGGCAGGGCAGGGCGAAAGGCGATCCCGCCGGACATTGCCGTGACCGCGATGCAGGTCAGGCAGATGGGCAAAATAATGGAGATGGAGCTGGAAAAGACGGTATCGTCCGCCACATCCGTCAGCAGAGTCAGCAGCGGCACCAGCACCAGCCCGCCGCCGGCCCCGAACAGTCCCGCCACAAGCCCCGCACAGGCCCCCGCGAGAACCATTCCGATTTTCACATTGCGCATAAAAACCCCTCCCGTGCTTATCATTACCACGGGAGGGGTTTCTATTCTTCACTTAGCTGCCGGAGCTCAGCACCAGATCGGTGCGGATATAGTCGGTATTGCCGTCGGTGACGGTGACCGCATCCAGCAGGTCGTTGTGCCACTTCTCCACATCAGCGGAGCGCAGCTCGGACTGAATCTGGTAATCCCGGTAGGTCAGGTCGGTGGTGCCGACAAAGTACATCACATGGATGCCATAGGTGGTTTCCACAATGCCGGTGTCGCCGCTCTTGTGGCTGCTGTCGAAGCACCAGTCGTTGAAGGCAGCCACCATCTGACCGGGATAGACATTCTCATACAGGCCGCCGGTGGTGCCGTCACCGTCAGCGGAGTACTCGTTGGCAAGGGCCGCGAAGCTGTCCTCGGTGGCTTCGCCGGCTTTCCACTGGGTGAGCAGGTTCTCCGCGGTGGTTCTGGCAATGGACAGCTCTTCCTCGGAGTAGGTCTCGCCGTCCGCGTGGGCATCCTCGGTCTCACCTTCGGCATGGGTAGGCTGAATCAGAATGTGGCGGACATTCACCATGGGGAACTTGTTGTCGGTGGAGCCGACATAGTACACGACATAGCAGCCATTCAGAACCTCAGAGGTATTGCCGTCGTCATCGGTGTTGGTGCCGGTGCTCTCGAATACCTGCTTGTCGCCTTCCTTACGGCTGGAATCGGTGAGCCACTGCTGATACAGGCTGTTGACGGAGCTGTAGAGCACGTTCCTGCTTTCGGTGCTGGCTGCCTCGGTGCCCTCATTCACGGCAAGATCGGCAATGGCGGCATCCAGCGCTTCCACGGAGTCGATCTCCGCAGCGGTCAGGCTCTCTGCGGCGGCCCGCACGGCAGCCTCAGCAGCGGCGCGCTCCTCGGGGGAGTAGGTGGTGTTTCCCTCCGCGTCAGTGGTACCACCGGTCAGGAACTTGGAGGTAGCCAGGTAGTAGTAGTTGTAGGAATAGGAGGAATAGGCGTCGTAATTCTCGGATTCCTTGGCCCGCAGGGCGGCATCATCGTAGGTCAGGCTGTCGGAATAATGGTTGTCGTAAGCGTCAGCCAGAGCGCTGCGCTCATTGTAAGCACGATAGCTCTCAACGGTGGCGCCGTTTCCGTAGATTGCCTTCAGATAGGCCTGCGCGTTGGAGTAGCCGTAGAGCTTCGCGTAGGTTTCCAGGGAAGACAGCGTATTGTCAATTTCGGAAGCCTTGTCCTCGGGCAGGGTGAAGCCATCCGCTGCCGCGGCATCCGCCATGACATAGGCGTTCTTGGCGTTGTCCTTCGCGGTGTCCAGGAAATCGTCAGCCCAAGTGCGGCCGGTATCCTCATCGACCACCTGCTGGTCCAGAGGTACGGAGGAATTCAGACCGAACATGGAAGCATAGCTGCCATAGTTGGAATAAAAGCTGTTGACTGCGTCGATGAAATAGTAGTTCAGCTCAGCATCGCTGATGGTGTGCTCACCGATCTGCAGTGCGGTGGTGTGCTTTTCATAGTAGCCGGTATTCTTGATGGTCTGTTTGACGCCGACAAAAATCGCGGCGACCAGCAGAAGCACCAGAACCACAATGAAACCGATGGTGTACAGTCTGGTGGTGGAAGCTTCCTTCTGAGCAGCGATCTGCTTCTGGGACAGCTTCTCAGGCGCCTGCTCCTTGCGAAGCTTTTTCTTACTGGATGCACTCATGTGATCATATCCTCTCAATTGTCTTCGTGTGTTCTTCGCCAAAATAGCATAGACCCCGGTATTATAACCGATGGAGCCGCTGGTTTCAAGGGGAAAAGAAGGAAATTTCGTAAAAATTTACATTTTCCCAGCTGGTTCCGGGTAATTATGAAAAAACATGGGGAGCCGAAGCTCCCCATGCACCCCGCTTTAGCCGTAGCACATCCGATTATGACCTGCACGAAAAGGCAGGTGGGTTGCCGCTCCTGCTCTTTACTGCTCCCAGCATCCACCCATCGTCAAAGCGCGGGCGGGAGGTCTGCAAACCGAACAGGAAGTCTAACTTCCCAAATTAAAAATGTGGGTCCAAAAGGACATACCACGCACCAAGCAGGAAAGAAAACCGTTATTCGGTATCTTCTTCGTAAAGCGAGTCCATAATGAGTCCGTAGACGGTTTCCAGCTCCTGTTCATCGTCAATGGTGAGGAGAATCGGCTCGCCGTCCTCTTCCACGGACTTGAGGATGCTGACCTCCAGCTCCAGCGTATCCTGGCTGCCTTCGGCGGGGATAACCGCCATATAGGTGCTGCCGTCATACTCCAGCGTGCTGAGCACCTCCAGCTCATATTCCTTACCGTCGTCATCCACAATGGTAATAAAGTCGGAACCGTACTGATCCATGGATTCGCTCCTTTCATCCGGCATGGCCCTATTCTACAGCCTGACGCGGATAAAATCAAGAGGGAATATTGTACAGAATCCTGTGGGTATTTTTTGAAGCCTCACCGCTCAGGACAGGTAATCCTCCAGAAGCTGCTGCAAATCCCGCTGATTTCGGACCAGAATGCCTTCTTCCAGGGCTTTCTGGTCACTTTCCGGCAGTGCTTCCACCGGACAGGGGAAAATCTGTTTTGGCTCCGCAGCGCCCTGATCAAACAGAGCCACATAACCCTTCCAGGTGCCCACCACCACGTACAGTGCCAGAATTACGGGAAGCAATCTGCTTTGCTTCATTTTCTCCACGCTCCTTTTGCAAGCAGTATTCCCTTCCTTACACGTTTTTATGATATGCCTGCTGAATAAGCCGTGCATGGGAAAATTGTCAATTGTGTTACAAAATTCACGTTCCTGAGTTCACAAGTATTTCAAAAAATAGGTCTTTCGTTTTGCAATTGGGTATGCTATAATGATATCCGTATTGTCACGCGCTGACGACAATTTTCGCAAGTTTTCCATGCGGTGCAAACCGCATTTACGGAGGTATCCCTATGGCAGAAGAAAAGTTTTTTAAAAGGAGACGAAAGAAGCCCCGGCAGGAGTGGAATCCCCACTGGCTGATTAAGCTGGTTTACACCGGCGGTTCCGTGGCCCTGTCGCTGGTAAAGATCGCGATTGGCGCCGCCGCCACCGTGCTGCTGATCCTTCTGATCTGCGGCGCGGTGTTTGCCGGTACTCTGGGCGATTATCTTCAGGACGATATTCTGGCGGAGGCCGGACACTGGTCCATGGAGGACTATGATCTGGAGCGGACTTCCTTTATTTATTATGTGGACAGCAATGGAGATATTCAGCAGCTTCAGCAGATTTACACCACAACGGACCGCCAGTGGGCATCGCTTGACGAGATTCCCGAAGCCATGGTGCACGCGGCGGTAGCCATTGAGGACAAGCGCTTTTACGAGCATCAGGGCGTGGACTGGATCACCACGGTGAAGGCGTGCCTGAATATGTTCTTCGGCGGAGACGAGCAGTTTGGCGGCTCCACCATCACCCAGCAGCTGGTGAAAAATCTGACTCAGGAAAAGAGCATCACGGTTCAGCGGAAGGTCATGGAGATTTTCCGAGCCCAGCTGTTCGAAAAGCAGTACGACAAGGACCTCATCATGGAGTATTACCTCAATGAGATCTATCTGGGCCGTGGCTGCTACGGCGTCAAGAGCGCGGCGGCGGAGTATTTCGGCAAGGAGCTGCAGAGCCTGACCCCTGCGGAATGCGCCAGCCTGATCAGCATTACCAACAACCCCTCGCTGTTTAACCCCTATTCCCAGAGCGTTTTCAAGTACAAGGGCGAGGAACGGGACGGCGCGGGGCGGAACCGCTACCGTCAGCTCAACGTCCTCAGCGAAATGCACAATCAGGGCTACCTCACCGACGAGGAGTACCAGGAAGCCGTGGATCAGGAGATGGTCTTCAAGGAGGGCATCGCCGATGCTGATCGCTGGACGGTCTGCGACAATTGGGAGTGCGGCTACGCCGGCGTGCGCAGCACCTTCCTTGGCGACGGCGATACCTGCTACTGCCCTGTTTGCGGCGCCATGACCAGCGTGACGACCAACGCTTCCCAGCATGTGTATTCCTGGTATGTGGACGCGGTAATCATCGATTTTGCCTCGTATCTTGCGGAGCAGGACGGTAAGTCCTGGGATTCCATGGATGAAAATGCCAGAAACGTGTATCTGGACCGCATTCAGAAGGGCGGCTACCATATCTATACCACGCTGGACATGGATGTGCAGAAGCAGGTGGACGCCATCTATACCGATCTTGCCAATATTCCCGAAACCCGGAGCAACCAGCAGCTTCAGTCTGCCATCGTGGTCATCGACAACCGGACCGGCGATGTGGTGGCCCTGTCCGGCGGCGTGGGGGAGAAGAAGACCTTCATGGGCTACAACCGGGCAACCCAGGCAAAGCTCCAGACCGGTTCGTCCCAGAAGCCGATTTCGGTGTACGCCCCCGCCTTTGAGTCCGGAAAGGTGACGCCTGCCACGGTGTTCAAAGACCTTCCCATCAGCTATGCCGACGGCAACTGGCCCAAGAACGACAACCGGAAGTACCAGTACGCCCGGACGGTCTATCAGGGCATCGTTTCCTCCATCAATACCATTTCTGTCCGAACTTTGGATAACATCGGACAGGAGTACGGCTACAGCTTCGCCAAGTATAATTTCGGGCAGAAAAATCTGGTGGAGCGTTTCCCCACGGAGACGGAGGTCAAATCCGATGTGGGCCTGGCCCCGCTGGCGCTGGGCGCGCTGACGGTCGGATCCACCGTACAGGAAATGGCGACAGCCTACGCTACCTTTGCCAACGACGGCGTGTTCCGGGAATCCCGGCTGTATACCAAGGTGTATAACAGCGACGGTGAGCTGGTAGTGGATAACACCCAGGAGTCCCGGAAGATTCTCAGCGAGAAAACCGTGAATTATATGAACTACTGCCTGTATAACGCCGCCAATAACGGCACCGGCGGCGCGGCGATCTTCGGCGGTCAAACCATTGCCGGCAAGACCGGTACCACCTCCTCCAACCGGGACCGCTGGTTCTGCGGCTACACCAGCCACTACACGGCGGCGGTCTGGGTTGGCTACGACCAGCCGGAGCAGATCAACCTGGGCACCAACCCTGCGGCGGTTCTGTGGAAAAAGGTCATGCAGCCGATTCATTCCGGCTTGTCCAACGACGCACTGTATGACGGCAGCGCCTTCCGCAGCGTGGCGATCTGTCTGGATTCCGGCAAGCTGGCAACCGATGCCTGCCGCCGGGATGCCCGGGGAATCGACCGGGTCGTATATGTAAACGTATATCCCGGCGATGAGCCTACGGAAACCTGTGACAAGCACGTGATGGTGAACTTCTGCGGTACCGGCGGCGGAGTAGCCACCGATTACTGCTCCTCCTACCCGGATGCCGATGTCTACAGCGCGGGTCTGGTGAAGCTTTCGGAAGAGGAAGTGCAGGAAATCCGGGACGCGGAAAGCGTGGGCCTGAATGACGCCTATCTGAATGCCGGCGGTGTCTATTATACAGGGGGAGAAGCATGGCGCGGTTTCCACAATGAGTACGAGAACGCCAACGGAACGCCCTATCTTGAGTGCCCACTGCACAGCGCCGGCGCCTGGCAGGACACCGAAAACACCGATGACCAGTACACGGACTTTGAAAGTGGGGACCACAACGGGTTTGACTTCTGGCCGGATGGTGACGGCTGACCAATGACACAGAAGAGAGGGAAGAATATGCTATGGATTTCCGACAAGTGGAAAGACTATGAGGTTCTGGACGCCTCAAACGGCGAGCGTTTGGAACGCTGGGGTGACTATATTCTGGTGCGTCCGGACCCTCAGGTAATCTGGAATACGCCCCGCAGAGCCCCCCAGTGGCGGCAGTTTGACGCCCGATATGTCCGCTCCAACACCGGTGGCGGCCACTGGACAGACCACCATCTGCCGGAACGCTGGCAGATCAAATATCGGGATTACCTGACCTTTAACGTCAAGCCCATGAATTTCAAGCATACCGGTGTGTTTCCGGAGCAGGCGGCGAACTGGGATTTTATCCGTCAGAAGGTTGCCGATGCCGGGCGTCCGGTACGGGTGCTGAACCTGTTCGCCTACTCCGGCGGCGCCACGCTGGCGGCAGCCGCCGGTGGTGCGGAGGTGTTCCACGTGGACGCCTCCAAGGGCATGGTGGCCTGGGCCAAGGAAAATGCGGTGGCTTCCGGTCTTTCCGGGTGTCCCATTCACTGGATGGTGGATGACTGCGCCAAATTCATCCAGCGGGAGATTCGCCGGGGCCGCCGCTATGACGGCATCATCATGGACCCGCCCAGCTACGGCAGAGGTCCGGGCGGCGAGATCTGGAAGATGGAAACCAGCTTTTATCCCTTTTTGCAGGAGGCAGCCAAGGTGCTGTCCGATGATCCGCTGTTTGTCATCATCAATTCTTACACGACTGGCCTTGCGCCCTCTGCTGTTGCGTACGCCTCGGATGCGGTGTTCGGCAGCCTGTACGGCGGAAAGACGGAAGCAGGGGAGCTGGGACTGCCGGTGACGGAGTCCGGTCTCGTGCTGCCCTGCGGCGCCACCGGACGCTGGACGCCCTGATGGAGGAATTCAATTTGAGTGATATCATATCTGTAGAGCATCTGGCCTACACCTATCCCGGCGCAGAGGACACGCCCGGCGTTCCTGTTTTTGAGGATATGAATCTGAAAATTCAGGAGGGCAGCTTTGTGGCTATTCTCGGTACCAATGGCTGCGGCAAGTCCACCCTTGCCAAGCATTTTAATTCCATCCTGCTGCCCACCGGCGGCAAGGTCTATGTCTGCGGCATCGATACCTCCAACGAGGACCGCATAATGACCGTGCGGCACAACGTGGGTATGGTCTTCCAGAACCCGGATAACCAGATCGTTGCCAATGTGGTGGAGGAGGATGTGGCTTTCGGCCCGGAGAATCTGGGCGTTGCCAGTCCGGAGATCCGCCATCGGGTGGATAGCGCCCTGAAGCAGGTGGGAATGTATGAATACCGGGAGCACGCCCCTCATCTTCTGTCCGGCGGACAGAAGCAGCGCGTCGCCATCGCGGGCATCATTGCTATGGAGCCAAAATGCATCGTGCTGGACGAACCCACCGCCATGCTGGACCCCCGGGGCCGCCGGGAGGTCATCGACACCGTCAGCCGGCTGAACCGGGAAAAGGGAATCACCGTGGTGCTGATTACCCACCATATGGACGAAGCCGCCAGAGCCGACCGGGTGGTGGTGCTGGACAAGGGAAAAGTCGCGGCGGACGGAACGCCCCGTGAGGTTTTTTCACAGGTAGAGCTGCTGCACAGCATTGGACTGGCATCGCCGGAAACCGTAGAGTTGTGCTGGGAGCTGAACCGGCAGGGATTCAACCTGCCGCTGGACGCACTGGAACCCGAAGAGTGCGCGCAGGCACTTTACAATGCGGTAAAGGCTTGACCGCTGGGAGGAATCTAGATTGAAACCAATTCTGGAAGTAAGTAACCTTAACTACATTTACAGCGTGGGTACGCCTTTTGAGCACAAAGCGCTGGATAATATTTCCTTTTCCGTGGAACGGGGGGAGTTTATCGGCATTATCGGACATACCGGCTCCGGAAAATCTACCCTGATGCAGCAGCTCAACGGCCTTCTGAAACCCACCTCCGGTCAGGTTTTACTGGACGGGGAGGATATCTGGTCCGACAAAAAACTGACCCGTCAGGCCCGGTTCCGGGTGGGGCTGGTATTCCAGTACCCGGAGTATCAACTCTTTGAGGAGACGGTCTACCGGGATATCGCCTTTGGCCCCAAAAACATGGGCCTTGACGAGAAGGAGGTTGACCGCCGGGTGCGGGAGGCCGCCGGCTTTGTGGGCCTGACCCCGGAGCAGCTGGAGGTTTCCCCTTTCGATCTGTCCGGCGGACAGAAGCGCCGGGTGGCCATTGCGGGCGTCATCGCCATGGAGCCGGAGGTACTGATTCTGGACGAGCCTACCGCCGGCCTTGACCCCGTGGGCCGGGCCGAAATCCTGGGCAATATCGAAGCCTACCGCCGGGCCAGAAACGCCACCATCATGATGGTGTCCCACTCCATGGAGGATGTGGCCCGGCTGACGGACCGCCTGCTGGTCATGAACGGTTCGAAGCTTGCCATGGATGCTGCGCCTGCCGAAGTGTTCAGCCATGCGGAGGAGCTGGTGCAGATGGGCCTGAATATCCCTCAGGTAACCCAAGTGTTCCTCAACCTTAAAAAGCTGGGGCTGGACGTTGCCAATGTCTACACCATCGAGCAGGCAGTTGCTGAGATCAAACGGCTTCGGGGAGGTGCGGTGAATGCTTAAGGATATTACGCTGGGCCAGTACTTCCCGGGGAAGTCCGTCATTCACCGGCTGGACCCCAGAACCAAGCTTGTGATGCTGGTGGTCTACATTGTGGCCCTGTTTCTGGCGGACAGCTGGGTTTCCTACGGCTTGATGTTTCTGTTTTTGGTCTCGGTAATCGGACTGTCCACCATTCCGCCCAAAGCCATTGCCCGGGGCATGAAGCCGCTGGTGGTCATTTTGATCTTTACCGGTGTGCTGAACCTGTTCTTTACGCAGGATGGAAACGTGCTGCTGCATTTCTGGATTTTCACCATTACCACCGGCGGTCTTTCCCGGGCGGTGATGATGATGTCCCGGATTCTGATGCTGATTACCGGCACCTTCCTTCTGACCTACACCACCTCGCCCATTGCGTTGACGGACGGACTGGAATCCCTGATGAAGCCCCTGAACAAGATTGGCGTTCCGGTGCATGAGCTGTCCATGATGATGTGCATTGCGCTGCGGTTTATCCCCACGCTGATCGAGGAGACCGACAAGATCATGTGCGCCCAGAAGGCCAGAGGCGCGGATTTTGAAACCGGCTCTCTGATGGACCGGGCCAGGGCACTGATTCCCATTCTGGTGCCCCTGTTCATCAGCGCCTTCCGCCGTGCGGACGAGCTGGCTACCGCCATGGAGTGCCGCTGCTATCAGGGCGGCGAGGGCAGAACCAAGATGAAGCTGCTGCACTACCACCGGGAGGACTTCCTTTCCTACGGTGTGGGCGCAGCGCTGGTGGCTGTGGTCATCGGACTGAAAACTGTGGGTTTGTGAGGAAAGATATGCGCAATATCGCACTGATTTTGACCTATCTTGGGACAAACTATCACGGCTGGCAGGTGCAGAAAAACCTGACCACCGTTGCGGAAACCCTGGAAAAAGCCGCCGCCATGATTGTGGGGCACCCGGTGCACATGACCGGCTGCGGACGCACCGATGCTGGCGTCCATGCCCGGTGCTACGTGGCGAATTTCCGTACCAGCTCCACCATCCCGGCAGAGCGGCTCCCTTATGCCCTCAACACCCATCTGCCCTGTGACATTGTGGTTACGAAGGCCTTTGAGGTTCACGAAAACTTCAACGCTATCGGCTCCTGTGTCCGCAAGGAGTATACCTATCAGATCTACAATTCCCGTTTAAAGGACCCATTTTATGTCAACCGCGCCTGGTTTTACCCCCGGCATCTGGACGAAACCGTCATGCAGGCGGCGGCCAGCCAGTTCGTGGGCACCCACGATTTCGCGGCGGTAAGAAGTGTGGGCACGGATGTCAAATCCACCGTCCGCACGGTATACTATTATAACGTGGAGCGCCGGGAGAATGTGCTCACCCTGAAGGTATGCGCCAACGGCTTCCTGTACAACATGGCCCGGGCCATGGCGGGCACCGTGGTCTATGCGGCGGAGGGGAAGATTCGTCCCGAGGAGATCGGGGCCATCCTGGACTCCGGCAACCGTACCGCCGCCGGCCCCACCGTCCCGGCGGGAGGCCTGTACATGACCCACCTTTGGTACGATGACGGCATCGAACAATTTGAGGTTGGAAGCGACTGGACAAAGTAGAGGGTTCGTTCATAATTTGTTTTTCCTTTTTTGGCGGTTCTGTGATATACTGCACCGAAAGGAAAAGGAGTGAGTGACTATGCAGCCGAAAATGTGCAGCAAATGTAAGAAAAACGTTGCCGTTGTGTTTATCACCAAGGTCGAAAACGGCGTGACGATGAATGAAGGCTACTGCCTGAAGTGTGCCCGGAGTCTGGGCATTCCCCAAATCGATCAGGCGGTGAAGCAGATGGGCATTTCCGAGGAAGACCTGGATATGCTCACGGATGAAATGAGCAGTATGTTCGGTCAGCGGGATGACAGCGATGACGCGGACGATGACGAAATCGACAGCCAGACCGCGACCTTCCCGCTGCTGAATCAGCTGTTCGGCGGAAATCCCAATCCTCCCGCCCAGCCTCAGCGCCCCGTAAAACGCGAGGAGCCGCTGGAGGAGGGCAGGGGCAAAAAGAAGAATAAGAAGCATAAATTCTTAGACAGCTACTGCATGGACCTGACCGGGCGGGCCAGAGAGGGCAAGCTCGACAAGGTCATCGGCAGAGATGTGGAAACGGAACGGGTGATTCAGATTCTGAACCGCCGCCAGAAGAACAATCCCTGCCTGATCGGCGAGCCGGGCGTGGGCAAGACCGCCATCGCCGAGGGCCTGGCCCAGCGGATTGCCGCTGGCAATGTTCCCTATAAACTGCGGGACAAGGAAGTGTTCCTGCTGGACCTGACGGCGCTGGTAGCCGGAACCCAGTTCCGGGGCCAGTTTGAAAGCCGCATGAAGAGCCTGATTGCGGAAATTAAGGAATGCGGCAACATTATTCTGGTCATTGACGAAGTGCATAACCTTGTGGGCGCCGGAGACGCCGAAGGTTCCATGAACGCCGCCAATATTTTGAAGCCTGCCCTGTCCCGGGGAGAAATTCAGGTTATTGGCGCGACCACCTTTGCCGAGTACCGCAAGTACATCGAGAAGGACGCTGCTCTGGAGCGCCGGTTCCAGCCGGTGACCGTGGCGGAGCCTACCATTGCCGAGGCCAGCCAGATTATGCAGGGCATCGCAAAGTCTTACGCCGAGTTCCACGGCGTGGAGATTTCCCCGGAAATTGCCCACCAGTGCGTGGTGCTGTCTGAGCGGTACATTACCGATCGTTTCCTGCCGGATAAGGCCATCGACCTGCTGGACGAAGCCTGTTCCGATGTGAACCTGCAGTGCAAGGAAATCTCCGAGCTGGCCCAGCTGAAAAAGGAGCGGGACGACTACGAGCTGGAGCTGCGGATGCTCAATGAGGACACCGAGAATCAGAACTATGAACGTCTTGCGTACCTGCGCAGCAAGCTGATGCAGCTGGCGCCCAGAATCGAAGAACTGGAGGCCATGCCGAAGCCTGCCGTGACCATGGAAAATCTGGCCCGAATCATTGAGATGTGGACGAAAATCCCTGCCGCCAAGATCAAGGCCCAGGAGTATCAGCAGATGAAGGGCCTTGCCGACCGGCTGAAGACCCACATCGTGGGTCAGGATCAGGCGGTGGAAGCGGTGGCCCGGGCCATCCGCCGGAACCGGGTGGGCATCAGTCCCAAGAAGCGGCCGGTTTCCTTCATTTTCGTCGGCCCCACCGGCGTGGGCAAGACGGAGCTGGTCAAGCAGCTTGCCGCCGACCTTTTCGACTCGCCCGACTCCCTCATCCGTCTCGATATGTCGGAGTTTATGGAGAAGCACTCGGTCTCGCGTCTCGTCGGCTCCCCTCCGGGCTACGTCGGCTACGACGAGGCCGGTCAGCTGACCGAAAAGATCCGCCGCAAGCCCTACGCCGTCATTCTCTTCGATGAGATCGAGAAGGCGCACCCCGATGTGTTCAACATCCTTTTGCAGGTGCTGGACGACGGCGTGCTGACCGATTCGCAGGGCCGCCGGGTGGACTTTAAAAACACCATCATCATCATGACCTCCAATGTGGGCGCTTCGGCGCTGACCGCCAAATCGGTGGGCAGCTTCGGTTTCACCCAGAGCGAGGGGGCAAAGGAAGACAAGAAATCGACCGATGAAAAGGTGATGGAGGCGCTGAA
>JAXEXE010000082.1:0-2956 GCA_034113565.1 Faecousia sp.
TACAAGGGTCTGCACCCCTTGCGACGCTTGCGCGCCTATCCCAGCGGACTTTGCAGCGGAAACCGTCTGCTGGCGCAGACCATTTCCACCGCAAAGCCTGAAAATCCCATATCGTTACCTAGGGAACCTCTGAATAAATCGCTTTCATTCCGTTCCTAAACAATATATGTGCCAATTTTTGCACTTGATAAAGGCTATTTGGATGAAAAAGCCATTATTCCGCGGATTTTCAATCATGATTTCCTAAAAAAGGGCAGACTACCCCTATATCAGGTTGTGGAAAGTTTTCGCCCGGCAATCGCAAGCGAATATAGATTGGCACAGGCGAACATGGCATACAAGCGATTCTCATTCTTCTTCAACCCGCGATATACCGTTTTCCTGTAGCCAAACTGACACTTTATGATTCGAAATGCGTGCTCTACCTTGCAGCGAACAGAAGATTTGCGATTTTCAATGTAGCGTTCCCAGTCGATTGTGTTGTCGCTTACTTTGGGTAAACTCTTCGGACGGCGATTGATGCGGAAGTCGATGTTGGAAAAGTGCTCATTCTGCCTGATTTCAGGGCGTTTCTGAATCCCCAGATAGCCGGAATCTCCGTATACAACCTCGTCGTCTTCCCGGATCAGGTTCGCTGCTTCTGTGATGTCATGCTCATTTGCCGCAGTAACAGTAATCGTATGAACAAGCCCGCTACCTGCATCCACGCCGATGTGGCATTTCATCCCGAATTTCCACTCATTGCCCTTTTTCGTCTGGTGCATTTCCGGGTCGCGTGCTTTGTCTGCGTTCTTGGTGGAGCTGGGGGCATTGATAATGGTAGCATCCACAATCGTGCCGCCCTTCATCATGTGCCCCGTTGCCACCATAACCCGGTTGATTGCATCAAAAAACAGCTTATTCAGGCCATTTGCCTCCAGCAGATGACGGAATTTGCACAAGGTCGTTTCATCTGGAACGGATTCTGTCATAAACTCAATGCCCGTAAATTTCCGCATGGCATAGCTGTCATAGATTGCATCCTCTGTCGCCGGATCCGACAGGTTAAACCAAATCTGAAGCAGATACATCCGCAGCATTTTCTCGATTCCCATGGGAGGACGGCCACGCTTCCCCTTGGGGTAGTATGGTTCGATTACACCAACCCATTCTTCCCAGGGGATAATCTCATCCATGATTTCCAGAAATTCTTCCCGCTTGGTTTTCTTCTTGCGGTAGCTGTACTCGATGTCTGTAAATGTTTCCTGCTTCATTGTCCGGCACCACCATTGTTTTGATGGTGTTATTATACCATATCTCGAACCTGTATGGTAGTGCGGATTAAATCAGAGGTTCCCTAGTATAACTTGACAAACCGGATATTAGCGAGCGCGTACCGCTTTATCCATTGGCCAGGATTTTCTGAGTGCCGCATAGGAAACCAAGAAGTTGGCAAACCATCCTGCCGGTACAGCAAGCCAAACAAAATCAATGCCAAAACGCGGTGCGCAGATCAGTGCCACGGACAGGCGAATCGCAAGGTTTACCATGTTGGCAATGAGGAATGGCCGCATGATTCCGAGTCCGCGCAGAACTCCATCGGTCGCCATTTTAATTCCCATAAAGATAAAGAAGTAACCGAGCCATCTCATATAATCTCCAGACACCTGATAGGCCAGGGCGGTTCCGTCTTTTCCAAGGAACAGCGAAGAAATCTGCATGTGCAGCGTTTCAATGACAAGGAAGGCAAGCGCCGCAAAGCACACATCCAACACCAATGCTGCGTGGTAGCCTTTTTTGATGCGCTGGGGTTTGCCCGCCCCAAGGTTTTGGGAAACATACGGCGAAACTGCATTGCCGATGGACACAAAAATCAGAGAAAAGACATTCTCCACCCGCATCGTCGCCGCATATCCTGCAAGAGCCTGTGTGCCGAAAGGATTTACCACCGCCTGTACGATCATCATACCGATAGACACGGTAGACTGCTGGAGAACCGATGGAACAGCAATCTGAAGCATCGAGCGCAACTCCCGCCTGTCAAACCAGGCAAATGCACTCTTATACCGCCGCATCCGATAGAGGAAAATCAATAGTGAAAACACAGCGGAAATCCCCTGGGCAATCAGGGTTGCCAGTGCTGCGCCAAACACGCCAAGCCCCAGACCGGCTACCATCCAAAGATCCATCACAATATTCAGGATGGATGAAAAGATCAGCAGTCCCAGCGGAATTTTTGATTCACCGATGGAAGTGAACATGGTAGAGAGAATATTGTACATGAACAGAAACGGAAAGCCCACAAAATAGACCCGCAGGTACAGTACCGCTTTCTCCAGAATATCGGCAGGGGTCTGTAATCCGCTCATCATCGCATGAGAAAAGGCAAAGCCAAAGACACCAAGGATGATGCTCAGAAGTAAAAAGCTGATCAGTGATGTAGACACAATGGTTTTCATTTTGCCATACTCTTTGGCACCGAAATAGCGGCTTACAAGCACACCTGCCCCAACACCGGCTCCCAGTGCCACACAAATGAAAACATTCGTCAGGGCTGCACAGGCACCGACCGCCGCCAGTGCGGAGGAACCAACAAACTGACCGACGATAATGGAGTCAGCCATATTGTATACCTGCTGAAAAAAGCTGCCGAGAATCATCGGCATTGCAAAAACCGTCAGCGCTTTCAGCGGCGCATCGGTAATCAAATACTCATCTTTTGACATGATCCTATTCCTCCACAACTTCCTGCTTTTTATCCGAAAGCACAAGCATAGCAAGTGCGATCAATACAATAATTAGTCCTGCAATTGAAAGCACTGTAGGAATTTCTCTAAGGCAGCACCGCACAATTCCCGCCTGACGGCTTAAGCACCGCTCCGGCGGCTGCGGCACGGCATCTGCGTTGCCAAAATGCTCGATAATGTCGGGTTGCGGTACCCGCATCGTGCTTCGGGGGCAAAAGCCCCTCGCACTC
>JAXEXE010000083.1:0-17698 GCA_034113565.1 Faecousia sp.
ATTATATTGAGAAAATCGGGATTGGTGTAGTTTGCGAATAATAAGAAAGACCTTGGGAGAAAATATCTCTCAAGGTCAATAAGTGATTCCTCAGTTAGAATTTTATCTTTCCTGTCGGGCAATAAGAGTGGTTACACTATAATAAATCATCACTAAACCCGCACTTAAAATTGCCCCGCCAATAATATCAGTAATCCAATGAACACCGGATATCAACCTGCCAATTACCATAAAAGCAGTAAATGCAATTAAAGCAAAGGCAAATGCTCTTTTCATTTTTGTATTTCTAATTCTACTGTTTAGCTGCATAACAGCTGTCGGCATAACACACATAACAAGCAAGGTTGTCGATGATGGATACGAAGCTTCAAGAAAACCGTTAATCAATACCGGGCGGTAATTGACAACATAAAATTCAAAAAACAAATATGCCGCCATTACAACAATATAGAATGCTCCCAACACCAAAATACTGGAATCGACCTTGAATAAGCTTTTTCTTTTAATAAGCTGTATAAGTCCAAGCAACGCAAATCCCAAAATAAAGCAAAGCGGTATCAGTCCTAACCAGTCCGTAACGGTATATATTGCCATATGCACACCTGTCAGGCTGTGGATAAAGCCGTTCAAGGTTGCAAATCCAACAGAAGAGTTTTGTGGCCCGATGGGCTGAACATCAATAAGGCTTATTGCCACTGTCCACAAAATAAATAACACTACCATTGCTATTCCTGAAAGCAATACTTTTTGACTTTTTTCTTTTTTCATTTTTATCAATCCTTTGCCATAATTATTTGGCTTTCGCCTGTTTACAATATAGGCGGAATGAATAAAAATGAAAAGAATTTCACCGTCACATTGGCGACACGCTTCGTATCATCGCCATTTTATCAGCATCAGAGACTTTATCGCCAAGAAAACAAAAGTGAAAAAGGCTGCATAAGGTTGAAGTGTTATCATAAATTCTATTGTAGCAACTGTGCTTAACACAATGGATATTTGATGTTTGTGTTTCAACCAAAACACTGCTTCATAATTTTGTAGAGCGAGAAGCAAAACACCTGTAAGTACAATTCCAAATACAATAATTAAATACGGTATTTTGATATACTGCGGGGTACCTGTCAGCGAAAGTAAAGATACCTCTTTTATAATCTCATCACCCTTTTGTCCAAAGAAAGGCAGAAACAGAAACATAATCAAACTGCAATCGAGTAAACCAAACACTAAGTCTCTTGTATGTTTTTCCTTTTGCTTATTATCCTCGTCAGCAATTTTAAGTATTTCTTCACCGGACAATAACTCATCTATTGACACTGAAAAAAACTTTGAAATTGCTTTTAATGACTCGATATTGGGAACTCCTCTGCCGGATTCCCACTTAGAAATTGCAGTGCGAGACACAAATAACGCTTCCGCAAGTTCTTCCTGCGTGAGTCCTTTTTCTTTCCTCAACTCTTGTAATTTTTCACTTAATTCCATAATAAACATTCCTTTTGCACTCAGATACGAATGTATCCTTTATTAGAAATGGGCAATCCCACTATGGGACTGCCCATTCATTCCGTAAATTATGCGATTTTTTAGTCTCTGCACCGTTTTTAGCACCGATTGGTGTAAATTTGGTGTAAAGAGGTAAATTTATTCGGTTTGGAAAGTCCCGAAACCCGCATAAATACTGGGGTTTTCTTACTTGTCGTTCGGTAAGGACTTCATTGTCGGGAACAGAATGACCTCGCGGATGGTATCCGCGCCGGTGAGCAGCATGACGCAGCGGTCGATGCCCATGCCCATGCCGCCCGTGGGAGGCATGCCGTATTCCAAAGCGGTGAGGAAATCCTCATCCAGCATCTCGGTCTCGTCGTCGCCACGCTCCCGCTGCTCCACCTGCTTCTGGAAGCGCTGACGCTGATCGATGGGGTCGTTCAGCTCGGAGTAGGCGTTGGCCAGCTCGCTGTGGCAGATGAACAGCTCGAACCGCTCGGTGAGCCGAGGATCCAAGGGAGAACGCTTGGTCAGGGGGGAGACCTCCACCGGGTACATGGTGATGAAGGTGGGCTGAATCAGGTGCTCCTCCACTTTCTGATCAAAGCAGGCGTACAGGGCGTTGCCCCAGGTCTTTTCCGCGGCATCCGCCAGCTCCACACCCTTGGCCTTGGCGGCAGCCACAGCCTCGGCATCATCGGTGATGGCGTCAAAGTCAATTCCCACATACTCCTTGACGGCTTCCACCATGGTCAGGCGCCGCCAGCCGGGGGCCAGATTGATGGTTTCGCCCATCCACTGGACTTCGTAGGTGCCCAGGATTTCCTGCGCTGCGCCGGAGATAATGCCCTCGGCAATGTCCATCATGTCGTGGAAGTCGGCGTAGGCCTGATACAGCTCCACGGTGGTAAACTCGGGATTGTGCTTGGGGTCCATGCCCTCGTTACGGAAGATGCGGCCCACCTCATAGACCCGGTCCATGCCGCCCACAATCAGCCGCTTCAGGGGCAGCTCCGTGGCAATGCGCATATACATATCGATGTCCAGGGTATTGTGGTGGGTGACGAAGGGCCGGGCAGCCGCGCCGCCGGCGATGGTATTCAGAACAGGGGTTTCCACCTCAATATAGTTCCTGTTATCGAGATAATTGCGCAGGAACTTGATGAATTTGGAGCGGATGACGAAATTCTGCTTGACCTCCGGGTTCACCATCAGGTCGACATAACGCTGGCGGAACCGGGTTTCCTTATCGGTCAGACCGTGGTATTTTTCGGGCAGGGGCAGCAGGGATTTCGAAAGCAGCGTGGCCTCATGGACACGGACGGAAATTTCCCCCCGCTCGGTCTTGAACACGTCGCCCACGACGCCCACAATGTCGCCGATATCATTCTTCTTGAAGCGCTGGAAAGAGCTTTCCTCCATCTCGTCAAACTTGACGTAGAGCTGAATCCGGCCGGTGCTGTCCTGCAAATCGCAGAAGGACACCTTGCCCATGCCGCGCTTGCTCATGAGACGGCCCGCCAGACGGACAGACTGGCCCTCCATGGCATCGTAATTGGCCTTGATGGCGGCAGAATCGGAGGTCACCTCAAACCGGGTCTGCACAAAGGGGTCGAAACCCTCGGCCCGGAGATTATCCAGCTTTTCCCGACGAACCCGCACCTGGTCGGACAGGGGCATTTCTGCCTGGGGTACAAACTTTGCCATAATCTTAGCCCTCACGGGTGACGCTGATGACCTTCATGGTGAAGGAGCCAACAGGCGCGTTGACGGTGAAGGTCTCGCCGGCAGCCTTGCCCACGATGCTGCGGCCGAAGGGGGAGTCGTCGGACAGCTTGCCCTCCATGGGGTTGGCCTCCTGAGAACCGGTGATGCGGTAGGTGGTCTGCTTGCCCTTCTCGTCCTCTACCACCACGGTGCAGCCCAGACCAACCCGGCCAGAAGCCTCGTTCTCATCCTCAATGATGACGGCATGGGACAGGATGTCCTCGATCTCGGCAATGCGGCCGTAGAGCTTGGCCTGCTCGTTCTTGGCGGCATCATATTCGGAGTTTTCGGACAAGTCGCCGTAGGAGCGGGCTTCCGCGATCATGGCGGCAATCTCGCGCTCACGGGTGGTCTTCAGATAATTCAGTTCCTTTTCCAAATCGGAAAGGCGCAGACTGGTAATTTTGTATTCCTTAGCCATATTTAAAATCCTTTCTCAGATAAAATATCCATAGCTCCGAATATTATAGTGGATTCTTTCCGCACAGTCAAGGAATTTTTCGCAAAACCGGGGATTTGCAAGAGAAAATCCGGGGTGATCACACACCCCGGATTGTTTGCTGTTTTATTGTGTCTTATCCAGCAGCTGCTGATAAATACTTTGGGTTTCCGTCGCGTCCCTGCCGCTGAGCACCAGCGTTTTGCCGTTCACTTTCAGCACCACGCAGGCTTCGGGATTGTAATAGGTGTAGCGGGTGTAGTTGCCGAACTCCTCGTTTTCGAAGGTGCCCAGCAGCAGCCGGAAGCTGCCCAAGCCGAAGACCCGGCTGCCGTCCACATTGCCGTCCCGGTATTCCACAGCTTCCACACGGTCGTAGGACACCGTCAGGTCATCATAGTAGCTGGCCTTTATGGTAAAAGAGTCATCGGAGAAGGTGGTTTCCACCTTGCCGCTGAACAGCATCGCCAGCACGAATACCAAAATCAGCACGCCGACAGCCATGCCCACTTTGCCCGCCCGGGTGTGGGCACTGGAAACGGGTTTCAGATCATCCCCCCGCTGTACCTGTTTGCGGTAGTAGCAATAAGAGTAGACAATCGGCACCACCGACAGAATCACCGCCGCCGTCACAGTCACTCCCGCACTCCATCCGGTGGGCAGGAAGGCGGCAAGCATCATCACCACGCCGCCCACCATCCACACTCTGCCGCCAAAGCGGTGGGTGGCATTCCAGTTCTCCTCGCTGGTGTAGGTCCATGGCACCTTGATGCCGATGGTATAGTTCTGGCGGCACTTGGGCAGATAGTTGCCGATGGCAACGAACATCAGACCCAGAGCGGCAATCATAATCCCGCTGACGGACACCTGAGCTCCCAGCGCCAGAGAATACATAATCGCGCCGCAGACATTGGACAGCACCGGCATAATCCACAGCACCAGCCGGATGGGCTTCCAGTTCCGGTCCTGGTTGTGGGGGTCTTTTGCGGTCACAAAAAAGCACAGCCAGTGGCCCGCCAGCAGGCACAGATAGGGCACGAACACCGCGAAGGGAATGCTGCCGTAGCCGTCGGGCTGACCGTCAAAGCCCCAGTGGGTGGCGAGGGTTTCCGGGAGCCGGTTCCAGAGAATCAGGCCCACCAGAACGGGAATCAAAATGACCAGAGAGGAAATAATCAGTTCCAGTTTATGCTTGCGAATCATAAGGCACCTCCTGTGCTTCTTCCGCCGCCCAGCGGGCGCGGATGGCCTTCAAAATAACAATGGCCAAGACGGTAAATGCCGTCAAAAGCGTGTAGATAATGGTATAGGCTGTGGCCTGAGACAGGCCCTTGCCGATCATCAGGCTGATGCTCGCCACGCAGTCCATGCCCACGTGCATGGCAAAGGCAAAGATGGTGGGGGCCGCTTTTCCGATGTGGACACCGTAGCAGACCAGCATACTCAAGGCGGCGTGGCAGGTCATAGCCAAAAGCCGCTCAAAGCCCGCAAGCAGGAACATTGTCCAGGGCGTGTTCATCAGCGCGTCCTTTGTGGTCAGTAGCGCCGTCACATCTCCGCCTGCGGCAGTGGTTTGGGCAATCGCGGCTTCAAAGCCACCGGTTTGGAGCATCACGAGAAAGACCAGATTACTGACATAAGCAAGACCGGTGATGAGGATGGCTTCGATGCCGCCATGGCCCAGTCCGGCTGCCAATGCCCGGCGGTAGGTCAGGTTCTTTTGAAGGATTCGGGCCACAGCGTATCGCCCGACCACTTCAAACAGGCCCGCGGTAAAAGCCAGCGCAAAGCCGTAGATCAGGGGGTGGGCCTGCGCGAAAGCCACAAAACCGTCCGTCCGGGACAGAGCGGCCAGAATCGGAAAGCGAATCAGGATCTGGGGCACAAAGAATCCGGCGGCACCCAGCAGCCATGCGCTCCAGATGCCCTGCTTTTTATGGCGAAGGGCGTAGAATACCAAAAACGCCGGCGGCAGAAGCAGGCTGACGACAAAAGTCAAAATGATACATACGACAGATAGGTTACTCATGGGTGTCCTCCCCTTTCAAATCCGAAATCCACAGCAGGATTTCCTCCAAAACCGAAGCATTCAATTCGTAGTAAATATACTTACCGTCCCGGGTGTCCTCAATCAGGTCTGCTTCCTTCAGCACCGACAGGTGCCGGGACACGGCAGCGGCGGTGATGTCGAACTGCTCGGCGATTTCTCCGGCGGAGCGTTTCCCGTTTTTCAGCAGATTCAGGATTTCCCGCCGGGTGGGGTCTGCCAGCGCCTTCAGGGTCTGCTGTAAGCCCATTGTACTTCCTCCTTTCACATTTAATATTTAACTTAACTGTTAAATGAAGTATAACACAGGGTGCGCCGTTTGTCAAGCGTTTATTTAACCAAATTGTTAAATGTTTGGCCTATTGATAACTGTCTCCGGAAATGCTATAATATGACAAAATTCTCACCTGTGGAGGGCCCTATGAATCTGACCCAATTTTGGCAAGCGAACCCAAAGGCCGCCATTGCCTTTTCCGGCGGCGTGGACTCGGCGTATCTGCTCTATTCCGCCGTCCAGTCCGGCGCGGATGTCAAGGCCTATTATGCGAAAACCGCCTTTCAGCCCGCTTTCGAGCTGGAGGACGCAAAGAAGCTGGCGGCTCAGCTGGGCGCGCAGATGGAGATTCTCACTCTGGACGTTCTCAGCGTGCCAAAGGTAGTGGAAAACCCGCAAAATCGCTGCTATTACTGCAAAATAGCCCTGTTTTCCGCCATGACCGCCGCTGCAAAAAAGGATGGTTTCACCCTGATTCTGGACGGCACCAACGCCTCCGATGAGGCTGCCGACCGGCCCGGAATGCAGGCTCTGCGGGAGCTTTCCGTTCGCTCACCCCTGCGGGAGTGCGGCCTGACAAAGAAAGAAATCCGCCGTCTTTCCAAAGAAGCCGGGCTGTTCACCCACGATAAGCCCGCCTACGCCTGCCTTGCCACACGGATTCCCACCGGAGACACCATCACACCGGCAAAGCTTTCCCGGACGGAAGACGCGGAAACCTACCTGAACGACCTCGGCCTGCGGGACTTCCGGGTGCGAACACTGGGGGACATTGCCCGGATTCAGGTCACAGAGTCGGATTTGGAAACCGTCTTGAAAAACAGAGAGGTCATTCTCTCCCATTTGAAGAAGCTGTATTCCGGCGTTGTGCTGGATTTGGAGGTACGCCCATGAATTCCGATATCCGCAAGCTTTTGGAGGATGTCCAGTCCGGTGCGGTCAGCGTGGATGACGCTCTGCTGAAAATCAAAATGTCCCCCTTTGAGGACATTGGCTACGCCAAGGTGGATTTGCACCGCCGGGTACGTCAGGGCGCGGCGGAGGTGATCTACGGCGCGGGGAAAACTCCGGAACAGATTGCCGGAATCATCGACACCATGTGCCGCCACGGGCAGAACCGCATTCTGATTACCCGGATGTCCGCGGTCGCGGCAGAATTTGTCGGCAAAACTACCGATCTGGACTACCGCAAGGACGCGAAGGTGGGCATTGTGGGCGGCTTTCCGGAGCCGGACGGCATTGGAAAAGTGGTCATCGCCACCGGCGGCACCAGCGATATTCCCGTTGCCGAGGAAGCGGCCCTGACGGCGGAAATCTTAGGCAGTGAAGTGGTGCGGCTGTACGATGTTGGCGTGTCCGGTGTGCACCGGCTGCTGGCCCACATGGATATGATTATGGAGGCCAGCGTGGTGATCGCCATTGCGGGCATGGAAGGGGCTCTCGCCAGCGTGGTGGGGGGGCTGGCGGACTGTCCGGTGATTGCGGTGCCCACCAGCGTGGGCTACGGCGCTTCCCTCGGCGGCATTTCCGCCCTGCTCAGTATGCTCAATTCCTGTGCCAGCGGCGTCAGCGTGGTGAATATCGACAACGGCTTCGGCGCGGGCTTCCTCGCCAACCGCATCAACCACATGGAGGTCAAAAAATGAGGACGCTATATCTCGACTGCAGCATGGGCGCTGCCGGGGATATGCTCACCGCCGCCCTGCTGGAGCTGCTGCCGGATAGAGACGCCTTTGTGGAGGAACTGAATACTCTGAGCATTCCCGGCGTGAGTTTTTCGGCGGAGAAGTGCGAAAAATGCGGAATTCTGGGCACCCATATGGCAGTGACCGTTTATGGGGAGGAAGAGTCCGACCATCCCCACCATCACGGTCATTTGGGGGATATCCGCGGCATTGTCAGCAGCCTGCCCATCCCCACCATGGTGAAACTGGATATTTTGTCGGTTTACGAGGAAATTGCGCAGGCGGAAAGCCATGTCCACGGCGTTCCCGTAGAGCAGATTCACTTTCATGAAGTGGGAACCATGGACGCCATTGCCGATGTGACCGCCGTGTGCCTGCTGCTGCACCGGCTGGCTCCCGACAAAATCATCGTCTCCCCTGTCCACGTGGGCAGCGGGCAGGTGCGCTGCGCCCACGGCATTCTGCCGGTGCCCGCCCCTGCCACGGCGTATCTGCTGCGGGGCATTCCCATCTACGGCGGCTCCATCGCGGGGGAGCTGTGCACCCCCACCGGAGCGGCGCTTATCAAGCACTTTGCCACCGAATTTGGGGAGATGCCCGTCATGACGGTCAGCGCCATCGGCTATGGCATGGGCAAAAAGGATTTCCCCCGGGCCAACTGCGTCCGGGCGCTGCTGGGGGAATCGGAAGACCCGGCTGACGAAATCGTGGAGCTTCGCTGCAATGTGGACGACATGACCGGTGAGGCCATCGGCTTTGCGCTGGAGCAGCTTCTTGGGAGCGGCGCGCTGGATGCCTTTACTGTCCCCATCGGCATGAAAAAGTCCCGGCCCGGTGTGCTGATTACTGTGCTCTGCCGGGAAGACCGGAAAGATACCATGATTCGCCTGTTGCTGAAGCACACCACCACGCTGGGCGTCCGGGAGTTCCCCTGCCAGCGGTACACTCTGAACCGCACTGTGGAAACCGTGGATACGCCCTACGGCCCCATCCGGAAGAAAGTCAGTTCCGGTTACGGTGTCCGCAGGGAAAAATACGAGTATGAAGACCTGTCCAAAATCGCCAGAGAACAGGGTCTGTCCATTGTGGAACTGCTCGAAAAAATACGCCCCGATTCTTGAGGAATCGGGGTGTGTTTTATAATGCGTGTCGGCTTTCGTCAGCAAGCAGAGAAATAAGTTCTTGGCGCACCAATGCCTTCCTCCGGGGGGAAGGTATTGGTGCGCCAAACTACAATTTATTCGCCTGCTGCGTAAACCCGAAATTTATTTCAGAGCCTTAATTGCCGCCTGAAGCTGGGGGTCTTCCCCGGCGCTGAGGGTGCCGTAATAGATAGCGGCTGCCGTTTCCTCGTCCACATCCACCCGGACGGTTGGGATAACGCCTTTGTCCGCCAGAGAATTGCCCTTGGGGGTAAAATACTTGCCGGTGGACAGCGCCACGGCAGAACCGTCGCCCAGCGGGATGGTCTGCTGGTAGTAGCCCTTGCCCACTGTCGGCTCGCCCACCACCACCGCCGCTTCGTACTCCTGCAAAGCGGCGGCAAAGAATTCCGCCGCGGAATAGCTGTCGCCGTTGACCAGCACCGCCATGGGCATATCCAGGAAATTCTCGTCGGAAGTATCCACCTGTTCTTTTCCGTCAAAGCTGACGCTGCGGAACAGGTCGCCCTCCGGCAGCAGATAGTCAAGGAGCTTCACCAGTTCGTCCGCAAAGCCGCCGGGATTGTTCCGCACATCCAGAATCAGCTTTTTCGCGCCCTCCGTCCGCAGCTTTTCAATGGCGGAAATGGTTTCCTCGGCGCAGCGGGCGTCAAAGTTGTTGATTTTCACCAGACCGATTCCGTCCTCCAGCATCTCGCCTTCCGCTACGGGCTGCTCAATCCGGCGGCGCTCCACGGAGAGGGTCATATGCTCACCCTTGCGCATAACGGTGAGGGACACCTTGGTGCCCTCTTCGCCCTTCACCAGCGCGCCCACCTCATCGGTGGTCATACCCCGAATGTCCTGATCCTCCACACCAATCAGCAGATCGTTCACCTCGATGCCCGCCTCCTTGGCGGGGCCGCCATCCGCGACCATGATGATCAGGAAACCGGATTCATCCTCCTGGGGCTGGATGGTAATGCCCACGCCCACGTAGGCGTTCTCCTCCTGCTCCCGGTGGGCATCATAGTCCTTGGCGGAAATATAGTAGCTCCAGCGGTCACCGGTGGCCTTCACCATAGCGGCGGCAGCGGCATCCTCCAGCGCCTGGCTGTCCGCTTCGCCGATAAAGCGGTTCTCAATCAGCGCATCCAGCCGGTCCAGCTTGGAGGGGGGATTCTCGCCCACCAGTGCCAGCGTGATGACCGTTGCCAGCATGGCTACCAGCACATAGGAGCCAATCGTGAGCAGTTTCTTTTTCATATTCCAACACTCCCATAGAAAGGTTCCCACAGCCCGCGGCCCGGGCTGTGGGAAAGCATTACAGCGCTACATAGTTGCAGGGGTTTACATAAACACCGTTCACAGCGATGCCAAAATGCAGGTGGTCGCCGGTTGCCACGCCGGTGGCGCCGGTAGTGCCGATCTGCTGGCCCGCGCTGACCATCTGGCCCGCCGAGACACAGTAGTTGCTCAGGTGCATATAGATGGAGGACACGCCGTCGCCGTGGTCAATCTTCACATAGTTGCCGGCGGCGCTGCCGTAGCCGGCAACGACCACCCGTCCGGCCTTGGCAGCCACAACAGGCCAGCCCGTGCCGGTATCCAGATCAACGCCCTGATGGTAAGTAGAGGCGCCGGTGGTGGGAGACACACGGTTGCCGAAGGGAGAGGTAATGGAGGTGTAGCTGCAGGGCCGGACCCAGCCGCCGCCCACCGCCGTACCGCCGGTGCCGCCGCTGGTGCCGTTGCTGGGCTTATCGATGGATTCCCCGGCTCCAGCCGTGGTGGGAGGCACATAGGTGGCCATATAGGCCTCCCACTCCGCCTGCTTGGCAGCGCTGTACTCCTCTTCCTTGGTGGCAATCTGCTTCAGGAATTCCTCGTCCATGGCCTGAAACTCCGCTTCCAGCGCTTCCAGGTCGTCCGCCTTGCTCAGAAGCTCCTGCAAAAGGTCCTCCGCTTCCTTCCGCTTGGCGTTCATCTCCTCCTGGGCCGCGTCCAGCTCCTTCTTGGTCTCCTCCATTTCGGCCTTCTCCGCCTGGAGGTCAACCTGCGCCACTTCCACCGCGTCGGCGGCATCGCTGAGCTGCTTTAACCGGCGGTTATCGGAAGCGGTGATCTCCTCCACCATGTTCAGCCGGTCCAGAAGGTCGGAGAAGCTGTTGGCCTTGAACAGCACCTCCCAGTAGGAGATTGCGCCTTCCTCCTCCATGGTGCGGACACGAACCTTGTTTTCCTCGTTCAGCTGGTCATACAGCCCCTCGGCGTTGTCCAGCTCGTCCTGCTTGTCCGCAATCAGAAGGTTGTAGGCGGACAGCTGGTCGTTCATATTGGTAATCTGCTCGCTGAGCAGCTGAATCTCCTGATCGATGACATTCTTCCGGGCAATGATGTCGGCAATCTCATTTTCGTTCTCTTTATACTGATCCTTCACATCGTCGATCTTTTCCTTCAGCTCTGCCTTTTCCTTCTTCAGCTGATTGATCTGCTTCCGAATCTCAGAAGAAGAAGCCGCGCTGGCACGGGAGGGCAGAATGCTCATGAGCAGCGTCAGCAGCATGATTGCCGCCATGACGCCGGACAGGATGGATACCAAACGTTTGCGATTCTTCATAGTATACTCCTTTTCAAGAGGCGGCATACACCCTTTTCAGCGGATGTATGCAAGGGGGTTAACGTAAGTACCGGCATAGGAAATGCCGAAGTGCAGATGGGGGCCGGTGGACAGGCCGGTGCTGCCCACGTAGCCGATGAGCTGCCCGGCGGAGACAGTCTGCCCCGCGGAGACAACATAGTGGGTCATGTGCATATAAATGGAGGAAAAGCCATCCAGATGGTTGATGCTGACATAGTTGCCCGCGCCGCCGGCCTGATAGGCCGTCCTTGTGACCTTGCCGGCCCGGGTGGCGTAAATGGGCGTACCCTGGGCGCAGGCCATATCAATGCCGTTGTGCATCCGCTGGGTCTTCAGAATGGGGTGGGTTCGCATACCGAAGGGGCTGGTCAGCTTCCAGCCGGACACCGGGGTGATCCAGGTGGCATCGGAGGGCGGGTTCTCGCCCTGCAGGGCCAGCTTTGCCAGATACTCGTCGTATTTGGCTTCCTTCAGTTCCTTCTCCTTGGCGGCAATCTCCTGCATCAGGTCTTCCTGAAGAATCTCGGACTCCGCCATGAGAAGTTCAAATTCCTCCGACTTTTTTTCAAGCTCCCGGAGGACATCGTCGGACTCCGTGCGCTTTTTCTGCAAAGCCGCCTCGTCGGCAGCCAACTGCACCCGGACCTCCTCCAGCTGTCCCTTTTCCGATTCCAAATTCATTTGAGTGGCGGTGACAATATCCGCCGCGATGCGCATGTCCTCAATGCGCTTCCGGTCGGAGGCGTTGATCTCCTCCACCATGTTGATGCGGTCCAGGAGGTCCGTGAAGCTGTTGGCCTCGAAGATGACCTGCCAGTAGGTCAGCTTGCCCTGCTCCTCCATGACCCGAACCCGTTCCCGGTGTTCCTCACTGAGCTTGCGCAGATCCTCCTGGGCGGCGTCCAGCTCTTCCTGGGTGTCCGCGATCAGCTGACTGTAGGCGGCAATTTGTTCATTGGTGGTATCCACCTTGCTGTTCAGAAGGGTAATTTCCTGATCGATGGCGCTTTTCTGCTCCACAATGCTCTTCATATCGTTGTAATTGGCATTGTACTGGCTTTGAACGGCATCGATCTGCTTCTGAATCTCCGCGTTTTTGGCTTCCAGCGCGTCAATCTCCTTCTGTATCTCCGCGGAGGACGCCGCGTGGGTCTCCACCGGGAGCAGGCTGAGGGTCAGCGCCGCAGTCAAAAGCAGGGACAGCATGGTGGCTGCAAATCTATGTGTACGCATAAAAAGTGGTTCCTTAAACAAGATTTCTGTCTGAGCCGATTCGGCTCCACCCGAAGAGACGCTTACACGTTCATAAACTTCCGGATGGAGGTCCAGCTGCCCACGATACCGACAAACATACCGGCGGCGGCAAAGACAATCACCATGGGAATCAGCAGTTCCTGGAAGGGGACAAAGTTGAACAGCTGCAGGGCGTCCACCGCAGCGATCTTCTGAATCAGCGCGTCGTAGCCCACCCATTCCAGACCGAAGGCCAGAATGGCGCCCATCATGCCCAGCGTAAAGCCCTCCACCACGAAGGGCAGGCGGATGAAGCCGTTGGTAGCGCCCACCATCTTCATGATGGCGATTTCGTCCTTGCGGTCGTACATGGCAAGCTTAACCGTGTTGGAAATAATCAGCAGGGACACAATCAGCAGCACCACGATGACCGCCGCGGACACCATGTGCAGCACATTCTGAATGGTCGTAAAGCCCTCTGCCAGCTCATAGGCCGCGTTGGTCTTCGCCACGCCGGGCAGCTGCTTGAGCTGGGCGTCCGTCTCCTTCATTTTGGTGTTATCCTCAAGGGTCACCACATAGCGGTGGCGCAGGTCGCTGGCCTGCACGCCGCTGAAGGCGCTGTCGCCGTCATGATCGGCAACAAAGTCCTGCAGGGCCTCCTCCCGGGAGACGAAGGTTGCCTGAAGCACGTTGTCAAGAAGGTTAATTTTGGTTCCGATGCTTCTTGCCTCGGCATCGGACAGGTCCGCGTCTATGTAGACAAGGATTTCACTGGTCTGGTTCAGCTCCTGCACCATTTCGTCCAGATTGTAGGCCAGCGCGGAGAAGCTGCCCACGATGACCAGGCACGCCACAGTCACACACACGGCGGCAAAGGACATAAATCCATGAAGGAAGATGCCGCGGAAGCCTTCCTTCAGCAGATATCCAAGATTATTCAGCTTCATCTGTCTGCTCCTCCTCTGTTCCGTCGCTGACAACCAGGCCCTCGTTGATGCTGATGACCCGCTTGTTGAACAGTTCCACCAGATTCTGGTCGTGGGTAACCACCAGCATGGTGGTGCCCAGATTGTTGATCTCCTGCAGCAGCGCCATGATTTCAAAGGAGCGCTCAGGGTCCAGGTTACCGGTAGGCTCGTCGGCGATAATGGTGGAGGGATTGTTCACCAGAGCACGGGCAATGGCCAGTCTCTGCTGCTCACCACCGGACATCTCATGGGGATGGCGGTTCATCTTGCTCTCCAGACCAACCAACTCCAGCACATAGGGCACACGATCCTTAATTTCCTTTTCCCGGGCGCCCACCACCCGCATGGCGAAGGCCACGTTCTCATAGACGGTCATCTTATCGATCAGGCGGTAGTCCTGAAACACAACGCCGACGGTACGGCGCAGGTAGGGAATCTCCCGCTTGCGGATCCGCTCCAGAGAGTAGCCGTTGACATGGACGGTGCCCGTGGTAGGCTTCAGCTCGCCGGTAATCAGCTTGATGATGGTGGACTTGCCGGAACCGGAGGGGCCGATGAGGAAGCAGAATTCCCCATCCTCGATCTGCATGGAAACGCCGTTCAGCGCTTTATTTCCCTGTTCGTAGGATTTTACTACATTGTTAAATTCAATCATATGTATAATCTCCTGTATTCAGGCAGCCCCGGGCGCACCCGAGTCCGCTCGCATGTAACCGAATTGTAACACATTGTGAAACTGTTGTCAATGACTAACCGTCATTTTTGACTTCTGTACGCAAGAATTCACAAATAATCCATAGTTTCGACACAGGAAAATTGGAAATTTCCAGGAGTTATGGAAACCATTGCGGCATCAGAAAAACGGAGCCGCGCAAGGCGGCTCCGTTTTGGAATGCAGTTTACCGGTTTTCCCGGGAAGCCAGGTACTGGCGAACCATCAGCGCAACCCGGAAGACAATGGCGTGGTCGAACTGCCGCAGGTCAAGACCCGTAAGCTTGCGAATCTTTTCCAAACGGTACACCAGGGTGTTGCGGTGGACGAACAGCTTCCGGGAAGTCTCGGACACGTTCAGGCTGTTCTCAAAGAACTTGTTGATGGTGAACAGGGTTTCCTGATCCAGAGAATCCAAAGAATTCTTCTTGAAAACTTCCTTCAGGAAAATCTCACACAGAGTGGTGGGCAGCTGGTAGATGAGACGCCCGATGCCCAGATTCTCATAATGCATTATGCTCTTCTCGGTGTCAAAAACCTTGCCCACCTCGATGGCGGTCTGGGCTTCCTTGTAGGAATCCGCCAGCTCCCGCAGATGCTCCGCCACGGTGCCGATGCCGATGATGGTCTTGATGCGAAGCTCGTTCTTCAGCGTCTCCTCCATGCTCTGGGCGACCTTTTCCATGTCCTCGGCGGTGACGTTACCGCTGACCTGCTTGACCACCGCCACGTCCGTCTCATTGATGGACAGGACAAAATCCTGCATCTTGTCCGGGAACATGGCGGTCAGCACGTCCACCGTCGCCACATCACCGTGGCCCACCTGACGGATCAGGAACACCGCCCGGGGCGAGTCCGTGGCAAAGTGCAACTCCTTGGCCCGGATGTAAATATCGCCGGGCAGGATGTTGTCCATGATAATATTCTTGACAAAGGTGCCCCGGTCGTGCTTTTCCTCATAGAAGGTCTTGGCGTCGTTCAGGGCAATGAACGCCATCTGGCAGAAGCTTTTCGCCGTCTCGTCATCACCGGAGCAGAACACGGCATACTCAAAGTAGTTGGAGCTGCCCATGATGGCCTTGAAGCTCTTCTGCGCAAAGGTGACGATGCCGTCAGAGGCGTTGCCGACCTTCAGCGCCGCGTCCGCCCAGCGCTCGCCGAGCATGGACACATCGGTGCAGGAGATCACGCAGCCCTCCGTGTCGATCACACCGAAAATACGGTCGGAAATATCCCTCAGCTGGACGATGACGCTCTGAAAAACACTATTGGACATCTTTCTGTCACTCCTTAGTATCTTGCACAAATGCGCATTTCACAAAATTGCATTGTTATTATACACAGCTTTTGCGCACATTGCAAGTACCTTTTGACATTTTACTGCAAAATCTGTTCGTTTTTTTAGGTATTATACCAACTACTGCCAAATTCCTCCAGCCGTAAGGGCCAAAACCACCAGCAAATTGACCGCTGCCGGGCATCTGTCCCCGGTTCGCAAACGCTTCCGGTCTATTTGCCCTCCAGTGCCGGAAGCTCCTCCGGCAGCAACTCCCGGGCCTGTCCTCTGGGCAGATCACCCAGAGTCAGCAGCCCTTCCTGCCGCCGCTCAAGATATGTCACGGTCATATTCCGGGATGCCATCATCCGGCGCACCTGATGGTATTTGCCTTCGCAGACGGTAATCAGGCTCTCCCCCGGCCCCAGCGGCTGCAAAACCGCCGGGAGGCACACGGTTCCATCCCCCAGAGTCAGGCCCTCCGCAAAAGCGGTCACGTCCGCCGCCCCTGCCTGACCCTCATGCCGGGCGTAGTAGACCTTGGGCACCGCCTGCTTTGGAGAAATCAGCCGGTGCAGGAGTTCTCCGTCATTGGTAAACAGCAGCAGGCCCTCGGTGTCCTTGTCCAGACGCCCCACGGGCTTGAGATTCAGGTGCGCCCACTGCTTTGGAAGCAGCTCCATCACCGTTTTCTGCCGGGCATCCTCCGTAGCGGTCACGAAGCCTGCCGGTTTGTTCAGCATGACCACAAGGCGGCGGCGTCCGCTCAAGGGTTCTCCATCCAGCGTCACCGCCTGGGTGTCGGGGTCTATTTTCCGGCTGCCGTCCTTTTCCACAGCGCCGTCCACCGTGACCCGGCCCGCTTTCAGAATGAGCTTCACCTGAGAGCGGGTGCCCGCGCCGCTGCCGCACAGAAATTTGTCCAACCTGTCCATGGTTCCTCCGTTCTACCCGGCCCCGTCCCGGCATAGGCTTTAGCACAAAGCAAACCGGGAGGGATTATTATGATGGTTATGACCGCAAAGGTCAATCTAAAAAAAGTATTGCTGGCCCTGGCGGCGGTGGCCGCCCTGATTCTGGCGCTGATCGCCCTGCTGGGCGGGAATAAAAGCACCCAGACCTCCGCCCCCGCCGTGAGCAGCAATGACGCGCGGGTGAAGTTCCTCACGGATTTCGGCTGGGAGGTCACCACTTCTCCAGTGGAGTCCAGTCAGGTGAAAATCCCCAGTGAAAGCAGTCCGGTGTTTGAGCGGTACAACAATCTGCAAAAAAGTCAGGGCTACGACCTGAGCAAATTCGCCGGGAAAAAGGTCATGCGCTACGTCTATAAAGTCAGCAACTACCCCGGAGCCACAGAGCCGGTGTACGCCACGCTGCTGATCTACAAAAACGAAATTATCGGCGGAGACGTGACGGATTCCGCGCCAAACGGGCAGATTCGGGGCTTTAAAATGCCGGAAAAGACCGCAAAACCGGTCACGCCGTCCACCGTCCCCTCCGTAACAACCGCCCCCACCCAGGCCTCCCAGCCGGACACCGCCCGGTAAGGCCGATAAATTGTTCTTTAGCCGATTAACCAGAATGTCATTGCGAGCCAGTGCGCTTAAGTGGCGTGGCAATCCGTATCCCCTTTCGCACTCTGATGACGCAGTTTCCCAAAAAAGAGAACGGATTGCCACGTCGCTTCGCTCCTCGCAATGACACCTAAATCAACAATGTTCTCCATTATGTAACCAAGCATTCCGTCAATTTGAAATTCCCGCGAAAGATTGCCTCCGCTTTCCCGCGCCGATCGTGAAAATCGGGTTGTTTTTTGCTTATTTGCAATTCCCTGTCAAAAAAGTTGCATAACCCTCTTGTAATTTACAAACAATTCTGCTACAATGCGTAAGTCATAATCTTTCTAGGGAGGACATTTGTACATGAGTTATATCGACGAAACACTGGCTCGGGTCAGGCAGCAGAACCCGAACCAGCCGGAGTTCAACCAAGCAGTTTACGAGGTGCTGGAATCCCTGCGCCCCGT
>JAXEXE010000084.1:0-21046 GCA_034113565.1 Faecousia sp.
GCCGGGGAAGGAGACGACCTCGGTGGTGAACACCCGGTCAGCGTAGCTGGCCTTGGGAGGCATCAGGCAGTTGGTGGTGAACAGAATGGGCGCGGGCAAATCTGCAAATTCCTTCTGCTGATTCTGCCAGGCGGTGCCGAAATTGCCCTTGAGATGGGCATATTTCTTAAGAGCCGGATAGGCATGGGCAGGCAGCATCTCGCCATGGGTATAGATGTTGATGCCTTTGCCCTCGGTCTGCTCCAGAAGCAGCTGACAGTCCTTCAGGTCATGCCCGGTGATGACGATAAAGGGACCTTTCTCCACGGTCAGGGGCACGGTGGTGGGCACGGGGTGACCATAGGTTTCAGTGTTGGCCTTGTCCAGCAGCGCCATGCACTTGAGGTTCACCTGGCCCACCTTCATGACAATAGGCAGCAGCTCTTCCATGCCCCAGTCCTCGCCGATGGCAAACAGGCCCTCGTAGAAGAAGCGGTTCACTTCCTCGTCGGTATAGCCCAGCACCATGGCATGGTATGCGTAGGCCGCCATGCCCCGCAGACCGAAGAGAATCAGAGATTTCAGGGAGCGGATGTCCTCGTCGGCTTCCCAGAGAAGATTCATGTCGTATTCATCGGTTCTGCCGCAGGGGGATGCGCAAGTATTGCAATTCGGCGTCAGCGCTGCCTTTTCCCGGCGCACCATGTCAATCTGCCGACGGACGGTTTCTTCATTGAAATTCACATTGGTCAGGGTGGTGAACAGCCCTTCGATGACTGCCCGATGGGTGGACGCGGTGGGTACGTTCGTATCCGCTGCCCGGGCAAGACCGATTAACGCCCCGGTGAGCTGATCCTGCCGCTTGGCAACTTCGGCACTTTTTCCGCATACTCCAGCCTTCCCGACACAGCCGGTGCATCCGGCAGTCTGCTCGCACTGATAACAAAACATGGAATGATTCATAGTCTTTCCTCCAATTATCTTGACTTTACATCCCTAGCTTACTATACTGGCGAAAGAAAGTATGTCAGATTTCCAACAAAGGAGCCGATTATGGAAGAATATTTCGATATCCTGTCCCAGTGTCCCCTTTTTTCCGGGATTTCCCGGCAGGAAATGGGGCTGATGCTGAACTGTCTGGGCGGAAAAATCACCTGCATCGCAAAAGGCAAGCCGGTGTTTTTGGAAGGGAATCCGGCGCTGTTCGTGGGGGTCGTGCTTTCCGGGACGGTACAGATTGTCCGGGACGACTACTACGGAAACCGCAGCGTGCTTACGGTGGTTTCCCCGGGCGGACTGTTCGGGGAAGCCTTCGCCTGCGCGGGCGTGGAAACGCTGCCAGTCAGTGCCATTGCCTTGCAAAACTGCGCGGTTCTGCTTCTGGACTGCAAACGGGTACTGACGGGCTGCTCCAACGCCTGCCCCTTCCACAGCCGTCTGGTGCATAATCTGTTGAGGGGCATTGCGCAGAAGAATCTGATGCTGACCTCAAAAATCCGTTGTATGTCCCAGAAAACCACCCAGGAAAAGCTGATGGAATTTCTGCTGGAGCAGGCCAAGCAGCACGACAGCGCGGAATTTGTGATTCCCTATGACCGGCAGGCGTTAGCGGACTATCTGGGAGTGGAGCGCAGCGCCATGTCGGCGGAGATCAGCAAGCTGAAAAAGGCTGGGCGGATTGATTGCAGCGGCTCCCGGTTCCGGGTGCTGACACCAGACAAGAAATCCTCGTAGCCGTATCGTTTGACTTTCAGCTCAACTGAATTGTGTATCCAGGGCAATCATAGCCAAAAACCGAGACATCGGGATTTGCGCTCTGCAAGCCAGAAGGAGCCAGCCTGTGAATACAGTACAATGAACCGCTCTTACAGGACACAAATTTGAAACGAAGAGGATAGATGAAAATGATAAATAAACTGCATTTGGCAATGATTGAGCTGTATCGTGGTGACGTAAAACGAATCCAGCACTTTTGTAAGGTTCACAGCTATGCAAAGCTGATTGCTGAAACGGAAGGTGTCGAGCCGAAAACGCTGTTCATTCTGGAATCCGCCGCCCTGACCCACGATATTGGCATTCACACCTGTGAGGAGAAGTATGGGAATTGCAATGGCAAGCTACAGGAAAAAGAGGGGCCTGCCATCGCGAAAAAACTGCTTGGAGAATTGGGTTTTGCGGAGGATGTATCTGAGAGAGTCCAATATCTGATTGCACACCATCATACATATGATGATATTGACGGAATTGACTACCAAATTCTGGTTGAAGCCGATTTCCTTGTCAATATTATGGAGGATAATTTGTCTGACAAGGCTGCTCTGAGTGCCTATCATAACATTTTCAGGACAGCGTGCGGCAAGAAAATTTGTAGAGAAATGTTTGCGCTTAAGGAAGAATAAACGAATAGTCCCTATTGCCATGCTTTTATTTTGTACATGAAAGAACGTAGGAAACACCCTTTCATATTAAACTATACCATATATCCCTGCAAAATTCAAACTGATATCCTTGCTCTTACGCCCCCGGTCAAATTCATAGGGACTTCCGATGATATCGCCCAAAATCGCTCCGTACATTACTGCTTCCTCCCCTTGAAGTCTGCGTCAATTCTCTGTTTCCAGCTTCTCACCCTGCCGAACCCGGACTTCCGGTTTCTGAGAAAGGGCATCCAGAATTTCCGACCGGATTTGGCAAGACTTCTATTGAACTATTGCCCGCCTATGCTATAATCATTTGTGTAAGTACTCGTCATATAAACGTCGATGGGAGGTACAACCATGCGTTATCACGATGAATGGCTGAAATTGGAAGCAGAGGATGAACTCGATGAATTCTACCACCGACACCCGGAATCCGAGTACCTGTTCTACCGGGCGGTTGCTAACGGCAACGTGGAAGCAGTCAGAGAAAACTGCGAGAATGGGAAATTCCTGGAGCTGGATGGGGTAGGAATCCTGTCAAAAGATCCCGTCACAAATCTGAAATACCATTTTGTTGTGACTGCCGCAATGATTACCCGGATTTGCTGGCAAAATGGTATGGAACTGGAGCGTACGTTCCGGCTCAGTGATTTCTACATTCAGAAGCTGGACGATGCCAGAACCATAGAGGATGTGCGCCACATTCATGATGATATGGTTTTGGATTTTACAGAAAAAATGCGGAGAATTCTGAAAAAGCCCAACTCCAAGCATATCCGCGCCTGTAAGGAATACATCTACGCCCATGTCAAGGAACGGATTACCGTAGAAGATCTGGCCCAGGCTCTGGGGGTATCCCCCAGCTATCTGTCCCGTCTGTTCAAGAAAGAAACCGGAGAATCCATCAGCGCCTACATCCGTGCCAGAAAGATCATGGTGGCAGAAAATCTGCTGAAATACACGGATCACTCCATGATTGAAATTGCGAATCAGCTTTCCTTTTCCTCAGAAAGCCACTTCATCCAGCAGTTCCGGGAAGTGGTGGGCATGACCCCCAAAAAGTACCGGGACGAAAACTACCTCATCCAGTGGGATGACGGACTGAAATAAAAAACGCTTCCGTCGGCTGCCCGACGGAAGCGTCTTTATTACATGGTCAGTACGATTTCATTTTCTGCTTTCAGAAGTTCCTCCGGCAGGTAGTTGTCAGACAGCTCTTGACCGTTCAGGGTCAGCTTGCGGCAGCCGGACTCGATATGTCCGGGGTTGCGCACCTGAATATGGAGCTTCTTGCCCCGGAACCGCTTCTCCATTTCAAAGCCGTCCCAGCTGGCGGGGATGGAGGGAGCCAGACGCAGGCCGCCAAAGTCCGGCCGCAGGCCCAGAATGCCCTCCACGCAGCCTACCATCACCGTGGAAGCGGTGCCGGTGAGCCAGTGGACGTGGCTCCGGCCAAAGTGGGGGCTGGCCTTGCCTTCCGTGAACTGACCGTAGCAATAAGGCTCCAGGTGGCGGATTTCCGCCCGGTCGTTCTGGGCGGCGGGAGCGTTCTCCATGAAGTACCCAAAGGCCCGTCCGCCGTGACCGCACAGGGCCTCCGCCAGAATCAGCCAACCCTGAGACTGGGAGAAGATGCCGGAGTTCTCTTTGGTTCCGGGATTGTAGATGACTGCCAGTGCCCCGTCGAAGGCGTGGGCGTGGTAAGGCGGATCCATGAGAATGGCGCCGAAGGCGGTGTTCAGCCGGTCATAGACATTTTGAAGAATGGTTTCCCTCTGGTCATCGGTGGCAAGACCGCTGATAACCGCCCAGCTCTGGGGATTCAGCCAGAGGTTGGCCTCGGGGTCAGCCGCCGCGCCGATCTTTTCGCCGTCCTCCTTATAGCCCCGGATGAAGCGGTCGCCATCCCAGCACAGGGCCTGGATCTTCTCCCGGTTTTCCGCAATCTGGGCATCCAGCCGCTGAACCAGCGCGGTATCCTGCTTGAATTCCGCGAACCGCTTCAAAATCACCATGGCGTACAGGAACTGCATGGCTACGAAGCTGGATTCGCCGTTGGCGCCGAGGCGCAGGCAGTCGTTCCAGTCGGCGTGCAGGCCGGCGGGCATTCTGTGAGGGCCAAGGTGGTCGAAGGAGAATTGCAGCGCCCGTTTCAGATGCTCGTAAACTGTACCCTCGTCCTTGTCGGCAAAGGGAATGACCTCATCCAGAAAGGCGGTGTTGCCGGTTTCCGCGATGTACTTGTACACCGTGGGGAACAGCCACAGAGCATCGTCTGCCCGATAGGCCGGGTGTCCCGTCTCCTTCACATAGGAAGCATCCTCCGGGGTGTCCTCATGGCCAGGGTTGTGGTTGAACTTCACAAGAGGCAGACCGCCGCCGTGATGAACCTGCGCCGACAGCATGAAGCGGATTTTGTCGGCGGCCATTTCGGGAGCCAGATGGATGATGCCCTGAATGTCCTGCACGGTGTCCCGGTAGCCGTAGCCGTTGCGCAGACCGCAGTAGATGAAGGACGCCGCCCTGCTCCAGATGAAGGTCATGAAGCAGTTGTAGCCGTTCCAGGTGTTCAGCATGGTGTTGAATTCCGGGCTGGGGGTGCTGACCTTCAGATTGTCCAGCTTTCCATACCAGTCGCGTTTCAGCGCGGCAAGCTCCCGGTCAATGACAGCCTTGCCGTCGGCATAGCCGCCAATGACGGCTGCGGCTGCCTCGGAGGACTTCATACCCAGAAGGAAAATGACGGTTTTGCCTTCCCCGGGATTCAGGGTTACCTTGGTGGACAAGCCGCCGCAGGAATTCTCGCAGTTGCTGGGGATGTTCCCCAGATCGCCGCTTTCCACGCCTACAGGCTTGTCATAGCCCCGGCAGCGGCCCAGAAATTCGGCTTTGTCGCCGCACCAGGAGCTGACCGCTCCGCCCGCCAGACCGAAGAACCGCTCGGTGACGTTCTTGCCATCTACCTGCTCCTCGGGACGAAGGGCGTCCAGATTGCCGTGAATCTCCTGCATGATGCGGTTGCCTGCAAATTTCGTCCGGGAAATGAACAGGGAATACTGCAGATTCACCTGATCCATCTCATAGTTGTTGTGATTGGTAAATTCCGCGTAGCCAGTCAGGGTGAGATTCCGCGCCGTCCGTCCGGTATTGGTGACGGTGAGGGCCCAGACCTCATGCTCGGCGTCCAGCGGGACATAGTAAAGAGCCTCGGAGTGGATGCGGTCATAATCCGCCTCCATCCGGGTGTAGCCCATGCCGTGGCGGCACTGGGATTTGTACAGGTCCAGCGGTTTTCCTACGGGCATCCAGGACGCGGACCAGAAATCCCGGCTGTCGTCGTCCCGGATGTACAGATACCGTCCGGGCTGGTCGAAGTTGTTGAATACATACCGCAGAATCCGTCCGTTGGCGCCGGAGGTGGCGAAGCTGTAGCCGCCGGCGTTGTTGGAGATAATCGCGCCGTATTTGGGAGAACCCAGATAGTTGACCCAGGGTGCCGGGGTGTCCGGCTGGGTGATGACATACTCCCGATTCTCGTCATCGAAATATCCGTATTGCATGGGGAAAATCCTCCTTATTTGATGTGAAGAATAATGGAAACCTCATCCTCGTCGGACAATTCCAGCATAGCCCGGGGAATGACTACGCTTTTGCCGTCCGTAACGGCAACGGCGTTGTTTCCACAGGATACGGCAAAGATACCATAGCTGCCGTATTCGTGCCGGGTGAGGTTGACAAAGGAAATATGCAGAAGCTTTCCGGCGAAGGGCAGGGTAATGCAGGCCCTGCCGTCAGCGCCAAACTGGCTTGCCAGCAATCTGGGTTGAATTCTCAAATCACCGTACTCACCGGAGACGCCGAAGACCTCTGTGACCATGGTCAGCATATACCAGCTGGCCGCGCCTGTCAGGTAGGGATACATCCCCCGTCCATCGCCCCGGAAGTATTCAGGAATGCCGGGATACATCCGGCTGGTTTCAAAGTCCAGCGCGGTATGGGCAAGGGCGTCCAGCACTTTCCAGCCCTCATTTGCAAAGCCCCGGCGGTACAGGGCATTTGCGTACATCACCGCCATGTGGCAGAACACAGCGCCGTTTTCCTTTTCGCCGTAGGCAAAGCCAAACATCCGGCCCATATCCATTTTCAGCTCGTGGAAGTCGGTGTTCAGGCGATAGCCGCCGATTTTGGGATCGTACAGATACTTGTCCACAGTTTCGGTCATTGTGCGGATTTGGTCATCCGTAGCAACGCCTCCCATGATGGAGAAGACCTGTCCGGTGAGCATCATCCGCACATGATCGGGGAAGTACCCTTCCACCTTCTGTCCGTGGTTATCGTAGTAGCTGTTGAACCAGCCCTCGCCGTCGAGACCGTCGATCCACTCCTGCTCCCGGACAAAGTCTGTCAGCCAGTCGGCCTTGCGCAGCAGATCCTCCGCGATTACCCGGGGGGAGAGGTTCGCCATTTCGCCGCTGACGGTGTGAAGGCATTTTTGGCAGTAGGCATCCAGCAGAGCCTGCTTGCCGTCCTTATCCTCGAAGAGGGTATCCTCCCCGCCCATGAGGGGCAGCAATTCCACAGGCAGGGAAACAGCGTAGCCCCTTACCTCCAGCTTCAACAGCAGCTGTGCCAAAGTGCGCAGGTTGCCTGCGTAGGCGCAGGTAAAGGCCACGCTCTCGCCTTTCTCCGCAGCCATATCCAAAGCATCATTCCAGTCCGCGCCCCGAAGGCGGTAGATGTTGTGGTCGCCAACCTCATAGAAGGCGGTGAGATTCTCAATCAGCAGATGCTCCAGAATCGTGCCCTCATAAATGTCCCCTGCGGCGGTTCTCTGCTGGGAGCCTTGGGAAGAAACCCACTGTTCATCCGGGCCGGTGCCCCGGAAGGCCAGCCGATCCTTGAAATAAGGAGCCTTTTTCAGCAGAATCTCCAAATCGCCGGTCTGGTCGATGTACAGCTTGGTGGTCATGAGCGGCCAAAGGGCGTGATCCATCCACACCCGGGCGATGCCGTTGCGGTCGGCGATAAAATTGCCGTCACCATCTCCGATGATGGTGGCGTTGGTGCCGTCCATGCGAACGCCGCCAAAGTTCTTTTCGATCATTTCCCCCACGCCCTGGGGATCCATGATGAGCAGAGACAGACAGTCCTGCCACAGATCCCGCCAACCCCGGCCGCCCCGGCCGTAATCATGATACGGCAGGAAGGAGCAGCCGAAAAGCCTGCGCAGGAAGGGCTGGAAGCAGACCCAGCTCATGAGATTGTCAAAGTCCCGGCTTCCCGTCTCGAAGGACACGTTGACCTTTTGCTGCCAGTGCTGTTTGGTGTCTTCCAGCGATGCGCAGACCTTGCACCATGTGTTATACTGATTGTATACCGCGCGGATGGCTTCGGAATCATCCTCAGCGCCCAGCAGAACGATGTAATGGACTTCCTCTCCGGGGGGCACAGCCACTGGTTTGAACGTGAAAGCACCCATGGCTTCCTTTCCGGCTTCCTGAGACCCTGCGGACACACCGGCCTTGCCCTCCAGAACACTTCTGGGATGGGTCAGGCTGCCGCCCTCTCCGATGAAGCCTTCCACGGTAGGGAAAAACTCCACAGGCTTTTCGCCGTCTCCGGACGCGCCCAGCACATAATAGATACGTTCGTTCTTCTGGTGCCCCCGCTCGTCAAAGGACATGGTGGGCTTCACCAGCACGCCCTCCTCCGTGACCTGAATCCGATGCAGAAGGCTGGTCACATGGCGGTGATCCCGCAGATTGTCGGCGCTGCGGCCGTAAATCGGAACCGCTGCACAGGGGGTCAGGGTTTTCACACCATCCGAAGCGTTTCTCAGGGTAACTGCCATGATTTCCACATTGCTATCCCAGGGGATGAAGGTTGTGACGGTGCTCTCCACACCGTAATCCTTCACGGTGCGCCGGACGCTGTGCCACATAAACCCGGCGGACAAGGTGACCGGTTCTTCTTCCGGTGTAAACTTTCGCGCCTGCTGCATATCGGAAGCACCCAGAGCCGAGAACACACCGGCATCTCTCACACGGACCCAGAAATTCCGAACCCCTCCAGTGTCTTCGCCTTCCTGCTCCCCGCCTGGGGCATTGACTTCGTGCTGCGTCCCAACTGGGATGGCGACATGGGTGCTTGGGCTGTCACCAATCCCCCTGTGGAATATAACTGGGGTGGCTCCTATGTCCATGGCTGCGTAGGCACCGACAACCCCCAGCACGTCAAGGAAATCATCCTGGCTGTCACCGCCAACGAGGATAACCTGCTGAAGATCTCCAAGGATTACTCCGACTTCACCAACACCCAGCCCGGCATGAAGAAGGCTGCCGAGGATGACGCCTTCGCTTCCGAGTTCCTGGGCGGTCAGAACCCCTTCGTTTACTTCGCTCCCGTTGCCGAGGGCATCAAGATCGCGCCGCTGTCCGCCTACGACCAGGGCTGCGTGGAGCTGATCCAGAACGCCTTCAGCGACTACTTCCAGGGCATTGTTGACTACGAAAAGGCAAAGTCCAACTTCGAGACTGCCATCATGGAGCGTTACCCCGACATCAAGAACGTTCAGTGGCCTAACTAAATTATCCCCATTGCGAAAATACTGCCGGGCATCCCCCATAATGCCCGGCAGTTCCCACAATATGAGCGAAGGAATGATTCCCAAATGAAAAAAGTAAAAAGCGTCAGCTACGCGAAATGGGGTTACTTATTCATCCTTCCCTTCTTCCTGTGCTATCTGGTGTTCTCTCTGATCCCGCTGGCGGACACCGTTCGCTACAGCTTCTACGAGTACTACCGCTCCGGCATCAAGGAAGTCGGCCCCAATTTCGTTGGATTCCAGAATTACGCCGCGCTGCTCCAGTCGGATATGCTGAAATACGCGGCAAACACCCTGATTCTGTGGGTGATCGGCTTCATTCCCCAGATCGGTGTGGCGCTGCTGCTGGCAGTGTGGTTCACCGATGCCCGCATGAAGCTCAAGGGCAAGCAGTTTTTTAAGGTTGTCATCTATCTGCCCAACCTGATCATGGCCTCTGCCTTTGCCATGCTGTTCTTCACCATCTTCTCCACCAACGGCCCCGTGAACTCCATTCTGATGAATCTTGGCATTTTGAAGAAACCGGTGGACTTCCTGGGCACCACCTTCGGCACCCGATCCATCATCGGCTTCATGAACTTCCTGATGTGGTTCGGCAATACCGCCATCATGCTGATGGCAGCCATTATGGGCATCAGCCCCGACACCTTCGAGGCCGCCGAAATGGACGGCTGCGTGGGCTTTAAGAAGTTCTGGTACATCACCCTGCCTCTGATCCGCCCCATTCTGGCCTACACCATGATTACGGCTATCATCGGCGGCCTGCAGATGTACGACGTGCCTCAGATTCTGACCAACGGCCAGGGCACCCCCGACCGTACCTCCATGACCCTCATCATGTTCCTGAACAGCCATTTGAAGTCCAAGAACTACGGCATGGCAGGCGCGCTGTCCGTGTACCTGTTTATCGTCAGCGCGATTCTGTGCTTCTTCGTGTACCGTATGTCCAATGACACCGATCCCACCGGCGAAAAGGCCGCGAAGAAACTGGAAAAGAAACTGAAAAAAGGAGGAAAAGCATAATGGAACAGAATAAAAAGTCCGCTTCCGTTAAGATGGCACTGGTGTATGCCACGCTGATTCTGCTGACCTTCCTGTGCCTGTTCTTCTTTTATATTCTGATCATCAACGCCACCCGCAGCCACGCGGATTTGCAGAAGGGCTTCTCCTTCCTGCCCGGCCCCCACTTCGTTGAGAACATCAAAAAGGTCGCCAACGACGGCACCTTCCCCATGTTCCGGGGCATTTTGAACAGCATCATCGTTTCCGGCTGCTCTGCCGCCCTGTGCACCTACTTCTCCTCCCTGACGGCCTACGGCATTTATGCCTATGTCTTCAAGTTCAAGAAGGTCGCCTTCACCTTCATCATGGCGATTCTTGTCATGCCCACTCAGGTGACGGCCATGGGCTTCCTGCGTCTGATTACCAAAATGGGGCTGTATGATACCCTGTGGCCTCTGATTATCCCCTCCATCGCCTCTCCGGCTGTGACCTACTTCATGTACAGCTATCTGCAATCCAACCTGCCCCTGTCTCTGGTGGAGGCGGCCCGGATTGACGGCAGCGGAGAGTTCCGTACCTTCAACCGCATCGTCATGCCCATCATGCAGCCCGCCATCGCGGTGCAGGCCATCTTTACCTTCGTAGGCTCCTGGAACAACTACTTCGTTCCCGCGCTGGTCATCCAGTCCAAGCAAAAGGCCACGGTACCCATTCTGATCGCCACCCTCCGTGGCGCGGACTACATGAACTTCGACTCCGCCAAAATATATACCATGATTCTGGTGGCCATTGTGCCCATCGTCATCATTTACCTGCTGCTTTCCAAGTTTATCATCGCAGGTATCACCCTCGGCGGTGTGAAAGAATAATTTGTTTCCCAACGGCAGGCAGGTTTACCCTGCCTGCCGCACCACTGTTTTAAGGAGATAATCGCATGAATTCCAATTTGTTCTTTTCTCACAGCGGTACCACAAATCCCGCCGTATCTGACCGGGAAAAGGCCCATAGCACCCTTGCCCGGCAGATTGCCGCCGAGGGCATGGTGCTGCTGAAAAATGACGGACTGCTGCCCCTTCGGAAGGTTCCCATGGCATTGCTGGGCAGCGGTGCGGTGAAGACCGTCAAAGGCGGTATTGGCTCCGGCGATGTGAACAACCGAAAAACGGTTTCCATTTATGAGGGACTGCAAAATGCGGGGATTCCTATTGTCAGCGAGGATTGGCTGGAGGAATACGAAGCCTGTTATCAGGATGCCCGGGAAAATTGGAAGCAGCTGGTGCTGGAACAGGCCAAAACCGTAGAAAACTGCTTTGATGCCTACAGCGCCAATCCCTTTGTCCTGCCCGAGGGCCGTCCTGTGACCTCGGAGGATATTTCCGGTGCGGAAGCCGCCATCTATGTCATCAGCCGGATTTCCGGCGAGGGAAAAGACCGCCGTCTGGCGGCGGGAGACTATTACCTGAGCCAGCGGGAGCAGGAAACGCTGCGCCTTCTGAACGACTGCAAGGTGCCCACGGTGCTGATTTTGAACGCGGGTGGCATCATCGAGCTGACGGATATTCTGGAAACGTGTCCCATGATTCAGGCGGTGCTGAATATCTCTCAGCCCGGTCAGGAGGCCGGTGACGCGGTTGCGGACGTTCTCTTTGGCAAGGCAACCCCCGGCGGACGTCTCACCGCAACCTGGCCGAAGCGCTACGAAGATATTCCCTATTCCGACAGCTTCAGCTATCTGAACGGAGACCTCAGTAAGGAATATTACCGGGAAGGCATCTTCGTAGGCTACCGGTATTTTGACAGCTTTGGCGTGGAACCCCTGTTCCCCTTTGGTCACGGCCTGTCCTATACCACCTTCCGAACCACGCTGACCGGTGTAAAAACCGTGGATGGGAAGGTTTCTTTGGAAGTGCTTGTGAAAAATATAGGCAGCTATCCCGGCAAGGAAGTGGTGGAAGTTTACGTTTCTTTGCCCCAGACTGGGCTTTCCAAAGAGGCCCGGCGGCTGGTGGGCTTTGCCAAAACCAAACACCTGAAGCCCAGGGAGGAAGAGACCGTAACCATCGAATTTGACAGCAAGGCCCTTGCCAGCTTTCATCCGGATTCAAATTGCTGGCGGGTTTCCCAGGGCAGCTATGGCATTTGGGTCAGCCGCAGCATTGCCGACGGGACGCTCGCGGCAGTGTTGGAGGTAGCCCGGGATACGATGATCGAGGAAATTTATTTCATTCCTTTGTTTGCTCAATATTGGAGCAAGAAACATCTAGCTATGAATGGACATCCCCAAAAACAGAAAATCCAGGTTGATTTTATCCTAAAAATTGATTATGCTATTTGCGGAAGGAGGCCTACTGCATGTGTATCGATAAAAACACCGTTTTTCCCAATTCCCTCACCAATCAGGCTGATTCCATACAAGCTGCATCGGATGATGATGTTCTCGCAGCATCCAGCAAGCTGATGCAGCGCAATAATCATGTGTATGAGGAGCTTGCCAAGTGAAAGCGTTGACCAAGCATCAAGTTCCTCTTTTTGGGGATATATGTCCGAATTCCACGCCTCAGCATGGCATCATAAACCTCGCTGTTGTCATAACCGGCATCCACGCAGACGGCCTCTGTCTCAAAGCCAAACTTGTCAATCTGCGTTTCCAGTCGACTGGTATGGGGCGTGCAGTCGTTTACATTCCCCGGTGTAACAAAAACATCCGTGATAATGCCCGACTCGGCATCACTGGTCTGGTGATTCAGATAGCAGAAGGCATTGGGCTTTCCGGGACGGTTCATCAGTCCGGACTCCGGATCGGTGGTGCTTTTGGTGACTGTTCTCGTCTTTTCGGGATAGGTGACAGGTTCTTCCAGCAGGCCTGCTTCCAGCGCTTCTCTGTCCAGCTTCTTCACATACTCAGAAGGCGTATCCGGCACCTCGATGACTTCCCGCTTCTCCTTTGCAGCATTTGCCAGAATGTGGGTGGAATCTGTCAGCAGGAGCTTTCCGGATACCAATCCGGCAGCTATAGTATTTCATCTTTCTTTTTCCTGACAGTTGCGTTATAATAAGCCATGGAGGGATGGCAGATGATAATCGAAGAGAATTGGGCCATATCCATAGAACGCGCCCGCCGCTTTTGGGAATCCCAGCCGGATGTGACCAAAGACGCTGACGGCTATTGCCTCGGCAGCTGCCGAATCACCCTTTCTGAACCTGCTCCCGGCCCCAAGGGTTTGTTTTCCCTTCCCCGAACACTGCTTCGGATAGAAGGCCCGGAAGCGGAGGTTGCATCCATCCACCATCGTTTTTGGATTCGATTTTTATCCGCAGGGGGATAAGGAGGTATATGATTATGCGCAAACCCATTCCATCTATGGATGCCTGGCTGAAAGAGGCCAAGGCGCACGCATCCGCGCCCAAAATCGGGATGTATCTGATTCACAACGGCACCGTCCGGCAAAGCGCCCGGGCAAAGGTTCGAGACGGCGCGGAGGACACCAAGCCCGTTACCGGTATTCTCTTTTCCTATGACCAGGAAAAGGTGGACGCCGTAATTGCCGAGACTTACAAACTGGAAGGCATCTACTACATCAAAGTCTGGCTCAACGAAGGACAGCTCCAAATGAGCGATGACATTATGTACGTTCTCATCGGCGGCGATATCCGCCCCAGAGTGATAGAAGGGCTTAACTATCTGGTGGGCCGCATCAAGAAGGAATGTGTGATGGAGACGGAGCTGTATGCAGAGGAATAACTGGGAGCAATGTGTAGCGTTTCACGGCCACAGCTGCGGCGGCCCGTGCAGCGGCACAGGGATTGGGCATCAAAGGCACCGCCGGTAGTCTTCGGGGGTGTTGATGTTTTGAAAGCAGCGGGAAAAGGACGTGACCTCCCCCATGGGCAGGAGCAGCATGTTGGCTTCTTCCCGGACAAAGGTATGCATCCGCAGACGTTTCTTGCGCACATTTTCTTCCAGCTTCCCCTGCAAGCGCCGGTGGTAAAGGGCGGCGGTGGTGTAGGTTTTTCCGTCGTCTCCACAGACGACGATGCCATCCCATTGGCGGCCCTTTTGCACTTCTTCCTCCCAGCGATTCAGCATCCATTGGACAAACTGGCGATTCACAAAGGGCATATCACAGGCACAGACAAAAAGCAGGTCCTCCTCAATGGCCTGAAAGGCAGAATACAGACCGCCCATCACACCGCAGTCGGGAACCACGTCCCGGATAATGGGGTAGCCTTCCAGGGCTTTTCCATCCCGGGTCTGATTTACCGACAGATAGACCTTCCCACAGGCGGACAGCTCCTGGGCAATTCTCTTCCAGAAGGGCTGCCCATTCAGCAGAAGCTGGGCCTTGTCCTGTCCCATGCGGCTGCTTTTGCCGCCCATGAGGAGCAGCATGGCCGCTGGTTTTTTCATAAGCATTTCATTTTCCTGTTTCATCAATAGGAGTTCTCCAAAGAATACAGCAAAAGAGGTGGATACCCATGAACATAGAAGATGTGGAGTTTGCGTATCTGTCCCCTGTGGAACACCGGCTGATTTTCCGGGACGGTACCCAGCAGGATGGGGTTGCGCCCTATTTAAACGAGCATTCCATGGAGGTGTTCCTCAACGGGCACAAGGCAATGGAGCTGGTCTGTGTACCCCAATTTCTTCCGGAGCTGGTATTGGGCAGACTGCTGACGGAAAACCTCATTCATGGCATAGAGGATGTGGGGCAGCTCCGGATTTCCGATGATGGCAGCCGCGCGGACGTCACGCTCCAAAATCCGGGGAACCCGATTCTCCCGGAATCGGCTCCTTTGCAGCCGGTTAAACCGATTTTCTGGAAAACAGAATGGATTTTTCAACTGGCGGATTGCTTTGCCCAGGGGATGCCTCTGCACGCTGCCACCTGGGCAACCCACAGCTGCTTTCTGGCCCGGAACGGGGAAATCCTCTTTTCCTGCGAGGACATCGGGCGGCACAACGCCATGGACAAGGCAATCGGCTATGCCCTCAGAAACGGAATTCCCCTGTCAGAGTGCATGGTGTATTCCAGCGGCCGAATCCCCGCGGATATGGCAAAAAAGGCAATTCGTGCCGCCATTCCCGTGCTCATCAGCAAGGCGGCCCCCACACGGCAGGCCATTGCCCTGGCCCACACCTATGGGCTGACCCTGATTTGCGCGGCAAGGCGGGACAGTATGCGCCAATACACCGGGTTTTACGCCTGTGACCCATAGGGCCACAGGCGCATTTTGTTTACAGTCTTAAACTTCATCAATTGCCCGGTTGGGACAGATGCTGATGCAGGCGCCGCACTGCACACATTTGAGATAATCGATGGCAAACTGCTTGTCTTCCTCCACAATTGCCTTGTTGGGACAGGTGGATTCACAGGCACCGCATTTGACGCAGCGCTGGGAGATTACGAAAGCCATGTTATAACCCTCCTTCTTCCCTTACCGCACTTCGCCGCTTCTGTCGGTGTAGTGGGTATGCAGCAGGAAGTGGGCCGCGGGGCTGCCGCACTCGTCCAGGAATTCCTCGTACAGCTTCTGCACATCAGGATTCTCGTGGGAACGCCGGATGGGCGCATCACAATCCGCCTGATACATCCCCGCCATACGCACCGCCACCTGCTCCACAGACGCCAGGGGTGCGCCGCCGCCGTTGAGACAGCCGCCGGGACAGGCCATGACCTCAATGAAGTGATAGGGGGATTTCCCGGCACGGATATCCTCCATGATGGGCTTGACATTTCCAATGCCGTTGACAATGGCGATTTTCAAATCCAGGTCCCCAATCTTCACCGTGGCTTCCTTGACACCCCGGTAGCCCCGGGCAGCGGTATAGTCAATTTGATTCAGCTCGCCGTTGGTCAGCAGCACGGTAACCGTGCGCAGCGCCGCCTCCATCACGCCGCCGGTGGTGCCGAAGATACGGCCCGCGCCGGTCCACTGCCCCATAAAGCTGTCAAAGGGTTGACTTTCCAGATTTGCAAGGTCAATTCCCTTCAGACGCATCAGTCTGGCGGCCTCCCGGGTGGTCAGCACCGCATCCACGTCCCGAATTCCCAGGGCGTTTTTCATCTCCGGCCGCTGCATCTCAAACTTTTTGGCAACGCAGGGCATGATGGACACATGGAAGATATCCTCCGATTCCACGCCGATTTTCTCCGGCAGGTAGCTCTTGACCAGTGCGCCGAATATCTGCTGGGGAGACTTGCAGGAGGACAGATGGGCCAGCTGGTCGGGGTAGTGGTACTCCATGTGCTTAATCCAGCCGGGACAGCAGGAGGTCAGCATGGGCAGCACACCGCCGTTTTGCAGCCGATGAATCAGCTCCGTGCCCTCCTCCATGATGGTAACGTCGGCAGAGAAATCGGTATTGTAGGCATAGCCACCCAGTCGCTTCATGGCTGCGGCAATTTTGCCGGTGACATCTGTGCCGGGCTTCAGGCCGAACTCTTCGCCCAGGGTATGCTGGACGGCAGGGGCCATCTGCCAGACCACGGTCTTTTTGGGGTCGTTCAGGGCATCCATCACCCGCTGTATCTCGCTCTTTTCCGTCAGGGCGGCTACGGGGCAGACCTTGACGCACTGACCGCAGTTGATACAGGCGGTGGCGGACAGGGACACATTCTTCTTGGTGCGGGCATAACGGTCACCGGTTTCCGGATGGGTGTACATCTCGTAAATGCCAATCTTCTGCACCTCGTTGCAGACTGTGACGCAGCGGCCGCAGGCAATGCACTTGTCCATGTTGCGCACCATGGCAGGGCTGGAGGTGTCCATGCCTCTGCCAGGCACCTTCCGCACCTGGGGGTTGATTTCAAACAGGTAGCTGACCTCCTGGAGCCGGCAGTGACCGCCGGTCTTCTGGCAGGTCAGACAGTCGTTGGGATGGATGCTGAGAATCTCCGTCAGCCGCTCCCGGCGGTAAGCCTGCACCGCCGGGGTCTTGGTGCGCACCACCATGCCGTCCCTTGCTTCGTACCGGCAGGCACGGCGGATTACGGTTTCTCCGTTCTCCTCCAGCTCCACAGCGCAGATGCCGCAGGAACCGGTGGGGGTCAGGCCCTTGAGATAGCACAGTGTGGGAATCTCAATCCCGGCGCTTTTGGCAGCCGCCAGAATGGAAGCGCCTCTGGGGCAGGTTATTTTTTTGTCATCAATGGTAAGGCAGATGTGGGTATCCACCATTCCGCCGTAAAGTTCGTACATATCCTATCCTCCTGCAATCACATCTGGCCCTTGAGCAGGTCTTCCATGGCGCGCTCCTTGTGGCGGATGGTATCCGGCCCTTCGTTTTTGTAGTATTCCAGCATGTCGGTCTGTGCCTGCCGTGTCAGGTATTGGCTTACCTCGGGGCTTACCTTCTCCACCTTGATGCCAATCTGCTTGAAGCCGGGAATCTTGGCGATGGGGTCCAGATTCTTCGCATCGGACAGAATGTTGGCGCCGTCGCCAAAGTGGAAGGGCATCCAGGCCACACCGGGCTCCAGCTTATCGGTCACATGGACCTCACAGAACACACTGCCTCTGGGGGAGGTGACCTGTACCCAATCGCCGTCCGTCAGCTTCTTTTCGGCACAGTCGTCGGCGTTGAGCTCGATAAAGTTTCTGGGGGCGGTATAGTAGACGGCACGGGTGCGCTTGGTCTGGGTACGGGTGTGGTAATGGTAGAGCATACGGCAGCTCATCAAGGTGATGGGGTATTCCGGATTCTGGGTCTCGGGGGAGGGAATCCACTCCATGGGAACCAGCAGACCAACCCCATTGTTGCGGGCAGGGCCGTTGACATGGAGAATGGGGGTGCCGGGGTGGTCGGCTGTAGGACAGGGCCACTGGCAGCCGGTGCCGCGAATCTTGTCGTAGGTCATGCCGTGGTAGGAGGGGGTGACCACACACATTTCGTTGAAAATTTCCTCAACGCTGTCGTAGTGGGCGGGGTAGCCTAGGCGGGTCATCACCTCGCAGAGAATCTGCCAGTCCTGCTTGCACTGGCCCTTGACGGGAACGGCCTGCCGCAGCAGCTGGACACGGCGCTCGGTGTTGGTAAAGGTGCCGTCCTTCTCCAGGAAGGCGGTGCTGGGCAGCACCACATCCGCCAGGGCCGCGGTTTCGGTGACAAACAAGTCCTGTACCACCACAAAGGCCTTTTCCAGGGCGTGCGCCACATGGCTGCCATCGGGGTCGGAAACCATAGGGTTTTCGCCCATGATGTACAGGAACTTCACCTTGTCCGCAAGAATCGCGGGGATGGTCTCGGTGACGGTATAGCCCTTCTGGCTGCTGAGCTTTACACCCCAGGCCTTTTCAAATTTCTCCTGGACAGCGGGGTTGAATACCTTCTGATAGCCGGGGTAGTCGGTGGGCAGCGCGCCCATATCGCAGGCACCCTGGACATTGTTCTGACCCCGCAGGGGATTCACGCCATTGCCCACACCGCCCAAATTGCCGGTGACCAGGGCCAGATTGCTCAGGCTCTTGACATTGTCGGAGCCGTTCAGGTGCTGGGTGATGCCCATGGCATAGGCGATGTAGGATTTGTGGGTGGAGGCATACATTCTGGCGGCATCGATAATTAACTGCTTATCCAAGCCGCAGATTTCCGCCACCCGCTCAGGGGTATAGGACTTGACGCTTTCTTTCAGGGCTTCAATGCCCTCGGTGTGCTTGGCGATGTATTCCTTGTCCTCCAGACCTTCCGCAAAAATCACATGGAGCATACCGTTGCTCAGGGCCACCGAGGTGCCGGGGTTGATTTGCAGGTAGATGTCGGCAATGTCTGCCAGGGCAATCCGCTTGGGGTCGGCAACAATCAGCTTCTTGCCGGCCAGCTTGGCCTGCCGCACATACATACCCATGACCGGATGGGTGTCGGTGGTGTTGGAGCCGGTGATGAAAATCACGTCCGCGTCCAAAACCTCCTGAATCCGGTTGGTCATCGCGCCGCTGCCCAGGGTGTTGGCAAGGCCGGAGACGGTGGAGCTGTGGCACAGTCTGGCACAGTGGTCCACATTGTTGGTGCCCACGGCGGCACGCATGAACTTCTGGAAGATGTAGTTGTCCTCGTTGGTGGCCCGGGCGCTGGAGAAGCCCGCCACTGCATCGGGGCCGTATTCTGCCTTCACCTGCTGAATTTTTCCGCAAATCAGGTCCAGGGCCTCCTCCCAGGAGGCAGGCTCCAGAACACCGTTTTTGCGGATTAAGGGGGTGGTGAGGCGGTCCGGGTGGTTCACATAGTCATAGGCGAACTTTCCCTTGACACAGAGCAGTCCTCCGTTGGAGGGGCCGTTGGCCGGCTTGGCATCCACCACTTTCCCGTTCTGCACGGAAAAGTCAATCTGGCAGCCCACGCCGCAGTAGCCACAGGTGGTGCGGACAACCCTGGTTTCCCAAACCCGGAAGTCGTTCTGGGACTTGGGCATGAGGGCGCCCACCGGGCAGGCGGACACGCAGTTGCCGCAGGAGACGCAGTCAGTGTCGGCCATGGTTTCCCCACCGTTGGGAACGATGTAGATCAGGTCGTCCTTGCGTACCATTTTCAGGGCGTTGATGCCCACCAGGTCCCGGCAGGTGCGGACACATTTGCCGCAGCGGATGCACTTATCCATATCCTGCAGGTAGAAGCGGTTGGAAAGGTCTTTCTCCCGGTGGACGAAGGGTGCCGTGTAGGAAGGGCCGTCCACGCCGTACATCTGGCAGTATTTTTGCAGTTTGCAGCTTCCCAGCTTGCGGCAGTTGACGCAGTCCATGGGGTGAATGGACAGCTTGTCCCGAAGGATGGCAATGCGGGCGTCCCGAACGGCCTTGGTTTCCGTCCACACCACCATGCCGTTCTCCGCCTTGGTGCTGCAAGCGGGGACCAGGTAGTCCTGTCCCTCTACCTGGCAGGAGCACATCCAGCACTTGGTATCTTCCTCACAGCCATCCTCCCGGCGTTCGGGAAGGCGTTCGTTGTCATCATGGCAGAAGGTGGGAATGAAGATTCCCACCTTTCTGGCAGCTTGCAGAATCGTGGCGCCCTCCGGCACTTCCACGAATCGGTTGTTAATCTTAAGATGGATCATGGAATGTAATCTCCTTCTTTGCTTCACTGTACAAAGCACAGGCAAAAACCGTGCTGCTTTTCCAAAATGCTATCACGGTTATTGTAACATTGCTCTTGGGGGATTGCAATGGATTTTTTCCTCCAAAGCCGTCTGCGGATTTCTGTAGAACCTGCCGTATACTCCCGGGAAAAGAGGGAAGCTATCCGTTCCCACAGTCGGCGCTGCCTTCGCTGTAGAGCATATCCAGCCCGTGGGCCACGGGGTCGATGACAGCCAGAAGGTTTTCGGCGGAGGCCTTCTTGCTTCCGGGCAGGTTGATAATCAGGCTGCGGCCCCGGATGCCCGCAGCGCTGCGGGACAGACACCCCTTGGGGGTGATGCGCATGGATTCCGCCCGCATGGCTTCGGGAATACCGGGGGTGAGGCGCTCCACCACCGCTAACGTGGCCTCCGGGGTGATGTCCCGGGGAGAGAAGCCGGTGCCACCGGTGGTCAGCACCAGGGCAATGCCCAGGTCATCGGCACACTTGCAAAGCTCCCCTTTGATGCTTTCCGGTTCGTCCGGAACCATTGCGGTGTACGTTGCGTCAAACCCCTTTTCCGTCAGAATCCGGCACAGGTTGGGGCCGCTGGTATCCTCCCGCTCGCCCCGGTAGCCCTTGTCACTGACGGTAATCACCGCTGCTGTATAGCGCATTTTTCATTCTTCCCGAAAATAATCTCCGTGGACACCGCCGGTTTTGGAAAGCAGGCGGATGTCCGTAATCACCATGTCCTTCTGCACGGCCTTGCACATATCGTACACCGTCAGCGCGGCGGTGGATACGGCGGTAAGGGCTTCCATTTCCACGCCGGTTCTGCCGTCGCAGGAGACTGTAGCCCGGATTTTCACGCTCTTTCTGGCTTCATCCAGAGACAGCTCCAGATTGATGCCGTCCATCAGGATGGGGTGGCACATGGGGATAATGTCCGGGGTGCGTTTTGCCCCCATGACCCCCGCAATCTGG
>JAXEXE010000085.1:0-19265 GCA_034113565.1 Faecousia sp.
TTCAGGAGGCGGCTGTGCTGGCCCAGGCCGAGGTTGACCGAAGGAACAGGGAGGCGGCAGCTGCCGAAAAGGAAGCGGCCCAGGCCAAGGCCAAACTAAACGATGTGGCCCACATGCTGAAAGGCATGGAGAAGCTGGCGGAGGAATTTTCCAGCGACCCGGAACAGGTCTTGCCAGAAGCGGGACCGCTGGAATCAGCCAGGACCTATCGGGAGAAGAAGGCCAAGCCCCTTTGGGAGAAAATCGTCAAAGTGCTGCGCTCCGTCTATCGGGCCTATTTCGACCTCAAAAGCAGGTTTGAGCGGTTGCAAAGCGCCTATGATCGGGAGGTCAGCAAGAACGGCTCTCTTTCCACCAGGATTTACGAGGTCTGCGCCGAGAGGGACGGCTTAAAAGGACAGGTCAGGGACTATGAGCGGGTCAGACGGGCCATTGGCCCAGAACAGGCGGACAAGATATTGGAGGCTGTTTACCAGCAGGAACAGGCTGAAAAGGAACGGAAACGGGCCGCAAGGCCCAAAATGAGAGTAGGCGCACGATAATCAAAAAAATGGAGGTAACATTATGGAAAAGTACATCTTCGACGAGAGCAACGGCCTGTGGTATGAGTTGCAGAGGAACTAACAATATCCGGGCGTGTGCGGCGGAAATCGTGGACACAGAAATTATTTGCGCATGAGGCCCCAAATCGAAGGGTGTCCCGGTGAATGCCCTCCTGATTTATTTGGGACAGCGGGTAAAAACTTCTTGCATTTTAGAGTGTGCTATGCTATACTGCTGTCATACTGATTTGAGGAGTCTATTCAACATGCGGCAAGGTATTCTTAAATAAAATTTGATAATGGGCACAAAAATAATTGCCCCTTGCAGGGGCTTGGTTTTTGTACCCAATTTAAGAATGCTTTTGCCTTTTTATCAAATATCGTGACGGATAACGGCTCATGTTAGCTGAATGCGTTTCCATGTATCCGAAGTCATGATCCCCAGCGGTAAAAGTATTTGCTGCTGGGGATTTTTATGCCCTTTGGGGCTGTAAAGGGAGGACAATCACATGAAAATAATCAATATTGGAATTCTTGCCCATGTGTGAGCGAGTAGAGGAGTACCACATTTTTATAGCCCTGAGAAGTTTGAATTTCTCAGGGCTTTCTTGTTTTTTACTGTATATTTTGCCTTCAATTAGTGATTTGTGGTACAATCGACATTTCAATCATTCTCCGATACAATGGCAGTACCAAAGTAAAGGAGGACTGAGCATGAACATCAACTATATCCGTGTGGGTGATTATTTTATCCCAGACCTGACGCTGCCGGAAGAATCCCGCCCCATCGGCAAGTGGGGGAGAATGCACCGGGACTATCTTAGGGAACACAAACCGATTCAGTACCACTGCCTACTGCTGTCCGGCAAGCTGTGGACATATCTCGCTGACTTGAATGAGCAGGCACAGAACAGGCTGGAGCGGATGATCGATCGGATGAAAGCTGTCGAGGGAATCACGGAAGCGCTGAAAGCCAGCGACCCAATGGTATGGGTACAGAGTATGAACAACATCCGCGCCAGAGCCGAAGAAATCATACTCCAGGAGCTAATCTACAGGGAGGATGCGACATGAGAATTCTTGAAGATTTATGGTACGGCAATATTGAACCAACGGAATATGATACATATCCCTGTGCGGAATACAAGGAAGCCCTTCAGTTGATTAGCCGGAACGAAGAAAAGCTCCATGCCACCATGACGGATTCACAGAGGGAGCTATTCTCGCGGTACTCGGACAGTGTACGGGAATTTCAGGATATGGCAGAATGCATGCTGTTCCAGAATAGCTTCCGCCTGGGAGCTCGGATGATGCTGGAAGTTATGGAAGAAAGATAAATATTGACACACAAGTGCCTCACTACCGGCTTAAAGCCAGCAGTGAGGCATTATATTGTTCATTTATCAAATACTATCCGTGCTATCTTAATTTTCGGTTTTTACAGATGATGTAAAACTCTCAAACTTCGCACCCCTGATTACTCGAAAAAGTTTGGAATTCCCCTAATAATTCGGGTTCCCGGGGATACACGTTCTTTCCAATGACAGTTTGAAAAGCCAGTAATTCGGCAAAAGCCGACTTCAACCGCATTTCCAACAAGAAATGCCTCTTTACTATCCAAGCAAAAAAGTTGTAGTATTTACAGATTAAGGGTAATGATGGATTCGCCCTCTTTCAGAAAGCTCACGCTGCTGCACCCGGTACGCTCCCGGCCATGCATCAGCGGCCGCTCCATGCGGTAGCGCACGAAGGTAAACGGGAAAGCCGTCTCAATGTTGCTGCATTCCAGAAGCTGAGAAGTGAAAACCTCTGCCAGCGCCTCATAGCCAAATTGATCCAGCTTATACCAGAGGCCGCCGTCGCGCCACTTCTCCTGATTGCCCTTTGAGGATGTCTCCGCAATTTTCTTGTCAGATACCAGCTGTACGGTCATATGATTTCCTCCACAGTGAGCCACAGATCATCCTCGGCCATGCGCCCTTGGGTTTTCTGGATGATCTCCAACGGCGCGTAGCTGTCCACTCCGATGGCTTCCAGATATTCCCGCAGACCCACTCTGCTGCGGGGGATGCAGCGGTCTTCCAGAAAATGCAGATAGTCCTCCCAGCTTGGAAACTGGTTATTCCCGAAGGGGAGCTTCAGATAGTCTGTGACCAGATTCTCCAAACAAACTTTCTGCGCTGTTTCGTCGGCGGCGATTTTGGCGCAAAGTGTGTCGCCGGAATAACAGCAAAGCAAATACAGCTTGTGTCCGGCATGACGATTGGCTTCCAGAAATTCCTGCAAGGATTGCTTCCTGGCGATTGTAATGGTCGTGCCGTCAAAGGACAGTTCAACCTGTCGGCTGTCCGGAGAAATCCCCATCTGCCTTACCCAGGAAGATGGCAGGGCGATTTTATAATTGTTGGCAGTTCCCCCAGCCGTGCCGCCGGAGGAGCCGATGATGATATTTCCGATTCGTGTTTCCATGGCGTTCACCTCTGGGTATAGTATATCCTATTCGTTACGAATAATCAATCTATTCTCTGATTGGCGCGCCAGAACCGTATACAAAATTTTATATTATTGTATCATCATAATTGCATTATTGCGTAATTGGCGATATAATGCTGATATAATGTGGAAAGATTGGCGAAATGCGTATAGAAGGGAAAAATACATATGAAGATTCTGGTTGTAAACGATGACTGCATCCATGCCCCCGGTATTGCTCTGTTGGCCAAGGCGGCTATGGAGCTGGGAGAGGTTACGGTTGTGGCGCCTGCCCATCAGTGCAGCGCCATGTCCCAGAAGATTACGATCCACGGGGATCTGCTGGTGCACAAGGTGGAGGATTTTCCGGTTCCTGTGAAAGCGGCCTACAAGGTGGACGGCACACCTGCTGACTGCGTGAAGGTTGCGTTACAGTATCTGCCGGAGGAGAAGCCGGACTATGTATTCTCCGGTATCAACGACGGCTATAATGTGGGCTATGACATTGCCTATTCCGGCACACTAGGCGCGGCTTTCGAGGCAGTTATGAACGGCATCCCGGCAATGGCTTTTTCCAATGCCATGCATGCGCCCCTGGATGTTGCCGAGGCGTATCTTGTGCGCGTGATCAGGGAGTTGATGGAAGCCGGTCAGGGCCGGGGCGAGGTGTGGAATGTGAATTTCCCGGCGGTCGCCCCCGGTGAGCTGAAGGGCATTCTGACAGACCGTGCCATTGCCCCCATGCAATTTTACAGTGAGAACTATGCGGAAACCAGGCTGCCTGACGGCGCGGTTGCTCTCACCGGGCAGGGGTCCCCGCTGACGGAACAGGACGAGGTCACGGCAGGTACCGATGTGGAGGCCGTTCTGAAGGGTTACATCTCCCTCGGTAAAGTCAAGAACGCAGTTATGTAAAAAATAGAAAAAATAGTATCTATAATACTTGAAAAATGTACAGACTGTGATATTATTTAAGCGGTGGGCAATTTGGTATCCCTCTGGACCCGAAATTCCCGGTGTTTCACCGTGAATAAAAAAGATAAAGGAGAAATCCAAAATGAAAAAGATCCTTGCACTGATCATGGCAATGGTTCTGGTCCTGTCCTTGGGCGCCTGCGGCGCGAAGGAAGAGACTCCTGCGACCACTGCCGCAGCAGCTGCCGAAGAAGTCGCTGAGACCGAGGCTGCGCGTCCTCACTTCGACAAGCTGACTCTGGAGTTTGTTCCCTCCAAGGACGCTGATGTCATCATTGCCGGCACCGCAAACCTGCCCGAGCTGGTCAAGGCCGAGATGGCAAACCTGGGCTATGACATCGACGAAGTCGATATCACTGTGGGCACCAGCTACGATGCCACCGGTGAGGCAATGTCTGCTGGTACTATCGACATCGGCTGGCTGCCCGGCGGCACCTATGCGCTGTACTCCGATGACACCGAGGTCATTCTGACGGCTACCCGTAACGGCCTGTCCAACGACAGCGAGAACCCCGCTGACTGGAACGGCGAAGAGAACGCCACCAGAAAGGATGGCCCCCAGGTCACCTACTACCGTTCTCTGATCTACGCAACTCCCTCCGCTTACGGTCAGGAGCTGGCTGCTAAGGTCAACGCCGGTGAGGCTCTGACCTGGGAGGACCTGGACAAGGCTACCTGGGCTGTTCAGAAGACCTCTTCCTCCGCAGGTTACATCTATCCCACTATGTGGCTGATGGAGAACTACGATGGTAAGAAGATCTCTGACCTGTCCAATGTTGTTCCTCTGGACTCCGGCTACGGCACTGCTTTCTCCTACGCCGCTGCTGAGCAGGTCGACATCATTGTCTGCTACGCTGACGGCCGTAACGACTACGAAGCATCCTGGATGCTGCCCGTCGACCAGCAGGATGAGACCGGCAAGCAGGGCATGGGCCGCAGTGATTCTATCTGGAATGAGCTGAATGTCATTGGCGTTACCGATGGCATCTACAACGATACCGTTGCGATCTCCAAGGAGAGTCAGTACTACACTCCCGAGCTGATCGAGGCTCTGCAGAACTGTTTCATCAACATCATCAACACCGAGGAAGGTAAGGCCATCTTTGATGTTTACAGCCATACCGGCTACGCTGTGGCGCAGGATTCCGATTATGACGGCGCCCGTGCAGCTCTGGCTCTGGTTTCCTAATTCATTGAAGTTCAGAAAGCGCCCTGCCTCAAAACAGGGCGCTTTCGTCCTAAATACCGCTGTTTTCATGGAACACTGCGGCAGGGCGGGTTGTCATCAACCCGAAGAACCGCTGGTGGCAAGCCGCCCTTCCGCAGAGCTTCGACTTTGCGACTTACGCATCCGTCCATTTCGCTTACAGAAAGGGAAGACGCTAACATGATTGAATTTAAAAATGTATATAAGACTTATCCCAACGGTTTCACCGCACTGAAGAACATCAACCTGCAGATCGAGCAGGGGGAATTTGTCGCCATCATCGGCCTGTCCGGCGCGGGCAAGTCCACCATTCTGCGCTGTATCAACCGGATGCACGATGTCACCAAGGGCGAACTGACGGTAGACGGCATCAACGTCAGCACCCTGAAGGGCAAGGAGCTGCGCCGCTACCGCCGGAAGGTGGGTATGATCTTCCAGAGCTTCAATCTGGTTTCCCGCAGCACCGCCATTAAGAATGTTCTGACCGCCGATGTTCCGGATATGAACTTCTTCCGGGTCCTGTTTGGCATCTTCACCAAGGATCAGGAGATGCGCGCCCTGGAAAGCCTGGACAAGGTGGGTATTCTGGACAAGGCCTATACCCGCTGCGACCAGTTGTCCGGCGGCCAGCAGCAGCGCGTTGCCCTGGCGCGTACTCTGAACCAGAACCCCAAGATCATTCTGGCCGACGAGCCGGTTGCCTCTCTGGACCCCATTACCGCCAAGCAGGTCATGGAGGACTTTGTCCGAATCAACAAGGAGTACAACATCTCCATTCTGCTGAACATCCACCATGTTGACCTTGCCCTGAAATACTGTGACCGGGTCATCGGCGTCCGTGCCGGTGAGATCGTTTTTGACGGCCCCGCCAGCACCATTACCCAGAAGCAGATCGATGCGGTCTACAACGGTGCCAAGGTCCCCACCATGGGCGATGGAGAATAAGTATGGATAACGAAAATGCCGTTCTCTTCAAAGAGACCTTCTTTGATAAGATCTTTAAGCCGGAGATCATCACGCTGGAAAACGGGCACACTGTCCGCCGCCGCAGAAGCCGCACTCCGTTTATCGTGATTGGCCTGGTGCTGGCCATTGTGTGGGCGCTGAAAATGACCGGCTTTGATATGATGACCATTGTCAGCCGTTTTTCCAAGATGCTGGATCTGCTGAAGAAGATCTTCCAGCCGAATTGGGCATTCTTCCCCAAGGTCATCGATCCTCTGCTGGATACCGTCAAAATGTCCATTCTTGGTACGGTCATTGGCTGTGCTATCGCCATGCCAGTGGCGATCCTTGCTTCCTCCAACATCAACCGCAGCGCGGTGATCGTCAGCGTATTCCGCTTCATCCTGGCGCTGATCCGCACCCTGCCCACGCTGGTTATCGCGCTGGTCTGTGCCCTGATCTTCTCGCTGGGAACCTTCTCCGGTACGGTGGCGATTGCCATCTTCACCTTTGGCGTGGTGTCCAAAATGCTGTATGAGAGTATCGAGACGATCGATATGGGCCCCTTCGAGGCCATGGAGGCTTTGGGCGCCAATAAATTCCAGGCCTTTTGGTCTGCCTGCGTTCCCCAGATCCTTCCTGTTTATCTGAGCCACTGCCTGTACTGCTTTGAGATGAATATCCGTGCCTCTGCCATCCTAGGTTATGTCGGCGCGGGCGGCCTGGGTATCACCATCAACGAGCGGATCGGCTGGCGTGACTACGAAAGCCTGGGCATGGTCCTGCTGACCCTGTTCATCGTGGTTGCGTTCATCGAATTCTTCAGCGCTTACCTGCGCAAGAAACTGAGCTGAGAGGAGGGTGCGTATGGCTGCAAGAACCAAATTGGAAACTTTTGAAGAGACCTTCCACCGGAAGCTTACCGCTGCGGAGGCCTATGCCAACCGTCCCCGGAACTGGATGCTCTACACCCTGATCGTGCTGATTATTGTGGCAATGGTCGGCTGGTCCTCGTCCAGTGTCCAGTATAACGGTATGACCGTAACGGGCTCTGAGGTGGCAAAGGGCGTCCTGCATGGTGTTTTTCACCCCGATACCGCGCTGCTCTTCGGCACAGGAGAGACGGATGTGCCCTATCTGCTGCTGCAGACCGTGGCCATTGCGGTGCTGGGCACCCTGATTGGCGCAATTCTGGCAATTCCCTTTGCTTTCCTGGCTGCCACCAACATCATGCCGAAACCCATTGCGTATCTGTTCCGACTGCTGATCTTGATGATCCGCACCATTCCCAGCCTGGTGTGGGCGCTGATGTGGATCCGCGTTACCGGACCCGGCGCGGCTTGCGGCGTGATTACCCAGTCTGTCTGCTCCATTGGCATGATCTCCAAAATGTACATCACGGCCATTGAGGATCTGGACACCCACATTCTGGAGAGTCTGGACGCCATGGGCTGCAACGCTTTTGAAAAGATCCGCTATGGCGTCATCCCGCAGCTGACGGCGAGCTTCGTTTCCACCACCATTTACCGCTTCGATATCAACCTGAAGGACGCAACCACCCTTGGCATCGTCGGCGCGGGCGGTATCGGCGCTTCTCTGGTTCAGTGTCTGAACAGCCGACGCTGGGCTATGGTCGGCTCCTTTGTCTGGGGCCTGATGGTTCTGGCGCTGATCATCGAGTTCTTCTCCACCAGGATCCGCCGGAAGCTGGCACACGGTCAATAACTATTCAATCATGAAAGGCTCCTGCGTTCCAACGCCGGAGCCTTTTTAAAGGAGTATTTCAATGAACCGAAATCTGACAATCTGCTTTACAAGCGACATTCACGGCTATTTTTCCGATATGGATTACGCCTTGGGAACCCCTGGCGCTGCCGGACTATCACGATGTGCTTCCACCTTCCCCGATGACGGCAACACCCTGGTTCTGGATGGCGGCGATACCCTTCAAGGAAGCCCCTTTGCCTACTGGCTCAGCCGGGACCCGGTGGAGGGAGCGAAGGTGTCCGCCCAGGCGATGAGTCTGGCAGGCTATGATTTTGTCACTCTTGGCAATCACGATTTTAACTACGGCAGGGAAGCGCTGGAAAGCTACCTCAGTCATTTGGACGCCCGCTGCGTCAGCGCCAATGTAGAGGGTCTGCCCGGCGTGGATCGAACTGCCGTAGTCAAACTGCAAAACGGGCTGCGTGTGGGTATTACCGGTGTCACCACTCATTTTGTCAATCTCTGGGAGAAGCCGGAGAATCTGGAGGGGATCACGGTTCACGAGGCATTCCCCGCTGCGGCAGCTGCTCTGGAGGAACTGAAGCAGGCCAATGTGGATGTGACGGTCTGCATTTACCACGGTGGCTTTGAAAATGATTTGATGACCGGTGAGCTTCTCTCGGATACCGGGGAAAATCAGGCCTACCAGATCTGCAGGGAATTGGATTTCGACATTCTGCTGACAGGACACCAGCACCAGGCCAAGGCAGACCTACAGCTCTTTGGTACCCACGCCTGCCAGTCCCCGGACCGAGGGAAGCAATATGTCCGGATGGATGTAACTGTGTCGGGGGAGGGGGAAGTTACCGCCCATTCCCAACTTATAAATCCCGGAGAAGCAGAGGAAAGTCTGGCAGCCTTTCTGGCCCCTCTGGATGCGCAGAACGCTGTTTTTTTGGATCAGCCGCTGGGAGAGCTGGATATCCCTCTGCTGTCCGGAGACCATATCGAGATGGCGGCAAATGGCTCAGCCATTGCCAATTTCTTCAACCAGGTCCAGTTGGAGGCCTCTGGGGCGGACCTTTCTGTCACCAGCCTTGCCAATGTGGTGAAGGGCTTTAACAGGCAGGTCACAATCCGGGATGTGGTTGCAACCTATGTGTTCCCCAATACGCTGAAAACCCTCCAGGTGGATCGCCGGATTCTGAAGGCCGCATTGGAGCGCAGTGCGGAGTATTTTGACCTGGATGAGGCCGGACAGCTGCGAGTGGGGCAGAGCTTCCTGATGCCTATCGTCCAGCACTATAACTACGACTATTTATCCGGGCTGGAAGTGACCATGGACATCCGCAGACCGATTGGCGACCGGGTCACATCCATGCTGTATCAGGGGAAAGAACTGGAAGAAAACCGCCTGCTGACGCTGTGTATGAATAATTACCGGGCTACCGGTACGGGTGGATATCCGCTCTACGCACAATGCAAATTGGTGAAAGATCAGCCAACGGAAATTTCGCAGATGATAATTGAGTATATCGATCACCATAAGTATGTTGTCGTGGATAAGCGTAAATGGCTGCACATAGTATACTAAAGCATAGATGAGGGATCCCTCAATGTCAAAATACAAATCTTTGATGTAATTCAGTAATATACAGACACAGAATATTCTCAGAGCTTTGCAATTTCATCAGGTGAAGCCCTGGGAATTTTCTGCGTTTTGCCGTTTTGAAATGAATGCCCATAAACCATTTTCCCTTTGTGGGTACTCATTTCAAAACGAGCTGGGAATCCAAAGGGACGGCAGTTCCTTTGGCCCGGGGTCATCCAATAGGGGCGGGGAGCGCCCTGTTGGCAGAGGTTTCCAAAGGCGGCGGCGCTGCCTTGGCAGGAAGAATCCAATGAAACCAGAGGTTTCGTGGCACACGATCTTGCTTGCAAGGTCTAGTGTGTTATACCTTTGGCGACCGTGGGTGGCGGAAAGGGGTTGTTCGGGGCGGGAACAAGCACTTTCCGTCAGCCACAGAACAGGCGGATTTTGGTGCGCCACGCGCTGAAATTCAGGATTTGCCCCGAGGCAAAATTCGCCTGTTCGGGTGTAGGTGGTGCGGCGAAATGGGGAGGAGAAGCGCAGGGTCGCCTCGCAATGGAGCGGCATCACCGGGGGAGCCAAAGGTATATCATCCCTCGTCCCGCCGCAGCGACGCCTCCTTCGTCACTTTGGAAATGCAATCGTCTTCTGTTTCGGGAGATCATCCAAATCGGAGTTTAAGATTTCTTCAATGGCCCTGTTTGCAAACTTATGAGAACGGGTGGTATCCAGTTCTGCAATGTACAGAATTTTTCCTGTGCCCTTTTCAAAATCGATTTCAATTTCGCCCCACTCGCCGTCGTAGTCTGCCTGGTATTTGTAGACTGCGACGGCGATTTTCTTTTTTCTGCGAATGACCTTCTTCTTTCTTATAGTCACCGCGCCGATGGCATTGTCCTCCACCAGCAGTCTCGTCAGGTGATCCACAGCCTTGCGGTAGGCTTTCTCCGCACCACCCGCTGTGGTGAGTTCAAAGTGTGCGCCCAGATCATCGAAACTTTCGCCGTATTTCATATTCCGGGAGCAGCCGCATTTCATACACACGGCGTTCCGCCTTTGCAGATACTCTTTCTCGTCTGAGGTCAGACGATCAAAGGCTTTTCGGACGGCATTGGCGTGAACCTCGTGCCAGATGATTTGGGACACATCATCTGCTCCTTCACCGGCAAGCTCTGGAAGTATATCCCGTTCTTCCTCCTCGTCATCCAGGAGGATTGTCTCCTTCCGGCGGTGCAGGCAGTTGGCTTCCCGAAAAAATCGGTCTGCCGTTTTTCTTCTGCACTTGTATTTTTCCATGAAGGCTTCCACCGCGTTCTCCAGATTGTTCTGCATCCACGCGGCAGTGCGGATTTTCTTGTAAGTAGTCAGAGACGGCAGCGACCAGCTTTCCTTTCCCATTTGATAACTCCGAATGGAATCGAAAATAAAGTTGTGGGCGTAGGTCAGAAAAACCGCATCCTTACCCGGTTCATACTTCGGCAGAAGCTGAAGCAAGCATATCATGCAGCACAGTTTGATTTCCAGAAACCCCTCCGGGTCATATCGGAAGCTCCCCTCCGAAACCAGCGTGCGCCGGATATAACGGTTCAGACGCTTTTCGATTTTGTGCAGGAAGAAAGAGAAATATTTCAAGTCTTTCGTTTCCAGAGCTTTGAGAATGTAATCGTTGGTCTGTGTGTTTTCGGACAGCTCCGGCGGAGGTGGGTCAAGCTGAAAGATATTCTCCGCAATGTGTTGGGTGATCTGCATCCCTTCCACATCAAACCCAACCTTCTGGAAAAACCCATCCATCTTCCATTGGTATTTGGTTTTCACGGCAGGATTCCTTCCTTTGCTTTCTGCGCCGCCAGAATGGCTTTCGCCTCCGCGACGATTGCCTTCTGGCTCATTTCCTTTGCGTAGCAATTCAGGAAGTAGTCGTGATCGGTGAAGGCTCTGGTGCGCTTTTCCTCAGTGAGCCGCAGGGCAATCGCCCCCAGTTCCTTGGACATGGCTCCGTCGCTGACATATTTGCTGATGGTATTCCTGCGGGTCACATAGGGGCCCTTGATGGGATGGGCTTTGGCGTCCTCCTTGTAGCCGTTCTTTGCACCCACCGCCCGGCAGGTTCTTCCCTTCGGATCGCCGGGAGCCAGACCGTCGCAGTATTTCACGGAATGGGCATTGGTGGTGAGGAACCACTGATTGCAGTGGAAACACCGCCTGACACCATGCCCTGCCCGGAGGGCTTCAAAGAAATCGCCCCGCAGCATTCCCACGAAGCTGACATAGTGGCTTCTCGTCACCAGCACAGGCAGGTCGCCGCCCGGGTGTTCCATGGTCAGATACTGCATGGTCACATTGGTCATGGACATCCAGCCCCCGGCATCCTCAAAGGTCGGCTCCTTGGGAAAGTAGCTGTCGAAAATTCTCGCGTAGTCAGCCCTTGCGCGGTCTTCACTGTCATGGAGCCGCTGGGCGAAGGGAAGCATGGTTTCCTGATATGCCTTCAGGGAAAAGCCAAAATGGGCAAGGGTTGGAAGCAGCCGGGACAGCAGAGCCCCGTCCAGATATTTGTCCGCAATCTGGTCGGAGAGCTTGCTGTTTTTCTGCGCCTGAATCAGCGCGTTGGCGGACTTCACAGCGTTGGGAGTAAAGCAACGCTTCACCAAATCCCGGAAAGCTGCCATGTTGATATAGGAGAAGGGCTTATACTTCGCCATCAACTCCAGCAGCTTCATGGCGCTGAATTTGGCTTCCGGCAGCAGAGCAGGATCGCCCTTGCCGGAATCAAAGGTTCTCATAAACCCGTTGAGCTTTTCGCACAGCTTTTCCATGTGTCTCACCACTTCGGTGGGGATGTTCAGGGCATCACAGGCCATCGTGCCCACCGGGAAAACCTGCCCGTTGTAGATTACCTCCTTACCCCAAAAGTCCAGCGTCAGGACTGCGCTGTCTTCTACGATCTTAACTGCCATAAGTCAGACCTCCTCATTTTTGTGTGGTGGTCGGATTATAGCAAATAAATGGTACAATAAAACGGATAGAAAGAACATTCGTTTGACAAATTCTTTCAAAGGCCGTCGTATTTCACTACGCCCTCCTGCACCACGGTTTTTCATACTCTGTATAATTTGAAGTGATCTTCCTATCAGAACCGCCGCGCTTCTGTCCGGGATTCCGGGTGGAGGTGCGGCGGATTTTCATTTTTCCCGGATTGCTTTTTGCGTTATCCCGGGATTGGAGTGGTTTTTGCGTTTTCTGACATAACTCTAGTAGAAGGGTGAATTGCTTCATGGATGAGCAGTTCCCTTTACTATTTTTCAAAGGAGACTGAGTTATGTCAACCTACGCGAGAATCAAGCAAACCGTAACCACCCGACAGGCAGCCGAAAGGTATGGGCTGCCTGTCAACCGAAGCGGCATGGTGAAATGTCCCTTCCATGAGGATCACAATCCCAGCATGAAAGTGGATGATCGTTTCTACTGCTTCGGCTGTCATGCCAGCGGTGATGTCATTGACTTCACCGCCCGCCTCTTTGGGCTTTCGCCCTACGCCGCCGCACAGAAACTGGAAACCGATTTTGCAATCGGTGCGGAATATGAACCGCTGCCGTTTCCCACCCATGCAGAGCCATCCCACGATAGAGAGCGGCTCTGCATTTGCGTTTTGCGGGACTATCTGCGGCATCTTCGCATCTGGCAGCTGCGGTATCGTCCTGAGAAGCCGGGTGACCCAATCCATCCCCGCTTTGCCGAGGCGATGAAGGCTCTCCCCACGGTCAACCATCTTCTGGACAGTCTGCTGGGAAATGATTTGCTTTTGGCAAAAGAGACAGCGGAGGTACTCTGCAGAGAGGGGCATCTCCGGCGGCTGTCGGAGTATCTCGGGACACTATCTGAGAAAGAGAGGGAATGTGCATGAGTGGTACGCCGGAATGGCTGGATGACAAGGGGAAGATCATCGAGCACAGATACTGCCAATGCTTTCTGGAACAGCACCCCCTGCTCAGCAAGGGAGAGGACTTTTTCACCACGGAGGGCATCGTCACCGACAAAGACCGGCTCCTGCGGGATGTGTTCGACGATATCAAAGAGTACCTGACCGGAGGACTGGTGACGAAAGCCAAAAATCTGCTGGAAGCCATTCGCATGGAGTGCTATGACCGGGGAGAACTGGAAAAGTATCAGGATCGTATCTTCCTCGCTAACGGAACCCTGTTTCTGGACGGCAGGTTCGTGGAGGAAAAGGGCTTCTGCCTGAACCGCCTGCCCATTCGTTACAATCCCAGCGCACCGCAGCCGGAGGCCTGGCTGCGGTTTTTGTATGAGCTTCTGGAGCCGGAGGACATTCTGACCTTGCAGGAATTCATGGGATACTGCCTGATTCCCTGCACCCGGGGTCAGGTGATGCTGCTCATCAAGGGCAACGGCGGCGAGGGCAAGTCCCGAATTGGCGTGGTGATGCACACCCTGTTCGGTGCCAATGCAAAAAACGGCAGCATCGACAAGGTGGAAAACAGCGCCTTCGCCCGGGCGGATTTGCAGCATGTGCTGGTGATGGTGGACGACGATACCAAAATGGAAGCTCTATCCTCCACCCACTATGTGAAGTCCATCATCACCGCGGAGACCCCCATGGATTTGGAGCGGAAGAAGGAACAGAGCTTTCAGGGGGACATGTATGTCCGCTTCATGGCGTTCTCCAACGGCGATCTGGAAGCCCTGTACGATAAGTCCGAGGGTTTCTTCCGGCGGCAGCTGATTTTGCAGACCAAACGGAAGCCCCCGGGCAGGGTGGATGACCCGTTTCTTTCCGACAAGCTGAAACAGGAGGTGGAGGGCATCTTTCTTTGGTGCCTTGAGGGATTAAGGAGGCTTCAAGCCAACAGCTATCGCTTCACAGTGAGCCAGCGTGCGGCAGAAAACAAGGAGCACGCTAAGCGGAACGCCAACAATCTGGTGGAATTCCTACAGTCCGAGGGGTACATCCAGCTGAAAGCGGACAGCACCATCACCTCCCGGGAGTTGTACGCCATCTACCAGATGTGGTGTGAGGACAACGGCTACCGCCCCATCGCCCAGCGGTCAGTGAGCAGCTACCTGAAAAGCCACTTGGAAGACTACAACCTGGAAGCCAGCAACAAGATCACCAACAAATCCGGCAAGCAGGTCAACGGCTTCTGGGGCATCCAGGCGCTGACCGCTCCCATAATTCTCTGATGTGGAAAACATCCATCCCGATCCATCCCAAGCATCCCCGGGATAGATAGGATGGATGGGGATAGAGGATTTTGGATTCAACAGAAAAATGAAGGAGAAAGAATATGAAAAAGTACACAGGGCAGGAGTGGTCGTTCTTCCGCAACCGGGCGGGGCGCATCCAGTTCAATTCCGTATGCCGCAGCTGCCGAAACCGCTGCAAGCAGAGCTTTCGGGCAGAAATTCTTTCTTGCCGGCGGTATGAAAGCAGAAAACAGCCGCCGGAAACATCTGAAACCAACACGGATTTCCAAAGGCTTGTAGAAACGGGGAAATGATGCACGAAACCACAGCAGTTTTTCACCCAATCGCGCTTGTGAGAAGGGTGAATCTGCTACACGGTTTCGTGTTTTTCTATGCCGTTTCAAAGAATCCATTCCGAAACAGAAAAAGCAAACAAGGCATCATCGATGCAGACATCACGGGGACAATTTCTATTGTCTCCAAATCCAAATTATCAATGAAAGAGGTATTTCTATGAATGTGAAAAACGAAATTAAGAGTATCATCGTCCGTTCCGGCATGACCATGCAGCAGGTGGTTGACCTGCTTTCCGATGAATACGGCTGGAGCGACAGCATTTCCAACTTTTCCAACAAACTGAGCCGCGGTTCTCTGCGCTACCGGGAGGCGATTCAGCTTGCCGATGTGATGGGGTATGACCTCGTCTGGCAGAAACGGAGGGATGGATAATGGACAAGCCCCAGTATGCCATCCTGCGCTTTGCCAAGTACAAGGGGCCAGAGATTGGGAGGATCGAAGCCCACGATGAACGCACCAAGGACAAATACGCAAGCAACCCGGATGTGGATACCAGCCGCAGCAGGCTCAACTTTCATCTGGTGAAGCCCCGCCGCTCCTACCGGGCAGAGGCGGAAAAGCAAATTGCGGAAGCCGGGTACCGTGCCCGGAAAGACAGTGTCCGGGTGGTGGAAACTCTGATTACCGCCAGCCCAGAGTTCTTTCAGGGAAAGAAACCCCGGGAGGTCAAAGAGTTCTTTGAATATGCCCTTGAATTCATCCAGAGCAAGCAGTCTCAGGAAACCATCATCTCCGCCGTGGTGCATGTGGACGAGAAAACGCCCCATATGCACCTTTGCTTTGTCCCGCTGACGGAAGATAAGCGGCTCAGCGCGAAAGACATCGTTGGCAACAAAAAGAAGCTGACCCAGTGGCAGGATGATTTCTGGAAGCACATGGTGAAAAAATACCCGGACTTCGAGCGTGGCGAATCCGCCAGCGAAACCGGCAGAACTCACATTCCTCCAAGGCTTTTCAAGGAAGCGGTTCGCCTGAACCGCCAGAAGGATAAGATTACCCGACTGCTTTCCGAAATCACCCCGCTGAACGCCAAGAAGAAGTCCACAGAAATTGAAGCGATTCTGGATGATTACATTCCCAGCGTGGAAAAGCTGATGACCCGGATGAAGAAAGCTGGCAGTACGGTGAAAGAACTGAAAAAGGAAATCGCCGCCCTGGAACAGGAAATCGATGGCAGCAAAGCCAGTGTCCAACGCCAGTTGGAATTTACCCGGAAGGTGCAGGAGCTGGACGATCTGCACCATACGGTAGAGGAATTACAGCAGGCACTGGATGCGATTCCTCCTGAAATTCTCGCTGAATACCACAATCCCAAATCTGAAAGAAAGGAAACCATTGCCCTTGAGTAATACCAGAGAAGTACAGGCCATGCAGCTGCCGATCCAAAAGCTGCGCCCCTTTGAAAACCACCCCTTCCAGGTGAAAGACGATGACGAAATGAACCAGCTGGTGTGGAGCGTCCTCACACAGGGCGTTCTGACTCCGCTGGTTGTTCGCCCTCTGGAAAATGATGAATATGAAGTGATCTCCGGGCACAGGAGACTATACGCGTGCCAAAAGGCAGGAATCGAAATGGTTCCTGCCTTAATTTATGCCCTCGACCGGGATGCCGCTGCCGTTGCGCTGGTGGACAGCAATCTCCATCGGGAGAAGATTCTGCCCAGTGAAAAAGCCTTTGCCTATAAGCTGAAAATGGATGCCCTGAGCCATCAGGGAGCTTCTCGCCAACTTGGCGAGAAGTGGAGCGTCAGTCAGCTTAGTGAAGCCGGGACAGATAGTGAGCGGCAGATTCACAGGTACATCCGCCTGACCGAGTTGATTCCCCAAATTCTCAGCATGGTGGATGCCGGAAGAATCGCCCTGACTCCGGCGGTGGAGCTATCCTATCTGACCGGGCAGGAGCAGCAGGATTTGTTGGAAACCATGGAGAGTGAGGACTGTACCCCATCCCTGTCCCAAGCCGTCCAGATGAAAAAGCTGAGCCAGTCCGGCGAATTGAATATGGACAGAATCTTCGAAATTCTCCGGGAACCCAAGGCCAACCAGCAGGAAAAGATCAGCTTCCGGGTAGACGATTTGCGGAAGTTCTTTCCCAAGAGTTACAGCGCCGCCCGGATTCAGGAGCGGATTTTGAAGCTGCTGGAAGCCGACTGCCGCAAGCGGCAGCTGAGCAGAGGGGAGCGGTGATGATGGACGCAAGGATTCAGATTCACGATGACTACTGCTCCAATATGAGTAGTGAAGATATACAGACAGTTTTGTCTCAGGTTACTGCCCTGATTACAGGAGCAATTCTCCGGGCAGGTGCTCAGCCGGAAGAACCGGAGACGGCTGCGTAATAGAATTACCGGGCAGGTGCGGCTTACATGGCCGCACCTTTGCCGTTTGTATCCTATCCCAATAAAATTAAAAGAAAAACAGGTTTCGAGAAAAGGAAGTGTATAATATGGAACGATATTTGATGTATTTAAGAAAGTCGAGAATGGATACGGATTTTGAGGAAGTATCCATTGCTGAAACGCTGAGCCGACACAGAACAACTCTTGAAAAATTCTGCAAGTCCAAGCGGCTCAATGTGGTGGAGGTTCTGGAGGAAGTGGTATCCGGTGAATCCCTTGCCGCCCGCCCGGAAATGATGCGGCTGTTGGAGCTGGTCAGTACAGGCGCTTATGCAGGCGTAGTCTGTATGGACATAGAGCGACTGTCCAGAGGTTCTTCCATGGAATCCGGCTATATCATGCAGATTTTGCAGGTCAACGGCTGTAAAATCGTTACCCCCGGCAAGACCTACGACTTGCAGAATGAATCTGACGAGCAGTTTACAGATATGAAATTCATGTTCAGCCGCTATGAGCTGAAAACCATCACCAAACGGCTGGTACGGGGAAGAAATCAGTCTGCGTCCGAAGGCAAATTCATGGGGTCAATGGCACCCTACGGCTACCGTGCATACAAGCTCCCTGGAGAAAAGGGAAACAGCCTGATGATCGTCCCGGAGGAAGCCAAGGTGGTACAGATGATTTTTGATATGTACGGGCAGCAGGGTATGGGCTACAATGCCATTGCTTACAGGCTGAATGATATGCACATCCCCGCCCGGAAAGGGCAGTGGAGCCAGACCTCTGTTGCCAATATTCTGACCAATGAAGTGTATCTCGGGAAAATCCGCTGGCGGCGGGAGCCAGTAAAAAAGGTCATTAAGGATGGTATGCTATCCAAAAAGCGGATTCAGAACGATGAATATGAGCTCTATGACGGCCTGCATGAGCCGATTATCACCGAAGAGCAGTGGGAGCGGGTGAAAGCGGCGCAAAAGCAGCGCAATCATAATCCGGTGAATGCAGATCGTCAGCTGAAAAATCCCTTCGCCGGTATTCTGTTCTGCGGAAAGTGTGGTGCGGTCATGAAACGCATGATCCCTGATAAGCACAAGAATCCAACGCCGTGGTATCGCTGCACCACCAGAGGATGCGATTGCAAGATCATAAAATGTGCGGTTGTCGAAAGCGAAATTAAGACGGCTATGGAAGAATGGCTGGATGCGTATATGGTTCAGATTAAAGCTGACCAGCAGCCTGAGACTAATCCTGTCGCAGTCGCGCTGGAAACCATTCGGGGACAGATTGCAGGACTGCAGCATCAGCAGGAGAGCATCTGCGAGTATTTGGAAAAGGGCGTGTACACCATTGATATGTTCACGAAGCGAAATACATCATTGTCCAAGGAAATTAAGCAGCTACAGCGTGCGGAAGCCGATCTAATGCGTCAGCAGAGTGAGCAAAGCCAAAAGGAGCAGCAGGTAGCGCAGATCATACCAACCACCCAGCATATCCTCGAAAGCTATCCCTTATTGGAGATAGAAGAAAAAAACCGCCTGTGGAAATTGGTTTTGAAAAGGGTTACTGTGTACCGTTCGCCGGATGATAAACTGGAAGTCAATATCTATCCGAACCTGCCTAAATAAGATGCCGTCAATGCGCAAGCAGTACCATACTTTTCGGAAAAATCAGCGTTAATCTATCGACTATCGCCCCCTGCCATGGTATAATACCTGTAATTATCCATGGAAGGGGGCGTTTTATATGCCTGACCAAGTAAATAAGACGCCATGTTGTACGGCTCTACTTGCCCATGTAGACGCTGGAAAGACGACCTTGACGGAGAGCCTGCTATATGCCAGCGGAGCCATTTCAGAACCGGGGAGCGTCGAAAAAGGGACAACGAGGACGGACACCATGTTTTTGGAGCGGCAGCGTGGGATTAC
>JAXEXE010000086.1:0-4058 GCA_034113565.1 Faecousia sp.
ATCACGTTGGACGTGGATAGTGCTTTCGTCCAACGGAAAACGTGCGGCGGAAAACCTACCAAATACCATTCATCATAGGCTACATATCATCGAAACCGGGTCGGCGGGGTCATGACCCCGCCCTACGGTACCGGGTAACGATACCGAGCGGGTCAGGGAAGTAACGATTACAGACCAGCCGTGCACGCATTGCCCGCGGGGGCATCCCCGCAAATTACAATTTATCGTTTAACAGCGTCGCTTATATTGTGTCCAGAAAGGCCTTTACTTCCTTCCGGTTCCTCAGCACCACGGCCTTTGCGTGCTTCGCTTTCGCCAGATAGGTGTAATTGCGCACCCGGTTATTTTTGTTGAAGTTCCAGATCCATTTGACAAATTCCCAGTGGAACCGTTCCGGACACCCGGCACTCATATCCGGGCGGGTTTTTCCGTGATTGCTCAGAATCCGCTGGCACATCCCCAGCAGGCACGCCCATCGGCTAAAATCCAGATAGATGACCGTGTCGCACCGGGAAAGCCTTGCTTCCATCGTCCGGCTGTAGTTTCCGTCGATAATCCACCGGTCCATATTCAGCGCCATAGCAAGACGGCTGTCAAATTCTTCCTTGGTCACATTCTGCCAGTTTTCTTTCCACCACAGCTGGTCCAGATGAATGACCGGCAGCCCCTGCTTCTGTCCCAGCGCCCGTGCCAGCCTGCTTTTCCCGCTGCCGGAGCAGCCGATAATCAAAATTCGTTCCATTGTCCTCCCGTTTTTAAGTTATGTAAACCATCACACGTTTGAATCAGGCCTGCGCAGGGCGCAGACCTGATTTGTTTGGGCTTAGTAAGCGATGCCCCAGTAGATCATCTTGTTGGCGGGCTTACCGCAGCAGGCGCAGGTGTCGCCCAGATGCTCCTGCTTCAGGGGCAAACAGCGGGAGGACATGCCGGCAGCTTCCTTCATCTTCAGCTCGCAGGCCTCGTCGCCGCACCACATGGTCTTGATGAAGCCGCCATTCTTCTGCTGAAGCTCTCTGGCTTCCTCCACGGAGTGCGCCTCGAAGATGTGCTCTTCCAGGTTCTTCCTGGCTTTCTCGTACATACCCTTCTGCACCAGCCCCAGCTGCGCGCCAACGGCAGACTCCAGCTCCTCCAGCTTAACCACGGTCTTCTCGCCGTCGTTCCGGCGCACCAGCACGCACTGGCCGTTCTCCAGATCCCGGGGGCCGCACTCCACCCGCAGGGGAACGCCCTTCATCTCATACTCAGCGCACTTCCAGCCCATGGAGTTGTCGGAGTCGTCCATCTTCACCCGGTAGCCCGCGGCAATCAGCCGATCCCGCAGAGCGGAAGCGCCTTCCAGAACACCGGGCTTATGCTGGGCAATGGGCAGGACAATCACCTGAATGGGCGCAATCTTAGGCGGCAGAACCAGACCGTTGTTGTCGCCGTGGGTCATAATCACCGCGCCGATCATCCGGGTGGTGCTGCCCCAGGAGGTCTGGAAGGGATACTGCAGCTTGTTGTCCCGGCCGGTAAAGGTGACGTTGTAGGCCCGGGAGAACTTGTCGCCGAAGTAGTGGGAGGTTGCGCCCTGCAGCGCCTTGTGGTCCTTCATCATGCACTCCACGGTGTAGGTAGCCTCCGCCCCGGCGAACTTCTCCTTCTCGGTCTTCTGTCCGGGCACCACGGGAATGGCGAGGACATTTTCAAAGAAGTCGGCATAGCATCTCAGCTGCTGCTCGGTTTCGGCCTTGGCCTCCTCGGCGGTCTCGTGGATGGTGTGGCCCTCCTGCCACCAGAATTCCCGGGAGCGCAGGAAGGGACGGGTGGTTTTCTCCCAGCGGATGACGGAGCACCACTGGTTATACAGCATCGGCAGCTGCCGGTAGGTTTGCAGCACATTGGACCAGTGGTCGCAGAACATGGTCTCGGAGGTGGGACGGAAGGCCAGACGCTCTTCCAGCTTCTCGCTGCCGCCCATGGTAACCCAGGCCACCTCGGGGGCAAACCCATTGACCAGCTCGCCCTCCTTTTTCAGCAGGCTCTCCGGAATCAGCACAGGCATGGCAACGTTTTCATGGCCGGTCTTTTTGAATTCCCCGTCCAGAATCCGCTGCATGTTCTCCCAGATGGCATAGCCGTAGGGGCGCAGAATCGTGAAGCCCTTGACCGAGGCGTACTCCACCAGTTCCGCTTTCCGGCAGACATCCGTATACCACTGAGCAAAATCAACCTCCATATCGGTGATCTGCTCGACCTTTTTCTCTTTTGCCATCGTATTTTCATCCTCTCAGGTTCCAAATATTGTCGTACAGCGTATTCTACCACATTCGGTTGGAAAATGCAATTGTGAAATGATTTATTTCCTATGAAACCATTGTATTCTCTCGAAATATCTGGTATAATCCGGGCTGGATGACTGAACGCAGGAGGTGATTCCCACGAAATCCATCCGTGACATCTACAAAACCGGCAAGGGGCCATCCTCCTCTCATACCATGGGGCCGGAGCGGGCCGCACTGCTGTTTTTGGATCGCTACCCCACAGCAGACCGCTTTCAGGTCACGCTTTACGGCTCCCTGAGTAAAACCGGCGCGGGCCATGGCACCGACCGGGTGCTGCGCAACACCCTCGGCCCGGAGCGGACGGAAGTCCTCTGTTCTGTGGAAAGCTGGCCCGGGATGCACCCCAACACCATGGATTTTTCCGCTTTTCAAGACGGTCAGGCGATTGGGCATCTGCGAGTGGAGTCCATTGGCGGTGGGGACATCCGCATCCCCGGCGAGCCGGAGCCGCCGGATCTGGAAGAAGTGTATATCGAGCATTCCTTCGCGGAAATTGCCGATTTCTGCAAGTGGCGCTATATTGACACCCTGTCCTCTTATGTGGAGCTGAATGAAGGCCCGGAAATCTGGGAGTTTCTCGATACCGTCTGGCAGACCATGAAGCGCTCCATTTCCGAGGGCCTCAGCCGGGACGGCGTGCTGCCCGGCGGGCTGAACGTACAGCGGAAGGCCAAATACCTGTACACCCAGATTCCCGACGAAAAAATTCCCGCGCTGAAGGAATTTCAGCACATTGCCGCCTATGCCTACGCCGTGGCGGAGCAGAACGCAAGCAACGGCACCGTGGTCACCGCTCCCACCTGCGGGGCCTGCGGCGTGCTGCCCGCCGTGCTCAAATACGCCCAGGACACCAAGGGCTTTTCCGATGAGGAAATCTGCCGGGCGCTGGCGACTGCCGGTGTCATCGGCAACCTGACCAAAACCAACGCCTCCATTTCCGGCGCCGAATGCGGCTGTCAGGCGGAAATCGGCACCGCCTGCTCCATGGCTGCCGCGGCTCTGGCGGAGCTGTACGGGCAGAATCTGGATCAGGTGGAGTACGCGGCGGAGGTCGCCATGGAGCACCATCTGGGGCTTACCTGTGATCCCATCGGCGGGCTGGTGCAGATCCCATGCATCGAGCGAAACGCCGTGGCTGCCATGCGCGCCATCAACGCGCTCTCGCTGGCGAATTTCCTTTCGGAGACGAGCAAAATATCGTTTGACACGGTCGTCCATACGATGTATGAAACGGGGCGGGATTTGAACCGCGTTTACCGCGAAACCGCCGAGGGCGGTCTTGCCAAAAACTATCACCCGGATAAATAAGTGGCCGGGATCGTTCGTTTTCGTGTATTTTCCGGCGGATTTCTTAACAAAAAACGGATTGACGTGGTTTTTCGTTCGTGCTATATTTTCGTTGTTCCCAAAGGGATTCCGGCAGCGGCGAAGCCGCGTGGTTTTTGTCCCTGCCGCAATGATATGAAAGGACGGAAAAACCATGAGCAAAGAAGAAAAGATCCCCGAAACCAAGGCGGAAGAAAGAGCCGAAGAGTATGTCGAGACCGAATTCGTGAAGGAAATGGCCGTCGAGCCCGTGGAAGTTCCGGACGTTACCTACGAAGGCGAGCTTGTCGGCTGGACGGAGCACATGCCCCATCATGAAGGCGAGCACCACGAACACCATGAGCACCACAAGGAAGATCCCGAGGAGCTCGTGGAGACCGAGTTTGTGAAGGAAATGGCCGT
>JAXEXE010000087.1:0-5546 GCA_034113565.1 Faecousia sp.
AGCTGGCAAAGACAAAGCAGATCATCACAAGGAAAGATGTGATTGAACTTCTCCATGTCTCCGGGCCACAGGCCTACCGGCTGCTGAAAAAGCTGGTGGACGAAGGTAGTCTTCGGTGCGAGGGTAACCGCAATACGGCAAAGTATCATCTCAATTAGGGAGGAAAAACATGAACGCTGTGATTTATGCGCGATACTCCTCTGACAACCAGCGTGAAGAATCCATTGAGGGACAGCTGCGGGAGTGCATGGCTTACGCGCAGAAAAATAATCTCACGATTGTGAATCAATATATTGACCGCGCGTTCTCTGCCAGAACCGATGACCGTCCTGCATTTCGCCAGATGATTCAGGAAAGTGAGAAGAAAGAATTCTCCATTATTCTGGTTTGGAAGCTGGATCGTTTTTCCAGAGACCGCTATGACAGTGCCTACTATAAGCATCAGTTAAAGAAAAATGGCGTTCGTGTTCTGTCGGCTACTGAAAACATTTCGGAAGGTCCCGAAGGAATCATCCTGGAATCCATGCTGGAGGGAATGGCTGAGTATTATTCCGCAGAATTAGCTGTGAAGGTACGCAGAGGTCAGCAGGAAAACGCTCTGAAATGCCGCAGCAACGGCGGCGTATTGCCTCTGGGGTATTGTGTCAGCAAAGACCACACTTTCAAAGTCGTTCCGGAAAAAGCAGCTATTGTCAGAGAAATCTTCACAAGATATGATGGTGGAGAAGCACTTCAGGCCATTGCAAATTCTTTGAATAAGCAGGGGCTTCGCACGCAATGGGCAAGGAATTCCGTGTGTCTTCTCTGGGAAAAATCCTCCGCAATCGGAAATACACAGGCGAATACCGCTATGATACAACAGTTATTCCCGATGGGATGCCAAGGATTATTGAACAGGATTTATTCGACCGGGTACAGAAACGCCTGGATCAGAATAAACGAGCACCCGGGAGAGCCAAAGCAGAGGAAGAATATCTTCTGACCACGAAAGCATTTTGCGGAGAATGTGGATCCATGCTGGTGGGCGACTGTGGAACGAGCAAAACGGGTTCCGTGTATTACTACTACAAGTGTGCCGGACGGAAGCGTCACAATGGCTGCAAGCTGAAGCCAATCAAGAAAGCATGGCTGGAACAGTTTGTGGTTGAAACAACGGTCTCCCGTGTTTTCCGCGAGGAGGAAATGAACCGCATTGCAGATGCGCTGGTAAAACTGCAGTCCAAAGAAGACCCGGTAATTCCTGTTCTGGAAGCAGAGCTTCGGGACTGTGAACAGAAGCTGCAAAACCTGATGAATGCCATTCTGGCAGGAATCCACACTGCCTCCACAAAAGAAATGCTGGAACAGCTGGAAGCGCAGAAAGAGGATTTGCAGTTGTCCATAACGCAGGCAAGGCTTCGCCGCCCTGTCTATTCAAAGGACGAGATTCTGCGTTGGATTATACAGTTCAAATATGGAAGTCTATCTGATCCTGTGTACCGCAGGCGGATCATTGATGTCTTTGTAAACTCCGTGTATATTTTCGACGATAAAATCGTGTTCACCTACAATTTCAAGGATGGCACGGATACATTCTCTCTGAAGGATGTTACGCTTGCCATCCATGCAAAAAGTTCGGATGTGGCAGATTCTGCTTCACCATGAAATGAAGCTCGTTCCGAAAGGAACGGGCTTTTTTTCATGCCGTTTCACTCCGGGAATCGAACCAATCTGAATGCAAGTGCCCAGTGGGCACTTGCCACCCGACGGCTGGACGGCGGGTGCTCCTTTATTTGATCGATTCCCGTACGAGTCACCATAAAAAAGTTCCCTGACACTTTCGTGTCAGGGATTTTTTCATAGCATTCCCATCAGCTCCGCAATCAGGGCGCACTGCTTCTGGGCCCGGTCGGCAAGCTCCCGGAACACCGCCCCGGTTTCCGGGTCCACCGTCCGAGCCGTATACTCCGCGATACTGTTCCGGGTTCGGTGGTAGCAGCCCCGCAGCAGCCGCTGAGTAGGCTCCTTCGCCGGCTGCGGGTATTTGAGCTTTCCGCCGTCCTCCCCCCGCAGAATCTCCAGCCCCCGCAGGCAGGCGGAAATCTCCGTTTCCCCCCGGTACAGCTGTCCCGCCTTCTCCCCGGTCTTTCCGGTGAGCGAAGCCGTCAACTGCCGGTAGGCCCCGCTGAGCGCCGCCGACTCCCGGCGCAGGCCCCGTATGCCGTCCCGTGGCACTGCCGGCTGGGACTGAAGCACCCGCTGCCAGACCTCCCGGCTTTTGTCCATGCGTTCCATACCCATCCCCCCTGCAATATTATAGCAGGAAGCCGGGATTTTGTGAAAAACGCGGATCTGACTTCGTTAGCAAAAGCGATAAATTGGTATTTGTTAAGAGTTGACAGTGGACAGTTGTGGTATCCCTGCGGGATGAATAAATTGAAGCTCAAGGATACGAAATGCGAAAAATCCTTACTGAAATACCTGCTATTTTCGTCATTATTATTTCAATTGTCACGAAGGGACTCCTTAACTGTCAACTTTCAACTGTCAATTTTCAACTAAATTCCAATTCGTCTTGCTGATGCGTAATGTCGATCTCATATTTCGAAAAAAGTTCTTTTCTTTTTCGAAAATATGTGCTATAATCCTCATAAGAACATCGACCTCAGGAGGTGGTTCCATGCCCAGAACCAGTAATAAAGCCCAGCTGATTATGGATTATGTCAACCAATTCATTCAGGAAAACGGCTACTCCCCCTCCGTGCGGGAGATCGGCGCGGCGGTGGGCCTGCGCTCCACCGCATCCGTCAGCTACCATTTGCAGGCGCTTCAGGAGAAGGGCCTGATTCAGGCCCCCGGCGCCAAGGGGCGCAAGCGGGCGCTGGTCACCGGCGCCAGGCCCGGTCAGATTCCCGTCATCGGCGTGGTCACGGCGGGCCTGCCCATTCTGGCAGTGGAGAATCAGGAGGGCACTATCCCCTGGTCGGAAGCCGGCTGCTTTGCTCTGCGGGTTCGGGGCGACAGTATGATAAACGCCGGGATCCTGGAGGGAGACAAGGTCATCGTCCGCCCCCAGTCCAGCGCCGACAATGGTCAGATCGTTGTGGCCCGGATTGAGGACGAGGCCACCGTCAAACGGCTGCTGCGCCGGAACGGACAGGTCTGGCTCATGCCGGAAAACGACAACTATTCCCCTATCGACGGCACCCATGCGGAGATCATCGGCGTCGTCCGGGGCGTGGTGCGGGAGTATTAGAATTGACAGTTGACAGTTGACAATTTGGACAGTATTTCCGGCCCTTTTACCTTGACCCATGGTTGTCAATTGGCTTCGAAAGGATACTGCAATTATCGCTTAAAAGTGGTATTTTCCATCTTTTTTATCTATTTTTCTTCAATTCATCCCGAAGGGATACCACAATTGTCAATTGTTCATTGTCAATTGTCAATTATTCCAGCCGTGTACATTTGTCCGCAAGTCGTGAAAAATAATGCTTGACAAATGGCTTTGGATGGTGTATAAAGACTTCAAGCTAATAAAGTAAACCACAGACGCGGAAGTAAAGCTGCCAGCGCATCCACAGAGAGTTCCCCACAGCTGAGAGGGGAGCGAAAAGCGGAGCAGCAAATGGGCCGCCGAGGGCAGAGGGAAAGGGGATGTCCCCGAGTATCTTCTGACGCATTGCCAGCGTTACTGGGCACACGGCGTGTTAGCGCCGGCTGAGCGGTCGGTTTTTACCGGCAAACAAGGTGGTACCGCAGAAAAAAGTATTTTCTGTCCTTGTTCCCTTAGGGGAACAAGGACTTTTTTCATTCTATAAAGGAGTGACGCATATGCTGAAGAAATTACCGGGGAAGCGATGGCGGGGCCGCAGTGCGGCCTGACAATGCGTGCTCAGGTGTCTGTAATCGTTACACCATTGGGCATTGGTCGGTATCGTTTTCCAAAACATAATCATCACATTTGATAAATAAAGGAGTATTTACCATGAAAAAGGTTATTACTATTATTTCTTCTCTGATTCTCTCCGCTTCCCTGCTGGCCGGCTGCGGCACGTCCTCCGCTCCCGCCCCCACTGCCGCCCCTGCCGCTACCACGGCAGCAGCTGTAGAAACCCAGGCTCCCGAAACCCAGGCTCCTGCCGCCAGCTACTCCGTCGCCATCGTGCAGCAGCTTTCTCACTCCTCTCTGGACGAAATCCGCGCCGCCATTTCCGCAGAACTGAAGGCCCAGGCCGATGCCGCCGGCATTGAATTGACGGTTTCCGAATACAACGGTCAGAACGACCCCACCATGCTGGGCCAGATCGGTGCACAGGTCATGGATAACAAGGTTGATATGATTATCCCCATCGCCACGCTGGCAGCGCAGACCATGGTCACCACTGCGGAAGGCACCGACACTCCCATCGTATTCGCCGCCTGCTCTGACCCCGTTACCGCCGGTCTCACCGGGCTTGACAAGGTCACCGGTACCTCCGACGCTCTGAACACGCCCTTCATCTTGAACATGATGCTCGCTGTAAATCCCGATGTGAAGACTGTGGGTCTGCTGTTCAGCAACTCCGAGGATAACTCCACCACCGCCATCGCTGAGGCAAAGGCATATCTGGACAGCAAGGGCATCAGCTATCTTGAAAAGACCGGCAACACCACCGATGAGATTGTCGCCGCTGCCGCTTCTCTGGTGGGCCGTGTGGACGCCGTGTTCACCCCCACCGACAACCGGGTCATGGATGCTGAGGTCGCCGTTGCCGAAATCCTGAACGAGGCCGGCATCCCTCACTACACCGGCGCGGACTCCTTCGTGCAGGCCGGCGGCTTCGCTACCTGCGGTGTCAACTACACCGAGCTGGGCAACTACACCGCCGACATGGCCTTTGATATCCTGACCGGCGGCGCCGTTCCCGAGTTCCACGTCATGGACGGCGGCATCATCACCGTGAACACCGACACCGCCAAAGCCCTTGGCATCGACTACAGCATCTTCTCCACCATGGCCAACACCGTTGTTGAAGTTACCACCGAGCAGTAATCTGATACGCAGGGCGGGTCAATGACCCGCCCCTGCAAGCATCTTATTGAAAAGGAGAATCCCCATGATATCCTCTGCCATTGTTTTCAGCGCGCTGGAGCTGGGCTGTATCTACGCGCTGGTGGCGCTGGCCCTGTTCCTCAGCTTCCGGGTGCTGAACATCGCCGATATGACCACCGACGGCGCCTTTACCTTAGGCTGCGCCGTGTCCGCCACCTTTGCCGTTACCGGGCATCCGATTTTGGGTCTGCCCGCCGCCATGCTGGCCGGGGCCTGCGCAGGTTCCGTCACCGCCTTTTTGCAGACGAAACTGCAAATTCCCTCGATTCTGGCGGGTATCATCACCAATACGGGGCTGTACACCGTGAATCTGGCGGTCATGGGCTTCTCCTCCAACGTCAATATGATGAAGGCTGCCACGGTTTTCTCCATGGTGCAGCCCCTCATCGGCAAGACCTTCTGCAAGCTGATTCCCGTGGCGGTTCTGACCTTGTGCGTGGGATTCCTGCTGGCCCTGTTCCTGAAAACCCGG
>JAXEXE010000088.1:0-21063 GCA_034113565.1 Faecousia sp.
ATGGCCCGGCCGAAGCCGGAGGACACGCCGGTGATGAGAATGATTTTCATGGCTTCCACTTCCTTTCCTCCGGTGGGGGCGGGGAGGTACTCCGTAGCCGCCCAACCGCTTCACGGCACCATCATAGCACAAAAAGGGGAGAATGAAAAGGCGTTATGTAAACTGCCGGACAAAACAAACAGCGCCGGCGAACCGGCGCTGAAGTTTTTTGCCAATTAGCCGTTGGCGCGCATCTGAGCGAAGCACTCGCTGCAGTACACAGGACGGTCAGTCTTGGGCTGGAAGGGCACCTTGGCCTCGCCGCCGCAGCGAGCGCAGGTGGCGGTGAAGAACTCACGGGGGGCACGGGTGGCGTTCTTGCGAGCATCACGGCAAGCCTTGCAGCGCTGAGGCTCGTTCTGGAAGCCGCGCTCTGCGTAGAACTCCTGCTCACCAGCGGTGAACACGAACTCGTTGCCGCACTCTTTGCAAACTAAAGTCTTATCTTCGTACATGAAAAAATACCTCTCTTCGGTTTGTTGTTGCCCCGTGAAATTCCACCTGAAATGATATAACGCAGGGTCATAGATTATTGTTGGCAAACTCTGCCACAAAACGGATTATACACACATAGTGGCATTTTGTCAATCCTTAATAAAAATTTTCACCCACTATTTTCCGGTTTATGCAACTTTCACGCCGTCAAATAGAAAACTGCGCCTGCCCTTCATAGGGAATGTGCAGATGGTCGTAGGCAAGGGCCGTGACGCAGCGGCCCCGGGGAGTGCGGGTCAGAAAGCCCAGCTGCATGAGATACGGCTCGTACACATCCTCCAGCGTCACCGCCTCCTCGCCGATGGTGGCAGCTAGGGTCTCCAGTCCCACCGGGCCGCCGCCGTAATTCTGAATGATGGCGGTGAGCATCCGGCGGTCGATGTTGTCAAGACCCAGCTCATCCACCTCCAGCCGTTTCAGGGCAAGCTTGGCGGCATCCTGCGTAATGGTGCCGTCGCCCATGACCTCAGCAAAGTCCCGGACCCGCCGCAGAAACCGGTTGGCAATTCGGGGAGTCCCCCGGCTCCGGGAGGCGATTTCCATAGCCCCCGCTTCCTCAATGGGCATTCCCAGAATGGTGGCGGAACGGGTGACAATTTTCGCCAGCTCCTCCGGGGTGTACAGTTCCAGCCGCAGATTCACGCCGAACCGATCCCGCAGCGGCGCGGACAGCTGGCCCGCCCGGGTGGTGGCCCCCACCAGCGTGAATTTGGGCAGGTCGAGACGGATGGAGTTGGCGCTGGGGCCCTTGCCCACGATGATGTCGATGGCAAAGTCCTCCATGGCGGGGTACAGAATCTCCTCCACCACCCGGTTTAAGCGGTGGATTTCATCGATAAACAGGATGTCCCCGGGGTTCAGGTTGGTCAGCAGCGCCGCCAGGTCCCCGGGCTTTTCAATGGCGGGGCCGGAGGTCACCCGGATGCCCGCCCCCATCTCATTGGCAATCACCCCCGCCAGTGTGGTCTTACCCAGACCGGGCGGGCCGTAGAGCAGGGTGTGATCCAGCGGCTCATTGCGGCGGCGGGCCGCTTCAATATAGACGGACAGGTTGCTTTTCGCCTTCTCCTGACCGGTGTAGTCCGCCAGCAGCTTGGGCCGCAGGCCGATCTCCCCCGCGTCCTGCGGCGCGAAGGTGGGGGAAATGATAGGGCTGTCCAGTTCCTGTGAAAATTCCAAACTCATAATATCCTCCAAAGTAATGTTTGGAGTTTGGAGTGAGGAGTGAGGAGTGAAATCCAAATACGAAACCGCATCTATGCTTATCACTCCACACTCCGCACTTCACACTCCTCACTGAAATCAGCCCTTCATAACCATGGCCCGCAAAGCGTGCCGCACCATTTCCTCCGTGGACGCGTTGGGGTCCACGCCCTTCAGCGCCGCGCTGATCTCGGCGGGGGAATAGCCCAGCTCCTGCAGGGCCGCGTGGGCCAGTGCCGCGCTGCTTCCCTGCTGAGCAGGCGCAGCGGCGGCGCTTCCTGCGGAGAAGTCCAGCTCCATACCGCCTCCGCCGATTTTGTCCTTCAGTTCCAGAATAATCCGCTGGGCGATTTTCTTGCCGATGCCCTGGGCGGCGGTGAGCATTTTTTCGTCCCCGGTCATGACTGCCAGGGTAAAATTTTGCGGCCCGCCTGCGGACAGGATTGCCATGGCCGCCTTGGGGCCGACACCGTTGACGGAAGTCAGCAGCTCATAGCACCGCTGCTCCTCCCGGCTGGAAAAGCCGTACAAATCAAAGGCATCCTCCCGGATGGATTCGGTGATATATAGTTTCGCGTTCTGATTCAGCTTGAGCTGTCCGGCGGTATAGGCCGTGACCCGGCAGCCGTAGCCAACGCCGCCGCAGTCGATCACCGCCAGCCCCGGCTCCAAAACCGCAACCTTGCCGGAAACATAGTATAACATAGAGAACCCCCTGTTTCGTAGGGCGGGTCACGACCCCGCCGCATTGGTCAGTTTGCCGCTTCGCGGTGGGCGGAGTCATGACTCCGCCCTACAGCCCCTGCTGCGCACGGGCAAGCAGGGAGGTACTGGACCGGGCGTGGCACAGGGCAATGGCCACGGCGTCCGCCGCGTCGTCCGGCTTGGGTACTGCACTCAGGTGCAGCAGCCGCTTCGTCATATCCTGCACCTGATGCTTGGTGGCATTGCCGTAGCCCACCACCGCCTGCTTGACCTGCATGGGCTTGTACTCGAAAATCGGCACGCCCGCCTGCCGCACCGCCAGCAGAATCACCCCGCGGCTTTGGGCTACGTTGATGCCTGTGGTCACGTTCTGCCCGAAGAACAGTTCCTCGATGGCTACCGCCTCCGGCTGGGACACCCGCAGAAGCTCCACCATATCGTTGTAAATCACTTCCAGCCGCCAGGCGAACTCCGTATTCGGCGCTGTGGTGATAGCGCCGCAGTTGAGAAGCTGGTACTGCCCCCGCCGGGCCTCAATCAGGCCGAAGCCGGTGATGCCATAGCCCGGGTCGATTCCCAAAATCCGCATTACAGTCCCCCTCTGGCAATATTCACAATCTGCCAGATGACAAACAGAATAAACAGCACAAGGCCGATCCGCGCGCCCCAGACCTGCCAGGCCGGGCGGGGCGCATAGCCCTCCTGCCGCTCCAAATCTTCTTTCTCTTCCATAGTCTTCACCTCTTGCGCATATCATAGCACATTTGTTTCAAAATTCCTAGAAGGATTTTGAAAAAAAGAGTTGACAATTGACTGTTGACAGTTGACAATGGAGGCGTCCCTGGGGGACAATTCCATTTGTTCATCCCGGAGGGATACCATAATTGTCAACTCATTACGAGGGAGGCTGCCGAGCATGGCGATTACCTTATATAAAGAAAAGGCCCCGGTCCGGGGCGTACTGTTCGACGTGGACGGCGTGATTCTGGACACGGAGCGTCTGTACTCCCGGTTCTGGATGGAGGCCTGTCACTTCTACGGCTTCCCCATGACCAAGGAGCAGTCCCTGCAAATGCGCAGTCTCAATAAAACCGCCGGGCAGGAAAAATTTCACGAACTGTTTGGCCCAAAGGCCGATTACACCACCATCCGCTTAAAACGCATCGAACTGATGGACGCCTTCATCGAAAAAGAAGGCGCGGCGGCAAAGCCGGGCATCTGCACCCTGCTGGACGCGCTGGATGCCAGAGGCATTCCCTGCGCCATCACCAGCTCCTCCCCCCGGCAAAGGCTGGAGTGTTACCTGACCCCGCTGAACCTGTACCACCGCTTTCAGAAGGTGGTCACCGGCTACGACGTGCCGCAGGGCAAGCCGGAACCGGACATCTACCTGCGGGGCGCGGCGGAACTGGGCCTTCCGCCGGAAGGCTGCCTTGCGCTGGAGGACTCCCCCGCCGGAATTCTGTCGGCTTACCGTGCCGGCTGCCTGCCGGTGCTGATTCCCGATCTGGACACCCCCGGTGAGGATACCCTGTCCCTGCTGTACGCCAAAGCGGATACGCTGTCGGACGTTGTCGGGCTTCTGGATTCGTAAAAAGTCAGCAGGCAAAACTCCCCATTTCGCCTGCTGCTCCTGTTATCCTCAGATTGACTTGCGCATGACCAGTCTGCCGCCCACCACGGAATTGCCGCCGGTAAACCGCTTTCCCTTGATTTTCCGCAGAAGCTGCACCGCCGCCATCCGGCCCATATCCTCCACATTGACCCGGTAGGTCGTCAGCGGAGGATCGCAGACCAGGGCAAACTGGTAATCGTCATAGCCGGTGACCGCCACATCCTCCGGCACCCGGTAGCCCCTGTGCTTGAGCTGCTCCACCAGATTGTAGGCCACCTCGTCGCAGTTGCACACAAACGCCCGGGGCATGGTGTCCGGAAGCTGGATAGGGATAAATCTGCCTGCCACATCCCGATCCTCCAGCCGCCACTGTCCCTGAATGGGAATTCCGGCCCGCAGCAGAGCCTTGGTGTAGCCCAGATACCGGTCCATAATCGAACTGGTAGCCAGAATGCTCCCGACGAAGCCGATCTCCCGGTATCCCGCCTGCAAAAGCGCGTTGGTCGCCCGGAAGCCGCCGGCAATGTTGTCGCTGGTGACGCTGTCCGCATCCAGTTCCTCGTCATAAAAGTCCAGCAGAATATACGGCAGCCCCGACTGGATCACAGCTTTCAGATAACTGCGGCGCAGCTCACCCATGAAGATGATTCCGTCCACCTTGCCGCCCTGAATCATGGCAGGCATGGTGCACCTGGCCTCCGCCTCCGGCGACACAATCTCCATAATGGCAGAATATCCGCTTTCCGCGCTGTGCACCATGACCTGCCGGTACAGCGCGGGGTAAAAGGCATTGTCCGCAATAAAACGATCCGCCACCAGAATGCCAATGTTTCCGGAAGCTGTCTTTTCTTCTTTCTTCGGCTGCGGCATGACATAGCCCATTTCCTCGGCAGCAGCAATGATCTTCCCGCGCATTTCCTCGCTGACGCCGTCCTTGCCGGACAGCCCCTTGGACACCGACACAATGCTGATGCCAAGCCGCTGGGCAATATCCGCCATTCTTACTTTTTTCTCCATCATGACCCTCCTGCCGCAACGAAATCTTAAGGCAGCACCGCATAATGGGGCAAGGAGATTCGGCGAGAGATTTTGGCACAAGGGAAAGTATGAAAAATGCGGGAATACTGGTTGTATTTCCCATTTTTCACACTGCACAATTGGGGCAAAAGATCCGCCGAAGCCTGCAGTTCCCTTTGCGCGGTGGTGCCCTAAGGTAAAGTATAACCCGAAATATGCTGAGTGTCAAGGCTTCCGCAAGCCCGCAAATTCAGCTAAATCCATCTTGATTTTAAGTAAATTTTTTGATACCATTAGCCTAACCACATAGAAGGAGGAAATCCCATGGATACACTGGCTCGTTTTTCACTTTGGAAAGCGCAGGCGCTGGAGGACCCGGATCTGGTCGCCGAGCTGTCCGGTCTGACCGATGAGAAGGAGATTTTTGACCATTTCTACCGGGATCTGGAATTCGGCACCGGAGGCCTGCGGGGCGTCATCGGCGCGGGCACCAACCGCATGAACATCTACGTCATCCGCCGGGCCACTCAGGGTCTGTGCAACTATCTGAAGGCCACTACCCTGCCCCAGTCCATTGCCATCGGCTACGACAGCCGCATCAAGAGCGGCCTGTTTGCGATGGAAGCCGCCCGGGTCATCGCCGCCAACGGCATCACCGCGTACATCTACCCCCGGCTGGAGCCCACCCCTGCCCTGAGCTGGGCCGTGCGGTACTTGCACTGCGGCGCGGGCATCTGCGTCACCGCCAGCCACAACCCCGCGAAATACAACGGCTACAAGGTCTACGGCGCCGATGGCTGCCAGATTACCCTTGACGTTGCCGCCGCGGTTCTGAACGAAATCAACGCGCTGGATATGTTCGCGGATGTGAAGCTGTGCACCGAGGAAGAAGGCCGTGCCGCCGGGAAAATCCGCACCATCGGCGAAGACTGCCTGGAAGCGTTTCTGGATGCCGTGCAGCAGCGGAGCCTGTCCAAGGGAGAAAAGCTGGACCTGAAGGTGGTCTACACCCCGCTGAACGGCGCGGGACTGGAATGCGTCAGGAAAATTCTGACCCGGATTGGCATTTCCGATGTCACCGTTGTCCCGGAGCAGGAAAAGCCCGACGGGCACTTCCCCACCTGCCCCTACCCCAATCCCGAAATCCGGGAAGCCATGGAAACCGGCCTTGCCCTGTGCCGGCAGGTCAAGCCCGACCTGCTGCTGGGCACCGACCCGGACTGCGACCGGATGGGTATCGCCGTTCCCGAGGGCGACGACTACCGGCTGATTACCGGCAACGAAATGGGCGTGCTGCTGCTGGACTACATCTGCCGCAAGCGGCTGGAAAACGGCACCATGCCCCAGAACCCCGTGGCGGTCACCACCATTGTTTCTACGGATATGGCCAACGCCGTCGCCGCCGACTACGGCGTGGAGCTGCGCCGGGTGCTGACGGGCTTCAAGTTCATCGGCGAACAGATTGCCCTGCTGGAAGCCGCCGGTCAGATTGACCGCTACATTTTCGGCTTTGAGGAAAGCTACGGCTATCTCTCCGGCGGTCACGTCCGGGACAAGGACGCCGTCAACGCCTCCATGCTCTGCTGTGAAATGACCGCGTGGTACAAGGCCAAGGGACAGACGTTAGCCCAGGCCATGGACGCCCTGTACGAAAAGTACGGCTTCTACCGCAACGACCTTGCCAGCTTCACCTTCGAGGGCGCGGAGGGGATGCAGAAAATGGCATCGATTATGGATACTCTCCGCAAGAATCCCCCCAAGGCGCTGGACGGCAAGGCTGTCACCAAGGTTGTGGATTATCAGGCCGGCGTCAGCGGGCTGCCCAGGAGCAATGTGCTGGAATTCCAGACCGACTCCGCGAAGGTGCTGGTGCGTCCCTCCGGCACCGAGCCCAAGGTCAAGGTCTACCTGTCCGCCCGGGCTTCCGCCATGGAGGAGGCTCTTCAGGCAAACCGGCGGATTTTGCAGGAAATGACCGACGGCTATCTGGGATAAGGAGTCCATCATGGGAAGACTTGCGCCAAACGGTACGCCGGTGGTGGTACAGACCGGCGCCAGCATCATTGTCGAGGACAGGCAGGGACGGATTCTCATGCAGCAGCGCGCCGACGACGGCACCTGGAGCTATCCCGGCGGTCGAATTGAAATCGACGAAACCGTGGAGGACGGCGCCCGGCGGGAGGTGCGGGAGGAATGCGGACTGGAAGTGGGTGAGCTGCACCTGCTGGGGGTTTTCTCCGGCAAGGAGCTGAACCACGTCTATCCCAACGGCAATGAGGTCTGCGGCGTGGATATCGTCTACGTCAGCAGCGACTATTCCGGTGCGCTTCACTGCGCCGACGGGGAAGCAAAACGGATGGGCTTTTTCCCCATCGACGCCCTGCCCCAGCCCATTTCCTCCATGAACGCCAAGCAGCTGGATGCCTACCTGAAAACCCGAAAATAAGCAAAAAAGGAACCCCACGACCGTTCGCCAAGCGGTCGCGGGGGATTTCTTTATCTTTTCAGCGCGGCCCTGACCATTTCCAGCTCCTCCGGGTAGATACAGTGGGCAATGGTATTTCGCTTTACCGCTTCCATGCAGGCCTCCAGCTCCATCCAGCGTACCGCGTCAATCTCCTCTTTTTGCAGCCGGAATGCCGCTTCCGGCTGATCCCGCCACAGGGCAAACACCCGGGAATACTGCCGGTCACGGAAGGGCCGTCCGTGAAAAACGCTGTCGGAGCGGATCTGTCGGTTTCCGCAGAAAATCAGTTCCTCCGCATTTGCCTGCACCCCCAGCTCCTCCCGCAGCTCCCGCAGGGCCGAGGGGATAAAGTCAACGCCCGCCGGGATGTGGCCCGCGCTGGAAATATCGTAGCAGCCGGGCCAGGAATCCTTGCTTTTGCAGCGTTTTTGCAGGAGAATCTCCACATTTCCGTTCCGCCGCCGGACCAGCCACACATGGGCGGTTCTGTGCCGGATGCCCTCTGCGTGGGCCTTTTCCCGGGAAACCACGGTTCCCGTTGGCACGCCGTTTTCGTCCACCACGTCCAGTAATTCCATGTTCCTCCGACCTTTCTCCTGATTTTCCATGATTATACCACAGTTCTTCCAATTTACAAATCATTGATTTGACCAAAGCCCTATTTTCTGTTAGAATGTGGTCAGAATGCATAAGGAGGAACGGATATGAAGATGGATTTCAGGCTGCTTGCCGCGCTTGGGGCGCTTTTGCTGCTCACCGGCTGCGGCGGGGAAAAGGCCCCCGCTTACCGGCAGGTCAATTCTGAGGAGGCCGCCGCCATGATGGAAACGGAAACAGACTACATTCTTTTGGACGTGCGCACCCGGCAGGAATACGAGCAGAGCCACATTCCCGGCGCGATCTGCATTCCCAACGAAACCATTGGCTCCGAGGAAATCCCGGCGCTTCCCCACAGGGAGCAGCTGATTCTGGTCTACTGCCGCAGCGGCAACCGCAGTAAGCAGGCCGCCCAGAAGCTGGCAGACCTGGGCTACACCAATGTTGTGGAATTCGGCGGCATCCTCAGCTGGACCGGGGAGACCGTCTCCGGCGGCGGGCAGTCCTGATTGCAGCACAAAAGCCCCTCTTTCCGTGAGAAAGAGGGGCTTTCCTATCCGCCGAAAACGTGGTGCAGGGTCTGCACCACCTCGTCAATATCGATGGGCTTGGAAATAAAGCCGTTCATGCCGCACCGGGCCGCCGCCCGGCGGTCTTCGTCGAAGGCGTTGGCGGTCATGGCGATGATGGGGATATGGGAAAGTGCCGGGTTCTCCAATGCGCGAATGCGGCGGGTGGCCTCGAAGCCGTCCATCACAGGCATCTGAATGTCCATCAGCACCAGGTCGTAGGTGCCGGGCACAGCGGCAGAAACCTTGTGCACCGCCGCGGAGCCGTTTTCCGCCGTGTCGATGACAAAGCCGTACTCGTTCAGAAGCTCCAGCGCAATCTCCCGGTTCAGGTCGTTGTCCTCTGCCAGCAGCAGGTGCTTGCCCCTGAAATTCGCTGCCTCGCCGGCAGGGGGCAGGCTTCCCCGGTTCTTCCTCTGTCCCATAGCCGTCAGCAGAGACTCCCGCAGATCGGACAGGAACATGGGCTTGGAGCAGAACGCGGTGACGCCCGCCGCCTTCGCCTCAAGCTCAATGTCCGCCCAGTCGTAGGCGGTGAGAATGATAATGGGCGTGTCATCCCCCAGCGCGCGGATCTGACGGGTCACTTCGATGCCGTTCATATCCGGCAGCCGCCAGTCGATGATGTAGGCGTGAAAGGGGTCGTTCAGTTCCAGGGACTGCCGTGCCCGGAGGACAGCCTCCTTGCCGAACATCGTCCACTCCGAGCGCATTCCCACCTGCACCAGCATCTTCGTCACGCTGTCACAGGTGTTGAAATCATCGTCCACCACCAGCGCCTTCAGTCCCACCAGCTCCCGAATTTTCTCCACATTTCTGCGCTCGGATTGCAGCCGCAGGGCCAGTCGGATGACGAACTCCGTGCCCTTCCCCTTCTGGGTAAGCACCTCGATCTCACCGCCCATCATGTCAAGGATGTTCTTGGTAATCGCCATGCCCAAACCGGTGCCCTGCGTGCGGCTGACCGTAGAGGTCTGTTCCCGCTCAAAAGGCTCAAAAATGTGGGCGGCAAATTCCTGACTCATGCCGATGCCCGTATCCTTCACCCGGATTTCGTACAGTCCCTCCCCCTTTGGGGCGTTGGGCAGCTGAGAAACCCGGACGGACACGGTGCCGCCGGGAGGCGTAAATTTGATGGCGTTGGACATCAGATTCAGCAGCACCTGATTCAGCCGGGTCTTGTCGCAGTACACGTCCTCATCCGCCACATCCATGATGTCCATGTACAGCTCCAGCTGCTTGGCGTTGATCTGACCGCTGATAATATTCCTGAGATCGTGAAAAATGTCCGCCAGATTGGCCGCCTGCTCCTCGATCTTCAGCTTACCGCTTTCGATGCGGCTCATGTCCAGCACATCATTGATAAGGCTCATCAGGTGGTTGCTGGAGGAAAGAATCTTCGACAGATAGTCCTTGACCTTTTCCGTGCTGGTGACATTGGCGATTGCCAGCGTGGTAAAGCCGATGATGGCATTCATCGGCGTGCGGATGTCATGGGACATATTGCTCAGGAAGGTGCTCTTTGCCTTGTTCGCGCTCTGGGCCACGTTGACCGCGTCCTCAAGGGCCTGATTGGTCCGTCTTTCCTTGGTTCGGTCGGACAGAACCAGAATATATTTCTTGCGTCCCCGAATCTCCCGGCACAGGGCCGTACCGTGGAACCAGCGGTCCTCTCCGGTTTTCCGGTGGACATATTCCCGGTCCCAGTCCACCTGCTGCCCGGGCTGGATCGCCAGCAGCTGGTCGAAAATCAGAGGGATCTCCCGGTTCTTCACCGTCTCATCCAAAACGCGGATATTCGCCCGGGCCTCCTCCTCCGGGACGCCCATCAGCTTTTCAATATTGGGGCTGAGGTAGTCCACGTGGAGGTCCTTTGCGCCCAGCATCATGAAGATATCGTCCACCTTGCGCGACAGGGTGGTAAACAGCTCCTCCCGGTAGAGCAGCTCCGTATCCTTCTTTCTCAGGTTCCGCCGGTTCCTGCGAATCACATAGCTCATCAGCGCCGCCTCGATACCGATGGCAATGACGATGACCAGAATCAGTGTTGTGGACTGAAGCCGGTTCATACTGGCGTTGACCACCGCCGTGGGTACAACGCCCAGAACCATCCAGTCCTCAAAATTCGCGGATTCGTAAATCAGATAATAGCTGACGCCGCCGGCCTTGAACACCGCCGCGCCGGGATTTCCGCTGCGGAAATCGCTGCTGATGGTGTCGATGTCTTCCGCGCTCAGATTGGAGTAATCCCGCAGCATGGCAAGCACATTGTAGATTTCTCTGGGCTGATTATCCGAGCCGTCCACCACAATCCGCCCGTCCGGGCGAACCACATAGCTGTTGGACTTCCCGTTAAAGGCGGAAATTTCCAGCGATTCTACCAGATCGTCATTGGTAAAGCTGATGGCGATGGCTTCATACCCAAAGCCCCGGTAGCTCCCGTGGACGGCGGGCACGGCAAACACCATGATCTGGGGCTGTCCCGGCACCACGGCATTCACCACAACATCCTTATGCTCCAGAATCAGGGCAGGCAGCTCCTCCTTCATGTCGAGATACCCGCTGTCGCCGGACACCGTCCGGTAGCTGCCCTCCCGGGAGATGAAGTAGAAGTCCGTAAAACCGGTCTCCTCCTTTGCCTGGGCGGCAAAGGCATCGATCTGACGGTCACTGACCGCGCTTTGCAGGTAGGGGGTCCACATGTGCATGGCGCCCCAGTTCCTGCCGACCAGCGAATACATGGACTGGTTCGCCTGATGGTAAATCTCCCGCAGATGCTCTGTACTCTCCGTGTAGATCGTCCGGGTCACGAACCCATAATACCAGATACCCACCACGCCCAGTCCAATACACAGGGCAATGGCAGCAAGCATTGCTGTCAGGCGTTTGCGCACGAAATCCCCTCTATTCCCGTAGATTTTCATTATCTGCTCCGAATCGTCACATAGTCCGAAGGCTTCTTCAGCTGGTTTCCGCCGCTCAGGGCAGAAACCAGCAGCTCGTATCCCAGCTGCTTGTCAGAGGTCAGCTTGTCGAGAAGGTTCTGGGGCATGGGGCAGTTGCAGTAATAGGATGCCTCGATAAAATTCAGATCCCCCAGCATCAAAACGGAATAGACGGCGTTTTCATCCAGTTCCCTGCCGTTTCTTGTAACCCGGGTCAACGTATACGCCCCGGTGCCGTCGGTGGTGACGGTATATTCCAGCCCGCTGGTCACCGGCATCAGGCCGCCCCGGATGGGGTTGGAGCCGTCTTCCTTCACATCCACCAGCCACTGCATGAGCGTTTTCAATTCCCCGCCGGTAAAGCTGCCGTGCCGGAGATACAGACGGTTGGCGGTGAGCCAGTGCAGCTGCTGCGCGGTATACTCCCCGGCAAACACCGGCGCGGCAACCACGCTGGTATAGCCGATGGCAACATCGGCGCCCCACTGCTCCCGCGCCGTATTGACCACAGCGGAGGCTGCCGGGCTGCCGTGGTCCCCCATGGCGTAATCATAGCCGGTTTTCTGGGTGGTGATGATCGTTTCCTTCGGCGGAACCGTGTGGGCAGTCAGCTGTTCGTTAAAGTCCCTGTAGGCTTCCTCCGCGCCGTACTCCTGCCGGATCATCTTCCGCACCACATTCTCGGAAACCGCGAAAATTTCGGTGGATGCCAGCCGGATATACAGGTGATTGCGGTTGATACAGTCCTGTACCAGAGAAAAGGCGCTGCCCAGCTGGGTCTGCACGTTTTTATTGTAGCTCAGCAGCGCGCTGCCGGGCTCCAGACGGCTCTGACCGTCCTGACTGAACAGGGCGTTCAGTACCCGCTGAACCGCCGCGTTCTTTTCCGGGTCCTGCTCCACCTGCCGGTTCACCGCCACCTGGCAGTGGGGATAGGTCAGCAGCCAGCTGTCCTCGGCGGTCTCCCCAAAATAGGGCAGCATGGCGCAGTTCACGCCCTCATTCTGGCGGAACATCACGCAGTCCGTGGCGGTGCCGCGAATCATGGCGGTTTTGCCGGCGAAGAAATCCGGGGCCATGGGATCGTAGTCCATCTCCGCGTCCGCCGGTTCCGTCCAGGTATCCTGAAGGTACTGCTGGAATCTCTCAAATACCCGGGGCCAGACCTGATCGTCCAGACCCACCGGGTTTTCCGGCGTCTCGCTCTCGTACCCCATCCGCCACAGCATTCCTTCCATGCTCATCAGCTCCGGAATGGCGCAGCCCTGCAGGGCCTCCATGCAGGAATAGTCCTCGTCATAGTCGTTGACATAGCCGTTGATCCCCAGCTCCTCAAAACGGCGGCACACATCGGCAAACTCTGCGTAATTAGTGGGCAGCGGGATGCCGTACTTCTCGAACAGGTCCAGATTTGCGATGTAACCATCCACCTCGGCGCACATGGGCAGCCACCGGACCGCGCCTCCCGGCTCCCGGTTGTTTTCCAGATAGCTGTCATAGAAGGTGCCCGCCACCTCAGTCTGGCTCAAGTCCATCAGAAGATCCGACAGATTTTCCGCATCGTTCAGGGAAAACCGGCGGCAGGTAATGATATCCGGCAGAGCACCCCGGTCGTTCAGGTCGGAATAGAAGTCCATCGTATTGTACCCCACCACAAAGGTAAAGTCGATCTCCGGAAACTGCTCCGCCAGCCAGGGCGACAGGGCCTTGGTCATGGTTTTATCCCACAGGTACATGGTGATGGGCACCCGTGCCTGCTCCTGTTTATTTGCGGCACAGCCGGCGGCGCCAAGCAGCACCGCCAGAACCGCGATCAGCGCAATCAGTCTCTTTTTCATCGGTTGGAGTCCTCAGACATACTGTCTTTCCTAAGGAACCTCTGATTCAAGCCGTACCGGCGGGGCAAAAGATCCGCTGCTCGAAGACGATTTGTTCAGAGATTCCAAAATTATTTCAGGGTAATGTAGTTTTCCGGCTGGGCAAGGGTGCCGCCGCTTTTGATGTATCCAATCCAGGCTGTTTTGACGCCGTCATTTTCCATTTCGAAGCTCTGCGTCACGTCCTTCGGGAACTGCGCCATACACGCCTGCGTATTCAGGCAGGCCACATGGAAGGTTTCGCTGTCGCTGATCTGCTCACCATCCCTGCATACCCGTGTCAGCGCAAAGCCGGTATCGGTTTTCTCCACGTCTATGGTGATCCCGCTGACCACAGGCAGGGAGCCGGGATTGAACGGCGCGAAGCCGCCCTCCACACCCTCCACGAACAGCTTCAGCATCTGCTTCAGCTGGGCACCGGTCAAATTGCCCCGGTAGGTCATCAGCGCGTTGGGCATGACCATGTTGCCTGCCATCTTCTGGGTGTAGTCCGCCTGCAGGACGGAGCCGGTAAAGCTGTAGGCGGGGGCGATCAGCACCTCCGCAGCGTAGCGGCCCCGCAGGGTATTTGCCATGACGGAAGCCGCCTGGGAGCCGCCCTTTGCCCGGAAGGTGTTGGAATAGCCCTGCTCCAGCGTCAGAATTATTTCCGGTTCGGCAGTCTCATCCTCCCGCAGCTGGGTGTCAAAGACCTTGTAAGCCTGTTCCGCGGTATACTCGCCCAGAATCATCTTCGTCACCACATCCTTGGACACGGAGAAGAACTCGCTGGAGGCCAAGCGGATAAACAGATGATTCTGCTGGACGTAGGGCCTCAGATTGTCCAGCGCGGGGTCCAGTGTCAGCTCCACATTCTGACTGTAGGAGATTACGTCCTCCCCCTTGGCCAGCGCGTTCTGCCCGCCCTCAGAGAGCATCACCTCCAGCACCTGCATTGCCTGCTCCTGGCGGGTCTGGTCCTGCTCCAGGTTCTTGTTCAGCGCCACCTGGAATTGCGGATAGGTCAGCAGCCACTGCTCGCCATTGGGGCCGAAGTAGGGCAGAAATACCGCGTCGATACCGGCGTGATTGTAACGAACCGTCTCGTCACCGCCCGCACGGATCATTGCTGCCTTTCCCTCGGCGAACAGGCTGATGACGGGATCATAGTCAAGCTCTATATCCTCCGGGCGCAGCTTTGCATCCGAGATAAACCGCTCCATCCTCGCGAAAGCGCCAGGCCAAATGGTATCATCCAGGCCTGTCATCTCCTCATCCAGGGGGTCCTCATAGCGGTGCCGCCAGACCTGTCCTTCCAACGAGGTCAGCTCCGGAATGGACCAGCCCTGCAGCAGCTCCATGCAGGTGTAATCATAGGCAAGGTCCGCGGCAAAGCCCCGGATGCCCTTCGCTTCAAAGGCCTGGCAGGCAGACACAAAGCTCTCGTAGTCCGAGGGCATGGGAATCTGGTACCGCTCAAACAGCGCTCTGTTCGCCACCAGGCCGTCCACCTCGCCGCACAGCGGAAGCCACTGGATTTCGCCCTCCGTATTGGTAAAGCTCTCCAGATAGGTGCTGTAAACAGCCCCCGCCTCCTGGGTGGAGGACAGGTCCATCAGATACCCATGCAAATCCGCCGCGTCGTGCAGGGAGAACCGGCGGCAGGTGATGATGTCCGGCAGCGCGCCGTTTTCGCTCAGGAATTTATAAAAGTCCAAGTCGTTGTTGCCTACAACAAACTGGATATCCACATCGGGAAGCTGGGACTGGATGTACTGGGCGTAGCCGTTATACAGCTCGGCGCTCCACAGGTAAACAGAAATCGGCTCTGTCTGCTTTATGCGCCCTGCGCCGCAGCCCGGCAGTGTGGACAGCACCAGCACCGCTGCCAGCAAAATCAACCATGTTCTCGTCGTTTTTTTCATACAGATTCTCCTTTCGCCCGGGGGGACCACATTTTCATCTCTTTTCCTATGGATTCGCCGAAAATGACGTTTCGGTTTGTGTAGCATATCATTGCGCACAAGCCCGCGCAAGCGAAATTTGTCGAAAAACGGATGTATATTTTCATTATAAGTCTTTTTTGAGAAAAATTTGTCGAATCCTGTCGGATGGCAGTTATTTTCCGGCGGCTTTCGGATATGCCGTGCTATCCAGCAAAAAACTGCCGGATTCCCGCAGGAATCCGGCAGTTTCATCATAAAAGCAACACCGCACAGTGGGAACTGCGGGCTTTGGCGGATCTTTTGTCCCAATTGTGCAGTATGAAAAATGGGAAATACATCCAGTATTCCCGCATTTTTCATACTTTCACTTGTGTCAAAATCTCTCGCCAAATCTCCTTGCCCCATTATGCGGTGCTGCCTTAATTATTTCGGAAACGGGAGAGGAAATCCCGGGTTTCCTGCTTCTGGGGATCGCCAAACAGCGCCTCCGGGCTGCCCTCCTCGCAGATAACGCCCCCGTTCATGTAGACCACGTGGTTGCTCACATCCCGGGCAAAGGCCATTTCGTGGGTCACCACCAGCATGGTCATGCCCTCCTGGGCAAGTGAGCGCATAACAGAAAGCACCTCGCCCACCATTTCCGGGTCCAGAGCGGAGGTAGGCTCGTCAAACAGCAGCACCTCCGGGTCCATGGCCAGCGCCCGGGCGATTGCCACCCGCTGCTTCTGACCGCCGGAAATCTGCCGGGGTCTGGCGTTGATGTAAGGAGCCATGCCCACCTTTTCCAGATACTGCATGGCGTGGGCTCTGGCTTCCTCCCGGCTCCGTTTCAGCACCTTCATCTGTCCGACGATGCAGTTCTCCAGCACCGTCATGTTGTTGAACAGGTTGAAGGACTGGAACACCATGCCCACATGGGAGCGGTAGGCCGGGGCGTTGAAGCCCTTGGCAACCACGTTTTTGCCATGGTAGAGGATTTCGCCGGAGGTAGGGATTTCCAGCAGGTTGATGCAGCGAAGCAATGTGGACTTGCCGGAACCGGAGGCGCCGATGATGGAGGTCACGTCGCCCTTTTTCACGGTGAAATCAATATCCCGCAGAACCTCGTGGGAGCCGAAGGACTTGGACAGGTGGTTGACCTGTAAAATCATATCTTCCATATCAGCGCACTCCCTTTCTGCCGCGTCTTCTGCGTTCGGACTGGTACTCCCTGCTGTGCTCGTCAAAGGGGGTGCCCCGGTCGGGATGGTTGTAGGTGCCGGCGGTCATGGTCAGCTGGTCTTCCTGCACCAGCTCGTAATTGCTTGACCCGTCCATCTTCTTCTCCACCCACCGCAGCAGGAAGGAGGCAATGAGGGTCATGCACAGATAGCCTGCCATTTCCACGGTCGCGGAGGGGAAGTACAGATAGCTGGCGCCCACGGCGGCACGGTGGGCCGCGAAGAAGTCCGGGAAGCCGATGATGAACATGACGGAGGTATCCTTCACGTTGATGATGAAATTATTGCCGATCTGGGGCATGATATTCCGCAATGCCTGGGGCAGAATCACATGAAGCATGGTCTGCACATGGGTCATGCCGATGGCCTTGGCGCCCTCGGTCTGACCGGGATCGATGGAAATGATACCGCCGCGAACGGATTCCGCCATATAGGCGCCGGTGTTGATGGACACCACCAGCATAGCGGCGACCCAGATATTCGTGAATTTCACCGCGTTGTCCGTGAAATAGGGCAGGCCGTAGTAAATGAACACCGCCTGAAGCACCATGGGGGTGCCCCGGAACACTTCCACATACACCCGGACGATGATTCGGATCAGCCGCAGCAGAATACGCTTCGGCAGCGGGTCCCGGTCGGTACAGGGAATGGTGTTCAGAATGCCGCAGACAAAGCCGATCACGCAGCCGATGGCCGTGGCAACCAGCGCCAAAACCAGCGTATTGCGCATACCGGTCAGATAGGAACCGCCGTATTTCGCCCACAGCTTCGCGATGTCGGCACACAGTTGGGTAAGTTTCTCCATGGTGCTTTCTCCTTATTATAGTTAACACCGCAAGGCGAGAGGAAAAACGTCCTCTCGCCTTGGTTCATTCTGTTTCCTTACTCGCTCAGGGGCTGAATGGAAATGGCGTAGGCCATCAGGTCGTTGAAGTCATCCACAGTCATGGTGGACAGGACGGCGTCGATCTTGTCCTTCAGCAGCGTGTTGCCCTTCATGACGGAAACGCCGATGTTGACGTTCTCGGCACGCACCTCGTCAGAGAACTGGAAGTCGCCGTCGGTGCCGGAGAAGTCCAGAATCTTCATGTCGGGGTAGGCAGCCACAGCGCCCTGGGCGGTGGGCATATCGGTGCAGATGAAGTCAACGGTGTCGGTTTCCAGCGCCATCAGCATGGCGGGAGCGGTTTCGGCAGCAGTCTGAATCTTGGCGCCCTCGATCTGAGGCAGGCACTGGTCGTACCAGATGGTAGCGATCTGGGCGGTGCAGGTGCCGCCTGCCAGGTCAGCAATGGAAGCGGCATTCGCGAACTTGCCGTCGGCCTTGGTGACGCAGACGATGGTGGCATAGAAGTAGGGGCCGGCGAAGTCCACCTGCTCGGAACGCTCGGCAGTCATGGACTGACCGGCGATAACGGCGTCAAAGGTACCGGTCTGAACGCCGGGCACCAGGGAATCCCAGTCGGACTGGATGACCTCCAGCTCCCAGCCGTTGGCCTCGGCGATTTTCTTGCCGATCATCACATCGTAGCCGTTGGCGTAGGAGCCGGGCACGTTGGCGATGGGCACAGCGCCGTTGGAATCGTCGCTCTGGGTCCAGTTGTAGGGTGCGTAGGCGCACTCCATGGCGATGGTGAGCACGCCGTCCTCCAGACCTGCGGGTACATCGGCAGCGGGAGCAGCGGCAGTCTCCGCAGCGGCGGGAGCTTCCGTAGCGGCAGGAGCGGGGGCCGCAGTGGCGGCAGGGGCGCTGGAACCGCCGCAGGCAGCCAGCGTCAGGGTCATGGCAAGTACCATAACGAGGGAAAGCATCTTCTTCATTTTTGTCAACCTCTCATTTGTTGAATTTCCGGGTGGTCATTCCCCGGCAGAATAAAAATTGGACCGCTTTGGTAAGCGGTCCATGGAAATACGGCATTTCTTGCAACATTACGCCGAACAGCCATTGATAGCGCTTCACAAAGTCTTGTGACAGTCCGGCAGATATTCTCTGACGGCCCAGCGGCAGCGACGGGGTGATCGCTTTCCGCTTCGGCGGTGAGCCCTTTCCCTCCTGACGGCTACCCTGCCAAGGTCAGAAGGTACTGATGCGAACCGCGCCTCTATCTAAGCGATTCAATTTTTTGTATACTACCACGTTGTTCCCTCGCTGTCAAGTGTCCGTGCTGCAAAGGCAAAAGTTTGTACACACTGACCGGATTGCGGGAGCGTGTCGGGCAGAAAACTGTTGAAATTGAGGTAATTTCCGGGTTTCACAGGGAAACACCCGAAAAGCTGGAAGTATATATTTCCTGAGCGCTGGCTTTTTTACGGGATATATGCAACACTGGAACAAACTTGAATGGCAGGTCAAGGCGGACGCCGGCTCCGCCCAAGCGAAGGCAGATATGCCAGAAATTTCAGTTCTTTTGGGCATTTTTCACAAAATCCGGCGTTTGTGTAAAATTCGCTCTGGAAATAGTTACGGAACTGTGCTATAATTGTTACAATCTGCTTTCAGTTTCGTTGTAAGGAATGTGATGGCCATATGTATAAGCGGTTTATTCTGCCTCTGCTTCAGGCGGAGAGACGAATTGAAGCGTACCGGCGTGATGAGCAGTGGCGTCAGCTCCGGGATATCTCGCTGATCTGTATTGCCGGATTTCTCGTTATGAGCATTCTGAATTTCCTTCGGCACGACTACGCCATGCTTGCCGCCACCCTTGGCACTGCTGCGGTTTTAGGCTACTGCCTGCATGACTGCTGGCGTGATAAGATCACAAAGGATCTGGAATGGACTTTTGCAGTGGTGTTCACGGTGCTTTGTACCTGCTGCGTCCTTTTCGGCGGCAATGATGGCTTCGCGATTCTGTGGGTGATGTTCGTTCCGTTCCTGTTCACGCTGATGATCGATACGGTGAAGGGAATTATCCTGAGCACTTACCTTCTGCTCCTGCTGTTCCTCGTATTCTATTGGCCGCTGGGTTTCCTGCTTCGGCATGACTATCCGGAAGTGGTGCGCCTGTATTTCCCTGTTTTTTATGCCATTGATTACGTTCTCTCCCTTTACTGCGCCGTCCAGATGATCTGGACCCGGAGCGACCTGATTATCGCCCAGGAGCAGGCTCGGGAAGCCAGCTTCCTGGACGCGGCTACCGGTCTGAAGAACCGTACCGCCTTTACCCATTTTGTGCGGACCGCGTCCCAGCGGAGCTTCATCCGAATGACTGTGATCTACATCGATGTCAACGGTCTGCATGAGCTGAATAACCGTCTGGGCCACGCTGCGGGTGATGAGATGCTCCGCTTCATAGCCAAGGCCTGCGTGGAGCGGTTCCCCAAGGCGGATGTTTTCCGGCTTGGCGGCGATGAATTTCTGATTGCCTGCTCTGTAGGCACGGAGGGCGAGATCAGCGCCTGGATGGACGATCTGATTCACACCATTGAGTACGCCGGCTATACCATCGCCTACGGCATCGAGTACCGTCTGCATGACCTGGATCTGGAGGACATGGTGAACAAGGCAGACGCCAAGATGCTGAAGAACAAAGCGGATTACTACAAAATACATGACCGGCGTCAGCGTTGATACTGATAATCCCCAGAGCTTTCTCCGGTAAGGGGAGGAAGCTCTGGGGATATCTGTTTTCACGGCACTGCAAGTTTTCAGGGTTCTTCCCGGACGAAGCGGACGGTCACACGGCTCTGCCCGCCCACGGTGCAGGTATACAGGGTCATGTCCCAGTCGAAAACAGAAAAACCTGCGCTATTATGAAGATACAAAAAAGGAGTGAGTCCACCACCCAAATGGAATAACCCTCGGCGGTTGCAGTGAGTAGGCAGCAAGTCGAGGGTTATTTCTTTTGTCTTTACATTTATTTCAATAATCAATAATTCTTTCCATATCCACTGGTAATTTCAGCTGGATTGGTGTATAATTCATTTCTGTAGTTTTCATTTTGTGGCAACTTTATGATACTACAAAACGGCTGCAACCTCAACTGGCTGCAGCCATTTCTTTCGCATATTTTTGTAGCCAGTGCTCAAAGGCACTGGCTACGATTCTGAGGGACTTTTTTAACAGCCCCTTTTAATTGAATATCAGTATTATCTGGATTTTCCGAAGCGTTTCCGGAGGATCACCGCAACCAGCAGAACACCGCTGCCCATGAGCACAATGCCGATCATGCTAAACAGCACCGTTCCGATGCCGCCGGTCCGGGGCAGGGTGAAGCCCTTGGTATTCTCCACCGTAATGCTGACCAGGCCATTGTCCTTGTCGGTCGTCTGCGTGGTGGTCGTATCCGTGGTGGACTGCTCCTTGCTGTCCGGAATTCCATCGAAATCCGTGTCGGCAATGGTTATCTCGGTCTCTCCGGCGGACAGCACATAGCCGGCGGGCGCCTTCGT
>JAXEXE010000089.1:0-6901 GCA_034113565.1 Faecousia sp.
TACGCCCGTCAGCAACAGTATGACGGAATTATACACCATGCAGCGGTATTTGCAGTATGCCCGTCTGGAAGAAATGCACATGACCCACTTCGACTGCTGGGCATCCCGGTTCGGTGAAACCGTCACCGCTTTGGAGCTGGCCCCGGAGGGCAAGGGCTACCGTCCCCGGACACGATTCAGCCGGTTCTTTAATCTGCCGGAGCTGATGAATCTGTTCAAGGAAGTGGCAGACATCAAGACGGCAGATCAGCTCCATCTGCCTGTCCCGGAGGTGGAGTACCACAATGTAGTTGCAAAGCCCACAGAGGTGCAGAAGGGACTGGTGCAGGAGCTTTCTGAGCGAGCCGCCGCCATCCACTCCGGCAGCGTAGACCCATCCATCGACAATATGCTGAAAGTGACCTCGGATGGACGGAAACTAGGGCTTGACCAGCGGATTATCAATCCCGATTTCCCAGATCAGGACAGCAGCAAGGTCAATCTGTGTGTGGAAAACATTCTGCAAGTCTGGAGGGACGGCAAGGAGGACAAGCTGACCCAGCTTGTGTTCTGTGATATTTCCACACCCCAGGCTGCTCCGAAAGCAAAAAAGGCTGTCAGCACCAATTTAGACACTTCCGCCCCGGAGTCCGCGATGCTCCCTATGGAAGAAAAAGCCCCTTTCACCGTTTACGATGACATTCGCTCCAAGCTGATTGCCAAAGGCATCCCGGCAGAGCAGATTGCCTTTATTCACGATGCCAACACGGAGGTCAAGAAAAAGGAGCTGTTCGGCAAGGTGCGCTCCGGTCAGGTGCGTGTGCTGCTGGGCAGCACCTCCAAAATGGGCGCTGGCACCAATGTGCAGGATCGTCTTGTGGCAATTCATGATGTCGATTGCCCGTGGCGACCCGGTGATTTGCAGCAGCGCAAAGGCAGAATCGAGCGTCAGGGCAACCAGAATGAGAAAGTCCATGTATTTCGTTATGTCACAGAAGGGACCTTCGACGCATACTTGTGGCAGACCGTGGAGAATAAGCAGAAGTTTATTTCCCAGATCATGAGTTCCAAGTCCCCGGTGCGCTCCTGCGATGATGTGGACGAGGTGGCGCTGTCCTTTGCGGAAATCAAGGCCCTATGCGCCGGTGATCCCCGGATTAAGGAGCGTATGGATCTGGACGTGGAGGTATCCAAGCTGAAAATTATGAAGGCCGACTACAAAAGCAAGCAGTACCGGCTGGAAGATAATCTGCTGCGGCACTTCCCGGAGCAGATTGAAAAGCTGAAGGGCTGCATTCAGGCAATTCAGGAGGATATGCAGACGCTGGGTGCCCACCCCCATCCCACGGACGGCTTTGCGGGAATGACGGTTCTGGCTGACGAGCTGACGGATAAGGACAATGCCGGTGCCGCTCTGATCGAGGCCGCGAAGAAAGCAACTGGGCTTGACCCGGTGGAGGTCGGTACATACCGGGGCTTTCAGATGTCCGTCACTTTGGAGGACTTTGGAAAAAAGTATGTGCTGACCATGCAGGGCAAACTGCGGCATCAGGCCACCCTGGGCAGTGATCCCAGAGGGAATCTGATTCGTTTGGACAACGCTCTGGCGCAGATGCCCCAGCGGTTGAAAGCATTCCAGACACAGTTGGACGAAACCTACCACCAGCAGGAAGCGGCAAAGGCAGAGCTGGGCAAGCCCTTCCCCTATGAGGAGGAGCTGCGGGACAAAACCGCACGGCTGATTTTTCTGGACTCGGAGCTGAATCTGGATGCCAATAAAGGCGGTCAGCAGGAGCAGGTGGTTGCCAAAGCTGCTCGTCCCTCGGTGCTGGATAAGCTGCGAAGCCAGCCTGCCCCCAGCAGAACTGATAAAAAACAAAAACGCCATGAGGAGGTACGATGATGACCAACGAAGAACGCAACACGGCATTGTATCAGAAGATGTATGCCGAACAGGAGAAATTTCGGGACTGGCTGAAAGGCCAGCCCCCGGAAGAAATTCTGAATCACGCCTATGAATACACGATCCGGGAAGATATTCTGCTGTCGCTGGAATACCACGATCTGTCAGATGCCCAGGCTGACGCTCTGTTGAAGTCCCCCTGTCCGCTGGCGGATGTATTCCGGGATTTTGAAAAGCGGGAGACAGACCACATGGAGACAATCTGGGACTGTCTGGAATCCAGGGCAGATACGATTCTGGAAGAACAGCGCCGCACACTCAGGGAAACGCCGGTGTACCCCTACCCGGCAAGCCACGCTCAGGAGCATGGGGAGCTGGAGCAGTACCGGGCATCCAACCGAGCCAACATTGCCTGCAAGGAAGCCATTGAAGCAGCAATCCGGGAGCATTATCACGATAACCAACTGGACAGTCAGGCAGCAGCACAGGTCGTTAACGTTTTCGGACTGGACAGGACACTTTTTGTTCTTTCCAATACCGTCCAGCAGAAAGACTGGGACGCACGATTTTCCCCTGGCAATAAGGAATGGGCAAAGACCATACCCATTCAGAAGAATCCCGATGCGTGGGGCGCTGATCGAAACGCCCAGTTTGTTGTGAACAGCCATTCGGGATTGACCGACTTGTTTCTCAGCACTGTCCGTCAGGAATACTGTCAGAAACAGGAGAAAGCTCACAAGCCCTCCGTCCGGGCAAAGCTGCAAAACCAGCCAGTCAAAAATTCGCCGAAAATTTCGGCGAATAAAAAAGAGGTGGCCCGATAACCGCATGGCTGACCGCAATATCGTGAAGATCATCCGCATGACCCCGGATGAACTGCAAATGATTCAGCAGAAGATGCAGCAATTTGGCACAACGAATTTCTCTGCCTTTGTTCGTAAAATGGCCATTGACGGGTATGTAGTGAAACTGGAACTGCCGGAGCTGAAGGAGATGGTATCTCTGCTCCGGTACTCCAGCAACAACCTCAATCAGCTTACCAAGCGTGTTCACGAAACCGGAAGATTCTATGACGCTGATTTGGAGGAATTGCAGCAGAGCCAGGAACGGCTGTGGGATGCCGCGCAGAGTATCCTTACCGCTCTAGCGAAGCTATAAGGCTGCTGCCACATCCTTGCGCTGCATCCCCATCAGCCATATAATGAAATCGCAAAGGAGGTACTGCCCATGAAATGGATTCTCAAAATACTGACTGCCCCTGTTATCCTACTTATTGATCTGTTCACGCTCGTCTGCGTGGGAATCATCTCTTGTTCGGCAATTCCCCTCCGAATCGTCAGCGGAATCATTGCACTACTTGGAACGGCAGTTCTGGTGACATATTCCCCGAAAAACGGGATGATACTTCTGACCATCGCTTTCCTGTTCAGCCCCATTGGGCTACCCATGTTGGCAGTTTGGATTCTCAGCATTCTTCAAGGCATTTCTCAGTTCATAAAAGCTATCTGATTCTGGCTCCGGTGTCATCATGGCACCGGAGCATTTGTTGTAAGGAGGACACCTCATGGCAACCACGCGGCTGATGCCCCTGCACACCGGCAAGGGGCGGACAGTTGGCACCGCAATCGAAGCAATCATCGACTATGTGGAAAACCCCGAAAAAACAGATAACAGAAATCTGATCACAAGCTGGCAGTGTGACAGCCGTGTTGCCGACAGTGAGTTCCTGTTTTCAAAACAGCAGTACATCAAGAACACTGGTCGGATGCGTGGTGCTGATGATGTGATCGCCTACCATCTGCGCCAGTCCTTTCGCCCCGGCGAGATCACCCCGGAGGAAGCAAACCGCCTGGGCTGCGAGCTGGCACGGCGGTTCACAAAAGGCAATCATGCCTACATCGTCTGCACACACATCGACAAAGCCCATATTCACAATCATGTGATCTGGAACTCCACCGCCCTCGACGAGCGGAGCAAGTTCCGCAACTTCTGGGGCAGCACCAAGGCTCTGCGCCGCCTCAATGATACGATCTGCATTGAGAACGGTTACTCCATCGTGGAGAATCCCAAGGGCAAAGGCAAGTCCTATGACAAGTGGCTGGGCGATCAGAAGAAGCCTTCCCACCGGGAGCGTATCTGCTATGCCATTGATGAAGCGCTGGCACAGAAGCCCCAGAGCTTTGAGAAACTGCTGGAGCTGCTGCAACGCTCCGGGTATCAGGTCAAGGGCGGCAAGGTTCCCTCCCTGCTGGGGGAAGGACAGAAGCGCTTCATCCGCATGGACACACTGGGCGCAGGCTACACCCCGGATGATCTTCGTGCTATCATTGCTGGAACCAAGGAGCATACCCCGAAAAAGAAGCGGGTCATGGATGCTCCCGCGAAACCCAGTGGTAGTCTGCTGATTGACATTCAGGCAAAGCTGCAAGAAGGAAAGGGTGCCGGTTACGCACGATGGGCAAAGAACTTCAATCTGAAACAGCTTTCCCAAACGCTGATCTATCTGGAGGAAAACAATCTGCTGAACAGAAGCGTTCTGGAAGAAAGGACTGCCGCCGTCACAGCGCAGTACCACACCCTGTCTGCCAAGATGAAGTCCGCCGAGCAGCGCATGGCGGAAATCAAAGTATTGCAGCATCACATCATCAATTACGCCAAGACCCGCGACACCTATGTTGCCTATCGAAAAGCTGGCTACTCCAAGAAATTCCTTTCCGAGCATGAGTCTGAGATCATATTGCATAAGGCGGCAAAGCAGTTTTTTGATGAACAGGGCTTGAAAAAGCTGCCCACCGTCAAGAGCCTGCAAGCAGAATACGCACAGCTCCTGTCTGAGAAAAAAGCCATGTATGCCGAATACCAGCAGGCGAAAACTGAGATGCGTTCCCTCCAAACCGCCAAAGCAAATGTAGATCGGATTCTTGGAGACAATTCTCTCACCGCGGCGAGAGAATCTGAAAAGGACGGGCGTTGACGCCCATTTAAGCGATTTGTAAAATCGCGTAGCCGCTGGAATTTTCCAGCGTTTCCAGAACACAGAATTGTGTTCTGCCGGGATTGGGGCAGAGCCTCAACAAGCAGAAAGCCCTCATTTCCACTTTCGCAGAAATGAGGGTTTTTCGCCTATGGCGCGCCATAGGCATTGCTTGCCGCTAGTACCAAATTTGGTATAACTACGAGGACACCGGCTTTTCAGAATGTTGTGCGAATTGAGTTTCACGCTCTTGTTCGTCGCTTTCATTTGCGGCTGGCCCACTCCAGCCCGTATATACCACTTCTGCATCTTCATATTTCGACCAATCAAGCCGTTGACCGCAACGATCACAGAAGGTTTGGTATTCTCGCTCCATAGTTGCTTTACAGCGTGGGCAGACGGAGTAGGAATTACAGTTCCAATGCACATGGATTTCGGTTATGGGCATAGAAATCCGGTAAGTAGGGGACAAGAGAAGGTCGAGAATAATTTCACATAGCATTCTGTATTAGCGAGCATCTTCACTCAGTAAAGTCTTTTTCTCTCATCACCAGACACCAGCCAGTCCACTCCCACATCGAGTGCCTCTGCCAGTTTCTCTCCGGCTTTCCTTTTCAGCTGGTATTTTCCTCTTTCCAGTAAACTGATCTGCGGTTGTGAGATACCTGCCCTTCTGGACAGTTCCCACATGCTCAATCCCTTTTCCAATCTGGCGTCTCTTAGTCGCTGTGCGGTGGTGCTTGAAAGACTATCTTCTTTCTTCTGGACGGCCTGTTCCACGCTCAGCTCACACGAGAAGTAGGCAGGCTCAACCTAAAACACCTGGCAGATTTTCTGAATCACTCGTTCATCCAGCGACACCAGGTTTTTCTCAATCCGAGAGATATGCATTCCTGTGTAGCCAATCCGCTCACCAAAGGCTTTGAGTGAAAGACTCAGGTAAGACCTTAACTCATGTATTTCTTCATTCATGCCCTGATAATCTTCCAGCTTTTCTCACTGCCTTGGCTTTTTTTGCTGTTTCCCGCATATGCACGGCCTATTTTCTCAATTTGATTTCGGTGTGTACATACCAATATGCCGAATTGGGCCTAATTTTTACCATGCCTTTTGTAGGAATAAGGATAATCCTCGTTTAGATACCACATTTTGCCGCATCGAAGCCTGATGAAATTCTCAGTTTGAGTACGGGAGATCACATTTAGAATATGCAATCGTAAAATCAGATGTTCAATTTTTCCAAGCTACTTTTCTTTAACTCTTCAAACACATTATCCGGCATTTCTGCAAAATTATAGTATTTGCCAGCAAAGCCACTCATTGATATCGGTTCTGGCTTAATCAGTCCACCATGTCTATCATCGTTGAATTCGACTGCATGGATATACATTTTTTCTACAAGATCAAAAAATTCATCCACATCATCAATATTATATTTTTGAATAAACTTCACTGTTTTATCTCTTGCATTATCAATATCTGCATATTGAAACACACCTTGTACATCACAAGTTCCTGGAATTCGATATTTAGGTGCATTTAAACCTATTTCAGCATACGACTTACACAGATTCCAAAAATCATCTTGCGCTTCTGTATTTTGTAAAATATCATTCAGTTTTTCTGATATTTTTTCAGTCTGCAAACTATTGAAAAAAGCTGTCTTTGCGGTATATCCATTTGACACTGTCTAAGCCTTCTTTCTAAAGTAGTTTTTCTTTTCTTACACTTAGCCGATCATAAGATCGTTGCCTGCTGCTCACCACGGAGAGGTGTGCAAAGTACCGAGCAGCTACCGTGCAGGGATAGGTTATCCCTACACAGCCTTATTTTACTTTGCCGATAGACGTTTTGCAAGGGTTTCTTACATATTAAGAGAATACATTACATCCACTAGATGTTTAGCAAGTGTTTTTCTCTTTTGGGCAGACATCCTATTGTGTCCACACGGGTCACAACTACACTGTGTTGAAAGCCAAGTCGTAAGCGTAAAACCTCCCCGCGGCTTGAATCGCGGGTCAGGGCATGAGACAATATCCCAAAAC
>JAXEXE010000090.1:0-12782 GCA_034113565.1 Faecousia sp.
CTATGAAGCCCCGGTGGAGGAGCAGAACTTCTCCACGCTGATCGAGTTCATCAATGCCATGGAGGTTCGGGAGGATGACGAAGAATTTCAGAATCCGGTAGACCTGATGTTTGTGGAGCTGGAAAAGGAAAAGCCCCAGCACTTCGCTGTCCGGCAGTATAAGAAATACAAATTAGCCGCCGGCAAAACAGCAAAGTCGATCTTGATTTCCTGCGGTGCGCGGCTGGCTCCCTTCGATATTCAGGAGCTGTGTGACCTGACCGCCTATGACGAGCTGGAGCTGGACACCTTGGGAGATCGCAAGACGGCCCTGTTCATCATCATGTCGGATACCGACGATACCTTCAATTTCCTCATTTCCCTGTGCTACACCCAGCTTTTCAACCTTCTCTGCGAGAAAGCGGACGATGTTTACGGCGGAAGGCTCCCCGTTCATGTCCGCTGCCTGATCGACGAGGCTGCGAACATCGGTCAGATTCCCCGGCTGGAAAAGCTGGTGGCAACCATCCGCTCCCGTGAGATTTCCTGCTGTCTGGTGCTGCAAGCCCAGTCCCAGCTCAAGGCAATCTACAAGGACAACGCCGACACCATCATCGGCAATATGGACACCTCCATATTTCTGGGCGGCAAGGAGCCGACCACCCTGAAGGAGCTGTCCGCTGCGCTTGGGAAAGAAACCATCGACACCTTCAATACCGGCGAAAGTCGCGGACGGGAGGTTTCCCATTCCCTCAACTATCAGAAACTGGGCAAGGAGCTTATGAGCCAGGACGAACTGGCTGTCATGGACGGCGGCAAGTGCGTCTTGCAGCTCCGAGGGGTTCGCCCGTTTCTGTCCAACAAATACGATATCACCAAGCACCCCAACTATAAGTACACATCCGATTTTGACAAGCGAAACGAATTGGACATAGAGCGTTTCCTGTCCCACCGCCTCCGTCTGAAAGCGGACGCAGTCTGCGAGGTGTATGAAGTCAATCCGTCCGACACAACTGCCTGACCGTGCAGAATCTTTAGAAAGGTTCAGAGAAGTCAACTGTGAAGTGTCCCTTCAAAATCTTTATGAATTTTTGGAGGTTCACTTATATGGCATTTTTCAATTCTGCAATTAACATTCTGGGTACACTGGTGGTCGCACTGGGCGGCGGCGTCTGCGCATGGGGCGGCATCAACCTTCTGGAAGGCTACGGCAACGATAACCCCGGTGCCAAGAGCCAGGGCGTGAAGCAGCTCATGGCTGGCGCTGGCATCGCCATCATCGGTCTGGTGCTGATCCCCCAGCTCTCCACCCTCATCACGGTGTAATTTGGAATCCCCCACTGGCACCTGCCACAGTCGGCAGGTGCTTTCCCATTCTAATCGAAAGGAGCTAAACCATGAACCACCTTCGGAGAATCATTTCTTTTCTTCTGGTGCTGGTACTCTGCATTGGTCTGGTTCCCGGTGTGTCTGCTGCGGAAGTGGACACACCGGGAGCGGATATACCGACAGAGGTGACAGAAGAAACAGCTCCCCCCACCACGGAGGACACCACGCCAACGGAAGAATCTGCCCCAGAGGAACCGCCTGTGGAAGAAGCCACACCGGAAGAATCCGTTTCGGATACGGAAAACACAGAACCGCCTTCTGAGGATGTCCCCCATGATGGTCCTGGTATTATGGGGCTATCCCCCGGTGATAGTTCGACCTGGGCGATTGGCAGCACCCAGAAAAGCATTATGCTGTTCGACTATGCGGACAATGGTGACTATACAACCAGGTTAAACTCTCAGGTTGCCTGCGCCTACAAGCCCAACGGCAGCGGTACTACCCGGACTGCCTACATCAAGAATCTGGGCTGGCACTTTGCCCGGTATGGCGGTGTCGCCTATGCGGACGATCCGCTGTACTGCATTGAGCCTTGGCGCAGCTACGCAGCCAGCACCTCCGGCAACTCTGTTGACCGGGGTGTGACGCTGGACGGCAGCGGCAGCACCACGGGCAGCAATGTGTGGTATGCCCTGCCCGCTGCCCGGAGAGAGGCCATTGGCCTGATCCTGCTTTACAGCAATCAGATGTGGAACCACTCTATCAGCGTAACCACCACATCCAAAGCCAACAATCCCAATGTGCCTTTGCGAATCGCTACCCAGTTCCTCATTTATGAGATTGTCTGCGGTCTGCGCAATCCCAGCACATTCACCCTGAATTCTACCAATGAGTGCGGAACGGCTGGCGATATCTTCTACAATGCTGGCGTGGCATCGGTCACAAACTTTGCCAGCAATTATAACACCCTGGTGTCCAACATTCAGGCAGCGAAGAAGATTCCCAGTTTCACTGCTGCATCCAGCGGCAGCGCTCCTACCATCAACCTGACAGGAGAAGAAACCAGCGTCTACGACAGCAACGGCGTTCTGTCCAACTTCTCCTTCACGGACGGAAATGGTGCGGAATTCTATAAGAGTGGCAACAACCTATACATCACCCAGACCGGCACGATTTCTTCCTCAACGGTTTTTAAGGCGACCCGTTATCTGCCCTCAGCCGAAAATTCCACCTACAATGTGTGGTATATGTCGGGTTCCAGCTATCAGACAACGGTATCCCTCGCCAGCGCTTCCAGCGGCAGCTTGAATGCCTACTTTAAGCTGAAAGCCCCTGATCCGGGAACCATCAGCCTGACCAAGACCACAGAGGACGGCCAGAATATCTCCGGCTGGCAGTTCGGAATATACTCCAATTCTGCCTGCACCAGCCTTGCGGCGGGGCCTTACACCTCCAACGCCAACGGAAAGATTTCCATTACCGGGCTGACCGCTGGAACTTACTATGTAAAGGAACTGGGGCATACGGACAGTACCATCAATGCTCTGTACTACTGTTCCAGCACCAATCCGCAGTCGGTGACTGTGACCGCAGGCGGCACCACTTCGGTCAGCTTCTATAACAAGCTGAACACCGGCAGCGCGAAGATGGTTAAGACCACAAACACGGGTGCAAACCTGAGTGGCTGGCAGATCGGGCTGTATACGGATGCCGACTGCACCAACGCCGTGGCTGGCTCTCCCTTTACTACTGGGGCAGATGGCACGGTAACGGTTTCTGGCTTGCAGAAGGGAACCTATTACGCCAAAGAGAATCCCACGGACGATCCCTATTGGGAATTTGACACCGCTGTGAAGTCTGTAACGGTTGCAGTCGGTCAGACCGCAGAAGTCACCTTCACCAACACCCATTACGGACGCATCGAAATCCGCAAGACCACCAACACCGGCAATCAGCTTGGCGGCTGGACCTTCCGGGTGAGAGATTCTGAGGGTAATTCCTACGGAGACTTCACCACCGATGACAATGGCTATGCCTGCACGGACAATCTGCCGTTGGGACGGTACACCGTAGTGGAGCTGCCCACGGAGGACAATTACTGGTTAACAGAACTGGGCTTCCATGATGTGACCGTGAAAGCCGGTGAAACCACCGTGGATACCTGGCTTAACAAGGAGCAGGGCTTGGCCTGGTTCTACAAAAAGACCAACACCGGCGAATCCGTGGAGGGCTGGCACATTACCGTCTACTTGGATGAAGCCTGCACCCAGAAGGTAGGCACCCTTATCACCAACGAGGATGGTAGAGCTGGCTATTACCTTGATCCCGGCACCTACTGGGCGAAGGAAACCGGCGACGAGCATGGGAGATTTGAGGACGAATACTGGATGGTGGATGAAACTGTCCAGAGATTTGAGATCAAGCCCCATGAGGATGTTTCCATTACCTTCAGCAATGTCCAGTATGGCAGGCTGAAAATCGCCAAGACCGTGGAGGGCGGCGGTTCGGTGGAGGGCTGGCAGTTCAAGATCACAGATGCCGAGGGTAAGATTTTGGATGGCTCCCCCTTTGCCACCGACGAGGACGGTATCATTCTGACCGGGAATCTTCTTCCTGGAACCTACACCGTGGAAGAACTGCTGCCGCAGGACAGCCTCTATGAATGCACCAGCGAGAATCCCCAGACTGTAACCGTAAAACAGGGTGAGATTGCCGAAGTATCGTTTGTCAACGCCCTACGCACCGGAAAGGTTACTGTGGAGAAGATTGACATTACCGGCAGTCCTCTGGCGGGAGCCACCTTCCGGCTGGAATGGAGTGCGGAGGGTTCCCTGTGGTATCCCGTGACCTACTCCGAAAGCATTGTCCGGGGCGGCTGCTCCAATCCCGATGTAACGGACGGGAGCCTGACCACCGGGGCAGACGGCATTTTGGAATGGGACAGTCTCTATCCCGGATTGCAGTACCGCCTGACGGAAACCAAAGCCCCAGATGGCTACAAGCTGCTCACGAAGCCTGCCTATGAGGGAGAGCTTCCTGCGGATGATCTTGCCGTCACAGTTCGCGTCACCAACACCCGTACCTTCACCATGCCCGACACAGGAGGGAGTACCGCTATGATTTTCCGTATCCTCAGTATGTTCTCTGGCACCGTATGTCTTGTCATGCTGATTTACAGCAAAAAAAGGCTGGTATAAGCCATGAATAATGCCTATCATGCCAGGGATCAGCCCTGGCTTTTTTGTTTCCACCTCCGCTGCAAGAAAATTATGTAAACCGTTTTATCATTCTCACTATGAAAGGAAAATGCGAAATGAAAAAACTTACCAAAATTCTGTCCCTCTTTCTGGCGCTGACCATGTTGCTGTGTTTCCCTGTTGCTGTTTCCGCCGCCGAGCTGGAGGATGCTCCCATTGACGAATCCAGAACCGGCTCCCTGACCATCTACAAGTACGACCTGACCAATGCTGAAAAGGACGGCGTTTGGGATTCCTCCTATGTCTCCACCGGCGTATTCGATCAGACTGGTGTCAACGATGTTCTGGGCGGCTCCGGTGCTGCTCTGGGCAACGGCGAAACCGGCTACGGCTACGCCATCAAGGGCGTGGAGTTCAGCTATCTCAAGGTCGCGGACATTGTGACCTTCTCAGAGTCTGAAAATGACAGCCGCACCGACAGCCATGTGGAAGTGCTGTACGCCATCGATAAGACCAAGGGTGCGGATTTCCTGAAAGCTCTGAATCTGGCTGACGGCGCACAGCGCTACGCCAATGCGGACGCTCTGGATGAAGCCAAGTATTTCTACCAGTCCGATGTGCTGATCGACGCTTTGGCTGCGGCTCTGGAATCCAATTCCACTGTGGTCAAGAACGCTCTGGAAGCCTACATCACCGCAAACGGCGGCGCTGCCATGCCCCTGACCGATGCCTACGGCAAGACCAAGGCAGAAAACCTGAATCTGGGTCTGTATCTGGTTGTAGAAACCAAGGTTCCCGAAATGGTCGTGTCCACCACCGATCCCTTCCTGGTATCTATCCCCATGACCTCCGTGAACGGCACCAACGCCACCGACGGCGGCACCCGCTGGATTTATGACATTACCCTGTATCCCAAGAACCTGACCGGCATTCCCTCTCTGGAAAAGACCCTGCGGGAGAATCAGAATGACACCGGCAAGACCGATGCCTATGCCCACACCGGCACCGCTTCCGCCGGTGATACCATCGACTACCAGATCATTTCCACCCTGCCATCCATCACCTCTGAAAGCACCTACCTGTCCTGCTACACCTTTGTGGATACCCTGTCCAAGGGCCTGACCTACAACAAGGGCGATGTGGTTCTGGAGTTCTTCACCGACGCTGCCTGCACCGATTCCGTTGCCATGTGGACGGAAGCTGACGGTAAGTTCACCGTTGCCTACAACACCACCGATGCCGGGGAATCCGTTATGACCATTGAAATGACTGCTGACGGTCTGAAGGAAATCAACACCTCCAAGGCTGTGTACTCCGGCGCATCCATGGTCAACTCCGGCTACTCCGACTGCACCGTGAGAATCACCTACGCCGCCAAGATGGACAGCAGCAATGATCTTGTGTTCGGTGACAAGGGAAACGATAACAAGGTTGTTCTGACCTGGAAGCGCAGCTCCCAGAACTACTACGATACTCTGGTGGACGACTGCCATGTGTTCAGCTACGGCATTGATCTGACCAAGCTGTTCTCTGATGGCAAGGGTGACTTCTCCAAGGTGGAGTTCCTGATCCAGAACAAGACTGACAACTACTTTGTGAAAGCGGAACTGAACAAAGACGAGGGCATTTACTATGTGGTTGACCATGTAACCGATAAGGCAGATGCCACCCACTTTGTTCCCGTCAAGACCGCCGATGCCCAGGGCAGAATCATTGTCAAGGGTCTGGAGGATGATACCTACACCCTGACCGAGGTTCGCACCGACAGCGGCTATGTGATGCTGAAACAGGGCATCGATGTGGCCATTTCCCGGAAGGATACCGATGCTTCCTGTGGCATCTATGGTGCGGATGTTCTGGGCCTGATTCAGAACGACCCCCGATATGCCAGCATCATCAAGGACAACGGCGACCTGCACAATATGCCGCAGAAGCATCTGGAACACAAGCTGCTGACCGCTTCCGCTACCGTGGACGGCAAGAAAGTCACCATGCTGGAGGATAACGGCAGCGCCAACGCAGAGGCACCCCTGACTGTGGTCAACACTCGCGGTTTTGACCTGCCCAAGACCGGTGACAACGGCACCATGATGATTACCCTGGCTGGTGTCCTGCTCATGGCCGGTTCCGTAACCGTTCTGCTGATTCTGAATAAGAAGAAGCTCCACTAATCTGAAAAGCCGGAGGGATGCTTTGTCCCTCCGGCTTCCTTCAAAATGAACTTCTGGCGTAACGCACTGTCACAATCAGAACCTGCTTGTGTGCTTCGTCAATTCGGTAAATGACAATGTAGTTCTTTACCATGAGCTGCCGATACCCGCTGTGTGCAAAGGAACCGGTCCGGCGCTCCGAGCAGCGATAAGGCAGGTACTCTAATGACAAGATTTCGGATTCCAGCGCATCCAGCAATTCCGCAGCAACCCCCGGCTCCTGTAGGTTGCTCGCAATATAGCCGTAGATTTCATCCAAATCCTGCAACGCCTGATTCATCAGGCGAACTTCGTATTTATCCAAAGTGCTTCCTCCGCAGGGATGCTAAAGCAGCACGGGCATCGTGGGATTCTTGGGTTCTCATATACTCCGATTCTGCTTTCCCAATGGCAGCGTCGATGGAGGCAGTTTCAATCAGTTCTTCATAAGCTTCGATGCTCATGACAACCAGATCTCCATAGCCGTTTTTCGTGATAAAAATGGGTTCCCGTTTGGCGTGGCAGATGTCAGAAATCTCTGTGGTATTCCGCAAATCTGTGATCGGGCGAATTTGTGGCATAATGCCACCTCCTTTCATGCCGTTATTATAGCATTATTATGTACAAAATACAAGCAAAATCACAAGGAAGGTAGGATGAATTGAAAAAGAAAATGTTTACCATCTGCACAGTGTTGCTTTTTCTTGCAGCGCTATGCTTGACCTTGTACCCACTCATTTCCAATTATGTCAATCAAAAATACGCCTCCCAAATTCACACCGCCTATCAGGAGGTTATGGAACAGGTGGACGATGCCGCCCTGCTCCGGACAAAGGAACTGGCAGTTGCTTATAACCGCTCTATTGTTCCCGGCGCATCTACGGAGGATGCTTACAGCCAAGAGGGATTACTGGCCGCATCGGCAGACTATGACAGCCAGCTCAATATTGCCGGAAACGGCATCATGGGTTATGTGGAGATTCCCAAAATCAGCGTGAATCTGCCCATCTACCACGGCACGGAGAATGATTCTCTGGAACGAGGTATCGGGCATCTGCTGGGCAGCTCTCTCCCCGTAGGCGGGGAAAGCACCCACACCATTCTCTCCGGGCACAGCGGCATGGCAAGCCAGAAAATGTTCACCGACTTAGAACAGCTCACCACCGGGGATGTGTTTTATCTCCGTGTTTTGGATGAAACCCTGGCATATCAGGTGGTGGAGATCAACACCGTACTTCCGTACGACACCAGCCTACTGGGGATTGCTCCCGGCGAGGACTTGTGTACGCTGGTCACCTGCACCCCCTACGGTGTAAATACCCACCGGCTGCTGGTGCGTGGTTCCCGGATTCCCTATGCGGAAGCAGAGCTTCTGGCGGAAGAAACTGCCGAAGAAGAACCCGCAAATTCCACATGGGAACAGAAGTACATTGAGGGGCTTCTCTGGGGTGCTGCCGCAGTTCTGCTCCTGCTCCTGCTGATCGGTGTTGGCGTGTACATCTACCAGAATTTTGCCGGAGGTGGTCGCTATGAGAAGGGGTAAGCTCCGCTCTCTGGCGCTCCTTTTGGTACTGATGATGTTCGCCGCTGGGCTTGCCATCTTTCTGTATCCCTATCTTTGGGGAGCCATGGTTGACCGGGAGATTTCCCTGAACGCACAGGGCTTTCTGAATCGGGATGCAACCGAACCGACCATCCCCGAAGTGATTGTCACCGTTGATTCCCCGACGGAGCCGGAGGAAACCAGAGATTCCCCAGAGCTGTGGGCAGACATGGTTCGCTACAACGAAACCATCTACACCCAGGGGCAGGCAGGACTGTCCTGCGAGTATGATTACCAGAAGCCCAGCTTTACTTTGACGCAGTATGGTCTTGCAGATGAAGTGTTCGGGGTAATCTCCATTCCTGCCATGGAGTTGGAAATGCCCATCTTTCTCGGTGCAACGGAACAGCACATGGCGGATGGAGCCGCCCACCTCAGCCAGACCAGCCTGCCCATCGGCGGAGAAAACACCAACTGCGTCATTGCTGGGCACCGGGGCTATAACGGTGCCAGCTATTTTCGCTACATCGATAAGCTGAAAGTCGGTGATCTGGTTTCCGTGACCAACCTCTGGGAAACCCTGACTTACCGGGTCTGTGAAATAAAAATCATCGACCCCTATGATGTGACGGAAATCCTGATCCAGCCGGGACGAGAGCTGCTGACCCTGCTGACCTGTCACCCCTATGCCTCCGGCGGCAGACAGCGGTATGTGGTTTACTGTGAGCGTGTGGAATCCTCCCCAGTCTCAATTCCCTGATAGATCGGAGGTAACACAATGGATTTTATCTGGAACAGCATTACGGACTGGCTGAAAGAAGTCCTCGTCAGCGGTATTGTCAGCAATCTCTCCGGGATGTTCGATTCCACCAATGAGCAGATTGGAGAAATCGCCGGTCAGGTTGGCCTTACCCCCCAGGCGTGGAACAGCGGCATCTTCAACATGATCCAAAACCTGTCCAATAATGTGATTCTCCCCCTTGCCGGAGCAATTCTGGCAATCGTCATGACCCTGGAGCTGATCCAGCTCATCACGGACCGCAATAACTTGAACGATGTGGACACCTGGATGTTCTTTAAGTGGGTGTTCAAGAGTGCTGCCGCAGTCCTGATCGTATCCAACACCTGGACCATCGTCATGGGCATCTTTGATGCTGCCCAGAGCGTTGTCAACGGCGCTGCCGGAGTGATGATCGGAAACACCAGCATCGACATTTCCTCGGTGGTCACGGATTTGGAAAGCAGGCTCATGGCAATGGATGTGGGACCCCTGCTGGGACTGTGGTTTCAGTCCCTGTTCGTGGGTATCTGCACATGGGCAATCACCATCTGCATCTTCATCGTGATCTACGGGCGCATGATCGAGGTCTATCTGGTGACTTCCGTAGCGCCCATTCCCATGGCGACCATGGCAAACCGGGAATGGGGTCAGATGGGGCAGAACTATCTGCGCACCCTGTTCGCGCTGGGCTTTCAGGCGTTTCTCATTATGGTCTGCGTGGCGATCTACTCCGTGCTGGTGCAAAATATCTCCGTATCCGGGGAGATCAGCAATGCCATCTGGACCTGCATGGGCTACACGGTTCTGCTCTGTTTCTGCCTGTTCAAAACCAGCAGCCTTGCCCGATCCGTATTCAACGCCCACTAAGGAGGTAACGAAATGCCCTATGTAACCGTCCCCAAAGACCTTACCAAGGTCAAAAGCAAGGTTCTTTTCAACCTGACCAAGCGGCAGTTGATCTGTTTCAGCCTCGGCCTGGTCATTGGCGTCCCCCTGTATTTTGCAACCAAGGAGCCGCTGGGCAATTCCTCTGCCGCCATGCTCATGATCCTCACCATGCTGCCCGCCTTCCTGTTCGCTCTGTACGAAAAGAATGGGCAGCATCTGGAGGTCATCATCCGAAATATGATTCGGGTGCTGGTGCTTCGCCCCAAGAAGCGACCCTACAAAACCAACAATTTCTATGCCGTCATTGAGCGGCAAAACCAGTTAGACAAGGAGGTTTATCGGATTGTCCACCCAAAGAAAGCTGTCCCGCACTCAGCAAAAAGAGGTCAAGACCGCAATCTCAAGGGCAAAGCGGACAGATAAGAAGGAAATGTCCGCACAGGACAGCATTCCCTACCTGCAAATCCGTGTAGACGGTATCTGTCAGGTGACGCCCACCCATTATACGAAAACCATTCAGTTCCGGGACATCAACTACCAGCTCTCGGACAACGAGGACAAGCAGGCCATCTTCGACGGCTGGTGTGATTTCCTCAACTACTTTGACAGCTCCATCAAGTTCCAGTTTTCTTTCGTGAATCTGACAGCCCTGCGGGAATCCTTTGTCCGGGCAATCCCGTCGCGTTCGGATCAGTTTGAAAGCATCCAGCGGGAGCTGTCCAAAATCATCGAGGAGCAGCAGGCAAAGGGTAACAACGGCATTGTGAAAACCAAGTATCTCACCTTTGGCATTGATGCCGACAACATCCGCTCCGCCAAGCCCCGCTTAGAGCGCATTGAAACGGACATCCTCAACAATTTCAAACGGCTGGGCGTCAGCGCCGAGGTGCTGAACGGACAGGAACGGCTCCGGGTTCTCCATGACATTCTGCGCATGGATACGCCGGAGCCTTTTACTTTCCGCTGGGAAGATCTGCCCCGCTCCGGGCTGTCCACCAAGGATTACATTGCCCCCAGTTCGTTCCTCTTTAACCGGGCAAAGGATTTCCGCATGGGTAAGAAGTTCGCGTCTGTCAGCTTCCTGCAAATTCTGGCACCGGAGCTGAGTGACCGGATTCTCAAGGACTTTCTGGATATTGAAAGCAACATTGTGGTCAATATCCATGTGCAGTCCGTGGATCAGGTCAGCGCCATCAAGACCATCAAGCGCACCATTACCGATCTGGATAAGAGCAAGATTGAGGAGCAGAAAAAGGCTGTCCGTGCCGGATATGACATGGACATCATTCCCTCCGACCTTGCCACCTACGGTGCCGAGGCCAAAAAGCTGCTCTCTGACCTTCAGAGCCGGAACCAGCGTATGTTTCTGGTCACCTTCCTGATTCTCAACACCGCCGACACCAAGCGGCAGTTGGACAACAATGTGTTTCAGACCAATTCCATCGCCCAGAAATATAATTGCAGCATTACGGCACTGGACTATCAGCAGGAGGAAGGCATGGTCAGCAGCCTGCCCCTGGGCCTCAACCAGATTGAGATTCAGCGGGGTCTGACTTCCTCCGGCGTGGGAATCTTCGTTCCCTTCACCACCCAGGAGCTGTATCAGGACAGCCCGGAGGCGCTGTACTACGGCATCAACGCCCTGAGTAACAACATCATCATGGTGGATCGGAAGCTGCTGAAAAATCCTAACGGTCTGATTCTCGGCACTCCCGGCTGCTTCTCTGGTGATACCCGTGTCTTGCTTGCCAGCGGAAATGTTATTTCCTTTGAAGATCTGTATGCCGATGGCACCACAGAAACCTGGGTCAAGGCTCTGGATGAAACCACCGGTGAGATTGTGGATGCGTATGCCGTAGACATTCGCATTGAAAAGTATGTGAAAGAGCTGAAGAAATTCGTCATGGAAGATGGGACGGTGGTGCGCTGTACAGGCACACACCTGATTCTGAATGCGGATGGAGAATACATCGAAGCCGCAGACATTGCCGAGGGTATGCGCCTCAGCGGTGGGCATATCGTCACCCGGGTTTCTTCCATATCCCTTTCCAAGCCCATTCCTGTCTACGATATGAGCGTTCCCCGGCATCTGAACTATGTGCTGGAAAACGGGCTGGTGGTTCACAACAGCGGCAAGTCCTTCTCCGCCAAACGGGAAATTTCCAATGTGTTTCTCGCTACCAACGATGACATCATGATCTGCGATCCCGAGGGAGAATATTTCCCCCTAGTGCAGCGTCTGGAGGGACAGGTCATCAAAATTTCGCCTACCTCCAAGCACCACATCAACCCCATGGACATCAACCTCAATTACAGCGACGAGGAAAACCCGCTTTCTTTGAAATCGGACTTCATTCTCTCCCTGTGTGAGCTGATTGTGGGCGGTAAGGACGGATTGAAGCCTGTGGAGAAAACCATCATTGACCGCTGTGTGCGGATGGTGTATCAGGACTACCTCAATGATCCCAAGCCGGAGAATATGCCCATCCTCGGTGATCTCTATGACTGTTTGCGCAAGCAGGAGGAAAAAGAAGCCCAGTTCGTTGCCACCGCGCTGGAAATCTATGTCACCGGCTCTCTGAATGTGTTCAACCACCGCACCAGCATCAATATCGAAAACCGCATCGTGTCCTTCGATATCAAGGAACTGGGCAAGCAGCTGAAGAAAATCGGTATGCTGATCGTGCAGGACGCGGTGTGGAACCGCGTGACCATCAACCGCGAGGCGCATAAATCCACCCGGTACTATATGGACGAATTCCACTTGCTGCTCAAGGAGGAGCAGACGGCGGCATACTCCGTGGAAATCTGGAAGAGGTTCCGCAAGTGGGGCGGCATCCCGACGGGCATCACGCAGAACGTGAAAGATCTTCTGG
>JAXEXE010000091.1:0-14412 GCA_034113565.1 Faecousia sp.
GAGCCAGTGCGCACACTGGCGTGGCAATCCGTACTTCTTTTCATAGCAGGTATGTATTCGGAACGTGAGAAGGGGGAACGGATTGCCACGTCGGGCTTCGCCCTCCTCGCAATGACATGCTAATTCACTATATTCCCCTTTTGTGAATAATCAGGCATCACCGCCGCACATAGGCTGTGCGGCGGTGTGATTTATTCCTCTTTGGGCTTGCGGTAGGCTTCCGGAAGCGTCCCCTCCCCGCCCATCATGGCGGTCATTTCCTCGATGCGCTCTAAGGGGAAAGGGGGATTCGCCAGTGGCCGCATGGCGATGGACATGAGCTTCATGGGGTTGTCGTCCGCCAGCACCCGGTTGGAGCTTAATCCGCCGCAGCGCTTGCAGCGATGGATGATGGCCCACTCCCCCTTATTTCGCACCCACACCGCCACCGGCTCCATGAGTCCGCCGCAGTCGGATTCCCGGTCCCCCGGCTCCATGTCCACGTGCAGGGAGTACAGGCAGTTGGGGCAGTGGTTCCGGTGGTCGCTGCCGGCCCCCACGGGCACCACCAGCCGCCCGCAGTTGCGGCAGGTGAAGGATTCCTCGCAGGCATGGGTCTTGTAGTAGCCCTTTTCGTACTGTTTGCGCTTGTTTTCACGATTCATAGTGGTTTTCTCCCAGATTTTGTTGTATCATAAATAGCTGATGTGGATAGCAAAAGGATTATTCGTTTGAGTTGAAAGTTGACAGTTAAGGAGTCCCTCCGGGACAATTGAAATCATCCCAGATGGAAGACCGGATGATTTTCTGCATCATGTACTGTGCACAAAATTTGTGGGGATATATTCAATCATCCCGAAGGGATACCACAACTTTCAGTCAACTTTCAACTGTTCACTGTCAACTGATTTCATTATATCCATTGCGTGAAAAATGTCAAGGCTGCCGCCGCGGCGCATTGACAGAAGCGAAATTTGGCGGTATACTAAAAGGCAGAAAAGGAGGTGGTGGATATGGATTTGGCGGAATATCTGCCGTTTTTCCCCAAGCTGTCCCCTCAGCAGCAGGGGCTGCTGACGGACTCCGTGGAGCCTTTGGAGGCAAAGGCCGGGACGGTTGTCCACAACGGGAGCCTCGACTGTCTGGGCCTGCTCATTATCCGCTCCGGGCAGCTTCGGGTGTACGCCCTGTCCGGCGAGGGCCGGGAAATTACGCTGTACCGGCTGTTTGACCACGATATCTGCCTGTTCTCCGCTTCCTGCGTCATGCCGGACATTCAGTTTGAAGTCATCATTGAGGCGGAGAAGGATACCAAAATGTGGGTCATCCCCTCCTGCCTTTTTAAGGACTTGATGGAGCAGAGCGCGGCGGTGGCCAACTACGCTAACCAGCTGATCTCCAGCCGGTTTTCCGACGTGATGTGGCTCATGGAGCAGATCATGTGGAAGAGTTTTGACAAGCGTCTGGCGCTCTTTCTGCTGGAGGAAAGCGCGCTGGAGGGTTCTGCGTGTCTCAAAATGACCCACGAGCGCATCGCCAATCACCTTGGCACCGCCCGGGAGGTGGTCACGAGGATGCTCCGGTACTTTCAGAGCGAGGGCATGGTGCGCCTGAGCCGGGGAGAAATCGCCATCACCGACGAAAAGGCCCTGCGAAAATTAGTTGAAAGTTGATAGTTGACAGTTGACAGTTAAGGAGTCCCTCCGGGACAATTGGAATCATTCGGATTACAATACCAAATGTTCCTGTATAAACGAACTGTTTTAGAATCTGCATACCACAACTGTCCGCTGTCAACTGTCAACTTTTAACTGACATAAATACCGTGGCTTTCTGCCGCGTTGCTATTTAGACTTTCATATTTACATAAAGGAGAGCAAGTATGAAGATTACCAACGATATCCGCTATGTGGGCGTCAACGACCACCAGGTTGACCTGTTTGAGGGCCAGTATGTGGTGCCCAACGGCATGGCCTACAACTCCTACGTCATTCTGGACGAGAAGGTTGCCGTTATGGACACCGTTGACCGGAACTTCACCCACCAGTGGCTGGACAACATCCAGAACACCCTTGCCGGCCGGAAGCCCGACTATCTGGTCATTCAGCACATGGAGCCGGATCACTCCGCCAACATTGCCAACTTCCTGAAGGTCTATCCCGACACCATCGTGGTGTCCTCCGCCAAGGCCTTCACCATGATGAAGCAGTTCTTCGGCGATGACTACGCAGACCGCCGGGTTATCGTGGGCGAGGGCGACACTCTGTGCCTCGGCAAGCATACCCTGGCCTTCGTCACCGCCCCCATGGTGCACTGGCCCGAGGTCATCGTGACCTACGATACCTGCGACAAGGTGCTGTTCTCCGCCGATGGCTTCGGCAAGTTTGGCGCGCTGGATGTGGAGGAAGACTGGGCCTGTGAAGCCCGCCGGTACTACATCGGCATCGTGGGCAAGTACGGCCCTCAGGTACAGGCCCTGCTGAAAAAGGCCGCCGGTCTGGACATCTCCATCATCTGCCCCCTGCATGGCCCCATCCTCACCGAGAACCTGGGCTATTACATTAACCTGTACGACATCTGGTCCTCCTACCGGGTGGAGAGCGAGGGCATCGTGGTGGCCTACACCTCCGTCTACGGTCACACCAAGGCCGCTGTGGACCTGCTGGTGCAGAAGCTGCAAACGAAGGGCTGCCCCAAGGTTGTCGTTCACGATCTGGCCCGCACCGACATGGCGGAGGCCGTGGAGGATGCCTTCCGCTACGGCAAACTGGTGCTGGCTACCACTACCTATAATGCCGACATCTTCCCCTTCATGAAGGAATTCATCCACCACCTGACCGAGCGCAACTTCCAGAACCGCACCATCGCCCTGGTGGAGAACGGCACCTGGGCGCCCCTCGCCGCCAAGGTCATGCGGGGTATGTTCGACGGCTGCAAGAACCTGACCTTCACCGACACCACCGTCCGTCTGCTGTCCGCTCTGAACGACGACAGCAAGGCCCAGATTGAGGCCGTCACCGACGAGCTGTGCAAGGATTATCTGGCCCAGCACGACGACACCGCCAACAAAAATGACCTCTCCGCCCTGTTTAACATCGGCTACGGCCTGTATGTGGTCACCTCCAACGATGGGCAGAAGGACAACGGTCTGATTGTCAACACCGTGTCTCAGGTCACCAACACCCCCAACCGGGTGGCCGTCACCATCAACAAGGCCAACTATTCCTACCACATCATCAAGCAGACCGGCATCATGAACGTCAACTGCCTGGACGTGTCCGCCCCCTTCTCTGTCTTCCAGAACTACGGCTTCCAGAGCGGCCGGACTGCCGACAAGTTCGCCGGTGTTGAGGAGCTGCGCTCTGACAACGGCCTGCGGTTCCTGCCCCGGTACATCAACTCCTTCATGAGCCTGAAGGTGGAGTCCTTCGTGGATCTGGACACCCACGGTATGTTCATCTGCTCCGTCACCGAGGCCCGAGTCATGTCCGACAAGGAGACCATGACCTACACCTACTACCAGAATAACGTTAAACCCAAGCCCGAGACGGAAGGCAAGAAGGGCTTTGTCTGCAAGGTCTGCGGCTGGGTCTATGAGGGCGACACCCTGCCCGACGACATCGTGTGCCCCCTGTGCAAGCACGGCGCTGCGGATTTTGAACCCATTCAGTAATCCCAAGAAAAAGGGGCTGTCTCACTAAGGAATTATCTCGTCAAGAAAAACTGTCATTCCGAGCCATCCGCAGGATGGCGTGGGAATCCGTTCTCCTTAAAAATGTCAGTAATCTGAACAGTTCAAGGGGTATACGGATTGCCACACCAGTGACTGCGGTCACTGGTTCGCAATGACAGTTCTTTCGTTTATGTACTTTTTGCACAATTCAAGGGCGTGTTGCAACATTTTGCAACACGCCCTTCCAATTTTATCCAAAGATACTGAAAATTCCGAGGGCGTCCAAGGCAATCGCCAGGAATGTCAGCGCCAGTAACGTGAGACAAATGCCGACGATCCAATCCAGCTGCTTCAGTGTCAGTGGAATCTTGTCATACCAGCTCTCCTTCTGGAGCTGCCACGGGGTCTTCGGCTTTTCCTGCGACTGGTCGGCCCCGCTCTCCGGGGTCTGCTTCTCTTCCTCAGCCATTACTTCTTCGCAACGTACTTGCGGATATCCATGGCAACGGCGGTGATTACCACAAGGCCCTGAACGATGTAGTTGAAGTTGGGGTCAGCGCCGATGAACTGCAGAATGATCTTCAGCAGCTCAAACACCAGCACGCCGATCAGGATGCCGCCCACGGTACCGATACCACCGGTGGTGGACACGCCGCCGATGGTACAGCCGGCGATGGCTTCCAGCTCGTAGGAAACACCCATGGAGGCGGAGGCGCCGCCGGACTTACCGGTCATCAGGAAGCCGGCGAAAGCGTACATGATACCGGCGGTCATGTAAATCATGGTCTTTCTGACGCGAACATTCACGCCGGAGACCTCAGCAGCGTTCTCGTTGCCGCCGATGGCGTAGATGTACTTGCCGTGGGTGGTCTTGTTATACATGAACCAGAACAGGACGCCAAACAAAAGCGCAAAGAGGATGTAACCATTAAAGCCCTTGAAGGAGCCGATGGGCAGAACCTTCCAGTTGAAGAAGGCCTTAAAGCTCTCGCTGAAGCCGCCGATGGGCTGCGCGTTGGTGTAGATCAGGTTAAAGCCGTAAATGATGGTCTGAACGCCCAGGGTCGCGATGAAGGGAGGCACGTTCAGGTAGGAGACGATCACGCCGGTGATGGTGCCGATGATCGCGCCAATGGCCAGAACGATCAGCAGAACCAGCCACATATTCATTTCCGGCATCCAGGAGAACATCCGGCTGGCGTAGTCAGCGCGCTGAACCATAACGCCGGTGAGGGTGGCAGCCAGAGCGGCCTGACGGCCTGCGGACAGGTCGGTGCCCTTGGTGATCAGGCACCCGGAAACACCCAGAGCGATCAGGAAACGGACGGTGGTATTACACATCAGGTTGTTCAGGTTATCCAGGGAGAAGAATTTGTCGATGGTGCAGCCAACCACCAGGCTGAGCACTGCCAGCATGACGACGATGGGGTTGCCCTTAACGACCGCCCAGATCTTCTGGGGGATGCTCTTTTGTGTTTTCATATTCCGAAGTTCCTCCTTGCTCAAACTGTCTCAAACTGGGTTGCCAGTTCCATGATATTTTCCTGGGTGGCATCCTTGCCATCCACAAAGCCGGTGACACGACCGTCGCACATCACCATAATCCGGTCGGACATACCGATCAGCTCCGCCATTTCGGAGGAGATCATGATAATGCTCTTACCGGCCCGGGCCAGTTCCTCGATGATGCAGTAGATCTCGTACTTGGCGCCCACGTCAATACCGCGGGTAGGCTCATCGAGAATCAGGACATCAGGCGCGTTGGCAAGCCAGCGTCCGATCAGAACCTTCTGCTGGTTGCCGCCGGAAAGGCTCTGAATCTGGGTCTTGCTGGAGGGGGTCTTGATATTCATTTTCTTGACATTGGTCTGGACAAGATCTTCGACCTTCTTGTCATCGATCACAACGCCATAGTGCAGGTACTTTCTCAAAGAGGCCACGGAAATGTTATCCGCAATGCTCAGAACACCCAGAATACCGGTGGCACGGCGATCCTCGGTCAGCATGGCGATGCCCTGATCGATGGCGTCCTTGGGACGGCTGATGGCCAGCTCCTTGCCCCGATAGCGAATCTTGCCGGAGGTGTGGGAACGGACGCCGAACAGGCCTTCCATCAATTCGGTACGCTGGGCGCCCACCAGACCGCCGACGCCCAGAATCTCGCCCTTGCGGACATTGAAATTCACATGGCGGAAGCTCTTGGGGTTGATGGAGGTAAAGTCCTCCACCTCGAACACCACATCGCCGGGCACGTTGTGCCGCTCCGGGTACAGGTTGGTCAGCTCCCGGCCCACCATCTTGGAAATGATGAAGTCCGTGGTCAAGCCCGCGCTGTCCCAGGTGCCGATGTACTGTCCGTCACGCATGACGGTGACTTCGTCGGAAATTCGCAGAATCTCGTCCATCTTGTGGGAGATGTAGACGATGGACACGCCGTCCGCCTTCAAATCCTCGATAATGCGGAACAGGGCTTCGACCTCGTTGGAGGTCAGGGAGGAAGTGGGCTCATCCAGAATGAGTACCTTACAGTTGGCGGAAACGGCCTTGGCGATTTCCACGGACTGCATCTGGGAAACGCTCAGCTCTCCCAGCATCTGCTTGGGGTCAAAGTCCATCCGAACCTTTTTCAGAAGCTCGGCGGTATCGGCGTACATCTTCTCGTGGTCAACCACGGGGATGAAGCCCAGCAGCTTCTTCATGGGGTAGCGGCCCAGGAAAATATTCTCGCCGATGGTACGGGCGGGAATGGGCTGCAGCTCCTGATGCACCATGGCGATACCCATTTTCAGAGCTTCCAGAGGGTCCTTAATGGTAACCTTCTTGCCCTCGTAAATAATCTCGCCCTCGTCCATGCTGTAGATGCCGAACATACACTTCATCAGTGTGGATTTACCGGCACCGTTTTCGCCCATCAGAGCATGAACCTTACCGGGGCGCAGACAAAGCTGGGCATGATCCAACGCCTTAACACCGGGAAAGGACTTACAAACACCGCGCATTTCCAAGCGGTATTCACTCATAGAGCAGACCTCCTATCCTATTGCGTGATTCAAGACTTTTCGTTTCGTCTCAGGGAAACCCGGAACGCGTTCCAGACTTCCCTCAAAAGAAACCCTTTGAAATGCGGGGTGGGCTGCAAGCAGCCCACCCGCAAGGGAAAACGGAGTAATTACTTGGTGACCTTGACGTAGTCAACCCAGTAGTAGTTGTCGATGGCTTCGCCGTTCAGGGCCTTGATCGCCACGTCAACAGCGGTGTGGGACTGACCGATGTGGTCGTTCAGAACGGTACCGGTCATGGTGCCCTTCTGGACCATCTCCTGGCACTCGTCCAGAGCGTCAACGCCCAGCAGGTAGATGTCCTCACCGACCTTACGGCCAGCGGCTTCGATGGCAGCGGCAGCGCCCAGAGCCATAGCGTCGTTGTTGCAGAAGACAACCTCAATCTGATCGCCGTACTGAGCCAGAGCAGCGGCTACGATTTCCTGACCCTTGGTCTGATCCCAGTTACCAACGTTCTTGACCAGCTCCTTGACTTCGATGCCGGCATCGGTCAGAGCCTTGACGGAGAACTCGGTACGGTACTGCGCATCGGGGTTCTCGGGGTCGCCAACGACCATGACGTAGGAAACAACGCCGTCGCCGTTGATGTCGCCGTGGTTGGGCAGGTCGCGGACGATCTCGCCCTGGTAAGTACCGGACTGACGGGCGTCAGCACCGACGTAGCACACGGTGGGGTTGTTGATGATGCCGGGGTAGGACTCGTCGCCGTTGTCGCCCAGAGGCTCACGGTTGATGAGAACCAGGGGAATGCCGGCAGCCACGACCTTGTCGATGATGACTTCGGCAGAGGAGGTCTGAACCAGGTTGCAGATGATAACATCCATGCCCTGGGTGATGAAGGTGTCGATCTGGTTGGTCTGCTCACCCATGTCGTTCTTGCCGTCGACCATGGTGACGTTGTACTTGACGGTGTCGGTCTCCAGAGTCTTGAAGTAGTTCTCGATCTCCTGACGGTACAGAGTCATGAAGTTGTCGTTGTACTGATAGATGGCAACGCCCACATTGTAGGTCTTGACCTCAGCAGCGGCGGGAGCCTCGGTAGCAGCAGGTGCCTCGGTGGCAGCGGGAGCAGCGGGAGCCTGCGTCTCGGCGGGCTTGGAGCCGCCGCAAGCTACCAGCGTCACGGCGATTGCCAGAACCAGCAGCAGGGAAACGAGCTTTTTCATTTGTGTTCCTCCTAAAAATGAATAAAAATATGCTTAACCGGCCTTGCCGGATAAAGCCCATGCCGGGCGCTCCGCCCTCGGGCGGGGAAGCCTTGACAGGCCCGCCTTACCTTTTTCGCGGAACCGCCCTTTAAAACAAACACAATATACCACCAGTTAACACTTTTGTAAAGGTTTCCTGAAGCAATTCGTCAGTTTAGCACATTTTTTACGTTATAATTTTGTGCATATTGCTAGTTTCTTTTCTGTCCTTCATGGAATACGCTTTTTCTCGCGCAGATTGGAAAATCCCCCGTTCTGACGGCGCAGAACGGGGGATATCGGGATAGAATGGTATGCAATTTTATCCAAAAAAGCGGTTCCACAGCGATTCCAGCCAGCCCAGCTCCTCCACGTGTCCGGCGTAGAGATAGCAGGTCTGTCCCCCGGCTTCCGTTTCATACCAGAGGTTGCCGGAAGCGTTGAAAACGCTGCCCTTTGCTGTGAGAACCTCCCCGGCGGCGAGGGTTCCCATTTCCAGAGAACGGGCGTCGCTGCCGTTGCTGCAGGGCAGGCTCATAAGCTGGGTGTCCTTCAGCGCCCGCAGCTGTTTCCCCCGCTCGTAGCCTTCCGTATGCCCGCATTTGTCGAAGTAGGTCCGGGGCTGGATCTGGGCGGAATCCCAGAGCATGGCGTCCACCGCGTCGGGATTTTTATAGAGGGTATACATTTCAGTGCGCAGGGCCTGCCGGTCAATGGTCAGGCTGCCCACGAAATTGTCCGTCTCAAAGCTGTCGTAGTTCTGGTGATAGGTCGCTTCGATGAGCTTCCAAAACTCCCAGCTGTGCCCGTCTCCCACCAGCGGACAGCCTGCCGACCACATGCCCCGCCCGCTGGTGTGGTTGCTGGTGCGGGTGTGGATGTTGATTTCGTTGGCCCGGTAGGGCGTAAAGCCGTCCGGCGTCATGTAGATGGCGGGCAGCGTCTCGTCATGATAATCGGTGCGGACGTGGAGCGCCTCATATTTTCCCTTGTGGTACACGGAGTAGAGCTGATAGGTGCCGTCCAGCACCGTTGCCGGGCCCACTTCACCCACATCCGGGATGTTCCAGGCGCCGTATTCCAGCGGACGGTCTGGAATCGTGCTGGCGTTACTGTTGCAATAGACCATTTTCACATTCCCGGCGGCGTCCAGCCGCAGCACCACGCAAACCCCGGACACCCGGTAGAAGCTGAGGTCTGACAAGGTGGGGTCGTCCATGTTGTCCGAGCAGCCGTCAAAGAGAAACACCGCCGAAAAGCCTCCGGCAAGGGCGTCGCGCACCTGCGGATTGTTGCGAACATGATAATCCAGCATCATTTCCACATAGCGGCGGTGGTCGTCGTTTTTTATCCAGGTATGCAGATTCCGCTGATAGGCCTGACCCGGCGTGTAGGCGCGGGCGGGAATCGGGAGAATCAGCAGCAGACAGAGAAACCCGGTGAAAATTGTCCAAACTACCTTCTTCATGCCCACGCACCTTTCGGAGAATATTGTTAAGGCAACACCGCATAATGGGGCAAGGAGATTCGGCGAGAGATTTTGGCACAAGCGAAAGTATGGAAAATGCGGGAATACTGGATGTATTTCCCATTTTTCATACTGCACGATTGGGTCAAAAGATCCGCCGAAGCCCGCATTACCCATTGTGCGGTGTTGCCTTAATAAACGCACCCCCGTAGGGCGGGCTGCCCTCAGTGGCGACTACAAATTCGCTGAAGCACAATTTTGCTGAGCAGTACCTGTCGAGGGGCCCAAAGGATGCCTGATGCGCACCCAGCGTCCGTAACGCATTAGCAGGCGGCCTTGCCGCCATCAGTGTACCACCTTTGGGGCGGATAGTCAATCCCAAGGGGGATTGACAAATCTGCTCTAATATGTTAGACTAATTTTAGTCTAATCCAGTAGAGTAAAAGGAGGACACCCAATGCCTACCCCAAAAGTATATGACAGCGAATATAAATTCTGCCAGATTCTCTGGGCCAACGAGCCGGTGAAGAGCCGGGAGCTGGTGCGGCTGTGTCAGGAGCAGCTGGGCTGGAAATCCACCACCACCTACACCGTCATCAAGCGGCTGTCCCAGCGGGGAGTGCTGAAAAATGAGGATACCATCGTCACCTCGCTGGTTTCCAAAGAGGAGGTGCAGGCTTCCCAGCTGGAGGAGCTGGTGGACAAGACCTTTGACGGTTCCCTGCCCGCCTTCGTCGCCGCCTTCACCCGGCACCGGAACATTTCCGAACAGGAAATCGACGAGGTGCAGGCCATGATTGACCGCTATCGAAAGGAGCATACCCATGGCTGAGGGATTTTTAACCCTGGTCAACCGGGGACTTTCCGCCGGTTGGCTGGTGCTGGCAGTGGTCGCCGCCCGGTTTCTGCTGAAAAGGCGCCCCGGTGGGCCGTCTGCGCTCTGTGGGGGCTGGTAGCCCTGCGGCTGTTGTGCCCATTTTCGCCGGAAAGCCCTCTGAGCCTGATTCCCGATGCCCAGCCGGTGTCACCGGAGGCGGTATGGAACACCGTGCCGGCGATGGAAATGGCGCCCGATGCCACGGAAGCCCCCGTCTCTCCGGTTTTGGAAGCGGTGCTTCCCGACGGGCTCCCCGTCTCCCCCACCCCGGCACAAGAAATCGTCGCGGCGGCTTCCATCCTCTGGTGCGCAGGGCTGGCGGGGATGGCGCTGTACACCCTCGTCAGCTATCGGCGGCTTTCCCGCCGGGTGAAAGGGGCGGTTCGGATTGACGGGAATCTCTATCAGGGCGCAGCCATTCCCACACCCTTTGTGCTGGGTGTCCTTCGCCCGCGGATTTATCTGCCAAACGCCCTCTCCCGGGAGGATATGCCCTACGTCATCGCCCACGAGCGCGCCCACATCAGGCGCAGGGACCCCCTGTGGAAGGCGCTGGGCTTCGGCCTGCTCTGTATCTACTGGTTCCAGCCCCTGCTGTGGCTGGGCTACGCCCTGTTCTGCCGGGACATGGAGCTGGCCTGTGACGAAAAGGTCGCCAGTGCCCTTTCCCCTTCCCACCGGGCAAATTATTCTCAGGCCCTGCTCAATTGCAGCGCCGGCCGCCGCTTTCTCGCCGCCTGTCCCGTGGCCTTCGGAGAGGTGGGGGTGAAGGAGCGGGTCAAGCGGGTGCTTTCCTTCCGCAGGCCCACCCTCCGGGCCGTTCTGGCGGCGGTTCTTATCTGCGCTGTGATCGCCGTTTGCTTTCTGACCAACCCCGTCACCCCGGAGCCGCCAAAGGTGACGGTGGCGCAAATGTCCATCACCGCCGAGGACGTGACCCCCACCGGCATGGCGCTGACCTACCACCCGGACAACGCCTTTCAGGACGTGGACGCCGTTACCGACAGCATCTACTGGCTGGAAAAGCAGAATACCAGCGGCGGGTGGCAGGTGGTGCAGCCCAATCAGTGGATTGAACCGGTGCTCCAGCCGGTGGAGGCGCCCGGTCAGAGAACCATCCATGTTGTCGTCACCGACAATAATCACCGGACTCTGGACTGGCCCCTGCTTGGCTATCTGGACGCGGGGCAGTACCGGGTTGGCATCCACTTCTGGGAGGAAGCGCAGGAGTATACCCTCTATGCCCCCTTTACGCTGGATAATCCGCTGGTGACTCCCTATGCCATCACCAACAGCCTGAAAAAAGCGGGCAGCCACGCCATGCTGAAAGGTGACAATGCCCGGGCTTTGACGCAGGCGCAGACGGAGGAACTGGTGGGAATTCTGAACAGCCTGACAGAAGCGGATTTCTACGCCAGCGGTTTCATAAACACCCCCATCACCGTCGTGAGCCTTGTCAGCGGGGAGGTAACCATGCGGCTGCGCTATGACGGCGACAACCAGGTACAGCTGCAGCTGGACAGCCATTCCGCCGAAGCCCTCAGCGACACCAGATGGTGCATCTTCAATGATGGGCTGAACGCTTTTTTTGAAAAATTGCGGCAAGAAGAAGCCGGCTGACTTTTTTCGGATTCCGCTTTACACGGGGGGCGCTTCCGTGGTATAATCCGTGGCAGTAACGATGAGAGGTACAATGCCATGTCCAACCCCTATGATTCTGCGGAGTTTGAGAAGAAGTATACCTATCCCGGACGGGATCTGGGCGCTTTCTGGTCGGAGGAAAAAACGGTGTTCCGGGTCTGGGCGCCTACGGCCCGGGAGGTTTCCCTTCTGTTCTACCGGGAGGGCAGCGGCGGCGAGCCGCTGGCCCGGCAGCGGATGCACCCCGATGTGAACGGCACCTGGTTTGCCCAGCGGTACGGCAATCTGAACGGGCTGTACTATACCTATCTGGTGACCGTGGATGGTCAGACCCGGGAGGCCTGCGACCCCTACGCCCGGGCGGTCGGCGTCAACGGTCAGCGGGCCATGGTGCTGGATTTAAAGAGCACCGACCCCGAAGGCTGGGAATCCGATCACGACCCCTTCCCCGGAAAGGGCATCACCGACGCGGTGCTGTATGAGCTGCACATCCGGGATCTTTCCATGCACCGCTCCAGCCACATCCGCCATAAGGGCAAGTTTCTGGGACTGACGGAGACCGGGCAAAAAACCCGGGGCGGCAATGCCACGGGCCTCGACCACATCAAAGCCTTAGGCGTGACCCACATTCATCTGATGCCCGTCTTTGACTTTGGCTATCCCGATGAAAGCGCCCCCAGCCCCCAGTACAACTGGGGCTATGACCCGGTGAATTTTAACGTGCCGGAAGGCTCCTACGCAAGCGACCCCTTCCACGGCGAAACCCGGGTGCGGGAAATGAAGCGTTTGGTGCAGGCCGTCCATGACGCGGGGCTGAGCGTTGTGATGGACGTGGTGTACAACCACGTTTTTGACGCGGGCAGCTTCTGTTTTAACCAGATCGTCCCCGGCTATTTCAGCCGCATGGACGAAGCCGGGCACTACAGCAACGGCTCCTGCTGCGGCAACGACACCGCCACCGAGCGGAGCATGGTGCGTAAATTTATTGTAGATTCCGTCAATTTCTGGGCGGATGAATACCATATTGACGGCTTTCGCTTTGATTTAATGGGCTTACTGGACATTGTCACGGTGAATGAAATTGTCAGAACCGTCCACAGCCGCCACCCCAAGGCTGTTTTCTACGCCGAAGGCTGGCACATGGACACCCAGCCCGTAAAGCCCGGTGTAGAGCTGGCGGTGCAGGGCAACTCCTCCAAAATGCCGGGCTTCTCCTTTTTTAACGACACCCTTCGCGACCTTCTGCGGGGCTCGATTTTTGACAGCCGCGCCCCCGGCTTCGTGTCCGGGTCCGTTTGCGACAAAGGGCAGCTGAACGCCTGCTTTATGGGGATGCCCTTCTGGGCGGGGCAGCCGGAGCAGTGCGTCAACTACGTCTCCTGCCACGACAACAACACCCTCTTTGACCGGCTGGCAATCATCTCCCCGGAAGCGTCCTTCGAAACCCGGGTGCGTCAGAACTGTCTGGCGGCTGCCTTTGTCTTTTTGTCTCAGGGCGTTCCCTTTTTGCAGGCCGGTGAGGAAATGCTGCGCTCCAAGCCCAAGGGCCGGGGGCGGTTCGAGGAAAACAGCTACCGCTCCCCGGACCGGGTCAACGCCCTGCGCTGGGATACGCTGGACAAGCCGGAATATCAGGCGGTTTTTCAGTATTACCGGGGGCTGCTGGCCTTCCGGAAGGCCCATGAGGGACTGCGGCAGGCCAAACGGGAAACCGTCAGCCAAACGGTGTTTCCTGTGGAGGTGGAGAACCCCCGGGCCGCGGCCTATCGGGTGGAGGACCGGTATCACAGCATTTTTATCATATTCAACGCCGATGGCTGTGACCTCACCCTTCCCCTGCCCCCCGGCCGGTGGGAGGTGAATATCCACGATCAACAGGCAGGCACCGAACCTCTGTTCACAGCGGAGGGACAGATCACGGTTCTCCCTGTATCCGCTACCGTTTTGACCCGGAAAAAGCCGGTGGATGTGGTGGCGGCCCTGATCTGGGAGAAGGACAAATTTCTCATCTGCCAGCGGCCCGAACACAAGACACGGGGCCTAATGTGGGAATTTGTGGGCGGCAAGGTGGAGCCGGGCGAGACCATGGAGCAGGCGCTGGAACGGGAATGCGCCGAGGAACTGGCAATCCACGTGAGCGTGGGCAGTCAGTTTTGGCAGGAATACCACGACTACCCGGATATGCTGATCCGGCTGACCCTGTTCCACTGCCGTCTGGAAAGCGGTGTCCCCCAGGCGCTGGAGCACAGGGATCTGCGGTGGATTCACCCCAGCCAGATTGGTCTCTTCCAATTCTGTCCCGCAGACGAGAATTTCCTGAAAGAGATTCAAAGGGTCTATGAAAACCGCAAGCCGCTTTGATTGTCATTCTTTGCTTACTCAGGAAAAGGAGAACATTGTTGATTTAGGTGTCATTGCGAGGAGCGAAGCGACGTGGCAATCCGTTTTCTCCTTGGTAACAGGTGCAAAATCGGGACATTTTAAGGGGAACGGATTGCCACGCCACTTAAGCGCACTGGCTCGCA
>JAXEXE010000092.1:0-4664 GCA_034113565.1 Faecousia sp.
CATCCCCCCCCCCTACGGTACCGGGTAACGATACCGAGTGGGTCAGGGAAGTAACGATTACAGACCAGCCGTGCACGCATTGCCCGCGGGGGCATCCCCGCAAATTACAATTTGCCGCGCCCTTAAGCATTGCAGCAGCCGCGGTAGCGGTCGATGAAGACCTTGCTCTGCTTCAGACTGTCCACTCCGGAAGCAAGTTTCAGCCGCAGCGTCGGCTCCTTGGCGCTGGCGAGGAAGGTGACCCGGGTCTTGTAGTCCGGGTCATTGCACAATGCGCTGACGGCCTCGAAGTTGAGATTTACAAGGGTAAACAGCACGTCGCCGGCCTTCTGCTTGATGTCCTTGATGCCGGCTTCCCGGGCCTTGGCCCGGAGCAGGGCGATGTCGATGAGGTTCAGCACCCCTCTGGGCGGCTCGCCGTAGCGGTCCACGATCTCGTCCAGCAGGTCGTCGGCGTCCTCCTGTGTCCGGATGGCAGCCATCCGGCGGTACAGGTCCATCCGCTCCTCGCCCCGGGACACATACTCCTTGTCCACGTTGGCGGTGACGTTCAGGTCGGCAGTGCAGTCGGGGGCCTTGGGGGCCGCACCCTGCTCTTCCAGAACCGCTTCGTCCAGCAGCTTCAGGTACATATCGTAGCCCACACTCATCATGTGACCGGACTGCTCCGCGCCCAGCAGATTGCCCGCGCCCCGAATCTCCAGATCCCGCATGGCAATTTTGAAGCCGGAGCCGAATTCCGCGAAGTCCCGGACGGCAGACAGCCGCTTTTCGGCAATTTCCGTGAGATTTTTGTCGGGCCGGTAGGTGAAATAGGCGTAGGCGTGGCGGGTGGAGCGTCCCACCCGGCCCCGAAGCTGGTGGAGCTGGCTCAGGCCGAACCGGTCGGCGTTTTCGATGATCAGGGTGTTGGCGTTGGGGATGTCCAGACCGGTTTCAATGATGGTGGTGCACACCAGCACCTGAATGTCCCCTTCCGTCATGGCCTGCATCACGTCGCTCAGGGCGTCTTCTCCCATCTGTCCGTGGGCCACGCCCACCCGCAGACCGGGAATCCGCCGCTGGAGGGCACCGGCACACTGGTCGATGGTCTCCGTGCGGTTGTGCAGGTAGTACACCTGCCCGCCCCGCTCCACCTCCCGGCGGATGGCGTCGTCAATCACCGCATTGTTGTGCTCCATGACGAAGGTCTGCACCGGGTAGCGGTCGGCGGGGGGCTCCTCGATGGTGGACATATCCCGGATACCGGACAGGGCCATGTTCAGCGTCCGGGGGATGGGCGTTGCGGACAATGTCAGCACGTCCACACCCTTGGACATTTCTTTTAAGCGCTCCTTGTGGGACACGCCAAAGCGCTGCTCTTCATCAATAACCAGCAGCCCCAAATCCTTGAACTGCACGCTTTTTTGCAGCAGCTTGTGGGTGCCGATAATCACGTCCACGGAGCCTGCCGCCAGATTGCGCAAGGTTTGCTGCTGCTGTTTCGGGGTGCGGAACCGGCTGAGCACGTCGATGTTCACCGGGAAGCCCCGGAACCGGGCCATGGCGGTGGTGTAGTGCTGCTGGGCCAGCACCGTGGTGGGCACTAAGATTGCCACCTGCTTTCCGTCCATGACGGCCTTCATCACCGCCCGGAGGGCCACCTCGGTTTTGCCGAAGCCCACGTCGCCGCAGAGCAGCCGGTCCATGGGGGTGGGGGATTCCATATCCCGCTTGATGTCGTCGATGCAGCGCAGCTGATCGTCGGTCTCCGGGTAGGGGAAGTTGTCCTCAAACTCCTTCTGCCAGGGCGAGTCCGCCGCGAAGGCATAGCCGGGCTGCCGCTTCCGGGCGGCGTAGAGCTGAATCAGCTCCCCCGCCATATCCTTGGCGGCCTTTCGGGCCTTGGCTTTGGTCTTCTGCCAGGCGTCGGAGCCGATTTTGTTCAGCCGCACGTTTGCGTCCTCGCCGCCGCCTCCAATGTATTTGCTGACCAAATCCAGCTGGGTGGCGGGGACGTACAGGGTGTCGCTGCCCTGATAGGCGATTTTGATATAGTCCTTCACGGCGCCGTCCACCTTGATCTGCTCCATGCAGACGAAACGTCCGATGCCGTAGTTTTCGTGCACCACCAGATCGCCGGGGGTCAGGTCGGTGAAGGCGTTGAGCTTCTGTCGGTTGGTGGAGCCGGTTTTCTTCGGGGCCTTCCGCTTTGGCTCGCTGCGGGCAATCAGCTGGCCCTCGGTGAGAATTGCCAGCCGGTTCATGGGGTATTCCATTCCGTAGGGCAGGCTGCCCTCGGTCAGCAGAATCTGCCCCGGCTTGGGCAGGGTGGTGAGGGGGATGCAGATGAAAGAGGACAGGTTTTTGCTGCTCAGCATCTCCTGCAAAATCTCGGCTCTTCTGCGAGTGCCGCAGAGCACCAGAGCGCCGAATTCCTGCTTCTGATAGTGGGACAGGTCGCTGGCGGCGGTGTCCAGATTGCCGCCGTAGCCGGGAAGCTGCTTGGCGGTCATGGGCAGCAGCACCTTGGGCGGGCACTCCTCCGGGTAGGCGGAGCCGCCGAAGGTGTCAAAATACAGCACTGTCCGGCCCCGTAACCCGGCGCAGAAGTCCTCCCACTGGCACACATAGTCGCACAGCTCTCCTGCCACCAGCCCGCCTTGCAGCATGGAATCCAGCTGCATTCCCATTTCGTCGCAGCGGGTGCGGGCCGCCCGGTGGAGGTTACTTTGATCGCACAGCACCACAATGGCGTCCTCCGGAATATAATCCGCCGCCGTGGTCATTTCGGGGTAGATGAGGGCCATATACCGGTCGGAAGCGGGATTGTGGAGGTCATTTTCGTACTTCTCCAAATCCCGGCTCAGAGTGGCAATCAGGGCCTCGTTGGGATTTTTCCGCCGCTTTTGTCGGGAGATTAAATTGGAAATATCCTTACACAGGCCGGAAATCCCCTTGGGATGCAGCCCCGGCTGGGTCTCGCCCACGGGAAGAATGGTGATTTTTTCGATATTTTCATTGCGCCGCTGGGTCTGGGGGTCAAAATACCCCATGGTGTCCAACTCGTCGCCGAAGAACTCTGCCCGAATGGGCTGGTCGGCGGCAGGGGAGTACACATCCAGAATGCCGCCGCGAAGAGCGAACTGTCCCGGCCCTTCCACCATGCCGCAGCGGCTGTACCCGGCGGACACCAGCCGGTTTGTCAGCGCGTCCAGGGGATATTCCTTACCCACCTCCAGCGTAAAGGCGGCGCTTTGCAGCACTGCGGCGGGCATGGTGCGCAGGCTCAGGGCCTCCCAGCTCAGGATTTGCAGGCGGGTTTTGCCTTGCGCCAAATCGTACAGCTGCCGCAGCCGCTTCTGCTCCCAGGCCCGGGACGCAACAGCCGCATCGTACAGCGTCAGCTCCCGCCCGGGCAGAATGGGGGCGGTTTCGCCGAGAAAGCATTTCAGCTCCTCCTGAAGCCGCCGGGCTGCCATATCGTCCTGACACAGCAGCACCATGGGCCGGTGGGTATCGTGATACAGTCCCGCCAGAAGGTGGCTGCGGTTGATCTGACCGATGCCGGTGACGGCGGCGGGCATCCCGTCCGCCATAGCGGCGAGGATACCGTTATATTCGGGAATGGATTTCAGCATGGAAAGCAGTTGTTCCATAAAATCACCTCATTTTTCACAACGCGGCAACGCGGAAAGAGAGAAAAATCTCTCTTTCCGTGGTAAAGAAGAATTTAGTTGACAAAATCGTATGTCGTATGTCATTGCGAGGAGGGCAAAGCCCGACGTGGCAATCCGCATCCCCGTTGGCACTCCGATGATGATACTCCTCCAAAGGAGAACGGCTTGCCACGCCAGTGTGCGCACTGGCTCGCAATGACATGTTTTCTTAGTCAGCTATAGCACAATATTGCATTACGGATGGGAGCCATTGAACCGGTTGGCGGCCTCCGGCACCCCGTGGTCGATGATGGCGAGAGCGGCGTCAGCGGCGTTTTTCAGGGACACGCTCAGGGCCTTTTCGTCCTGTGCCGAGAAAGAGGACAGCACCCAGTCCGCCAGATCGTATTCCGGCGTGGGCTTGGCTCCCACGCCGATTTTGACCCGGGGAAATTCCTGACTGCCCAGCTCCTGAATGATGGACTTGATACCGTTGTGCCCCCCGGCGGAGCCATTACCCCGCACCCGCAGCCGTCCCGGCTCCAGAGAAATGTCGTCAAACATGACAATGATTCGCTGGGGCGGGATTTTAAAGAAAGCGGACAGCTGCAGTACCGACCGCCCGGACAGGTTCATATAGGTCTGGGGTTTCAGCAGAAACAGCTTGACGCCGTTGTAGGTGGTCTGGTTGTAAAGTCCCTGAAATTTCAATTTATCGACTTTGATCCCCAGATTCTGGGCCAAAATGTCCAGCGCCCGGAAGCCGCAATTGTGGCGGGAGCGCTCGTATTCCTTACCGGGATTGCCAAGGCCCACAATGAGCCAGCTTTCGGGATTGTTCTTCTGAAACACTGGGTGTCCTCCTGTATGAGAAACCAATTGTATAAAGGGGAATATAGTGAATTAGCATGTCATTGCGAGGAGGGCGAAGCCCGACGTGGCAATCCGTTCCCCCTTCTCACGTTCCGAATACATACCTGCTATGAAAAGAAGTACGGATTGCCACGCCAGTGTGCGCACTGGCTC
>JAXEXE010000093.1:0-35876 GCA_034113565.1 Faecousia sp.
GCGGCCTCCGCCTGGGCGGGAAAGGTCACTTGGAAGCTGAGTAAGGATGCCAGGCAGATTGCCCTGCCCGAGGGCTACAGCGTGGTTGCTTCCTGCACTCTGTAAAACCGATACATAATGCAGCCCCGCCGGGTAAAGGCGTGGCTGCGTTTTACTTCTGGCAATAGATGACAATGGCGTCCCGGGCAAAGGCACCGGTGCCCTCGCCCCCTGCGGCGTCGATGTTTTCCGTCATAGCGCCGCCGCCGGCATACATTTGCCCCAGACTCATGAGAATTTCCGGGGTGCAGGTATAGTAGTTCTCCGTAAAGAACGCCTGCAATTGCTGCACCCAATTCTGCACAGCCTTGCTGTCCGGCGCCTGCCCTTTCAGCGCGCCCAGCCGGACGAAATAGTCCATGACCTGCGCATTGACCGCATCAGACTGCGCCTTTGTGCGGCTTTTTGCCTTTTGCTCAAATTCCCGGTAGGCGTCGGTTTTGCCGTAGAGGGTTTTGGCCTGCTCGGTGTAATCGTCGATTTTATTTACATCAAAGCCTTCAAATTCCAAGTTGTTCACTCCCATCAGTTTGACTAAGCGCGCCATATTGGTGATGTACTCCAAATGGCGCTGTTTGCGTTCCAGCAGAGCAATCTGCTGCTCCAATACCCGGTTGCGGTCGAAGTCCGGCGCGTCCAGAATACCGCGGATGTCCTTCAGCCGGAACCCCAGCTCCCGGAACAGGAGGATGAGGTACAGCCGTTCCAGCGCGGCTTCGTCATAGAGCCGGTAGCCGGCTTCGGTGGTTTTGGCGGGCCTGAGCAGCCCGATGGCGTCATAGTGGTGGAGCGTGCGCACACTCACACCGCATTTTTGCGCCAGCTGTTTTACGGTCAGCATGGTAATCCCTCCTGTCAAAGCCGATTGTACACTATGACGTTAGGTGAGAGTCAAGGGGAAAATTTGCAATTTGACAAAAAAAGAACGTTCCCCCGTTTCTACGAGAGAACGATACCGAGCTGTACCCAATGGTGTAGCGATTACCGTCAGCGTCCGTAACGCATTGTCAGCGGCGACTCGCCGCAAAAAGAAATAACCCTCGGCGGCTCCACCATCCGGTAGCTACCGAGGGTTATTTCATGGAACAGTAGGGGTCAATCATTGGGTAACCTCGCTTTCTGCAAATTAAGACGCGATCTCGGTGGTTCATTTTTTGAATTGCTTCCGTCTCAATTCCTATAGTATGGTTTCCTAGAAATTTATGTTATCGGAAGAAAAGGTGAGATCCGTCTTTCGATTCCGTTTTTCATGGGAATCTGGGGTGAACTAGATCATTGGTATCACCTCTTTGTAGCTATATAGTAACACCGCTGTTCTGAAAATACAAGATGGAAACCTTTCTAAAAAAGTGTTGTATTATCCGTGCAAATAGGAGAAAATCGGCTCTGAAGGGGAATTATAATTGACTGCGGTGAGATACCGTGCTATAATAAATCTGTTAAGCGCCCCGGCAGATACTGCCGGGGCGTGTCCTGCCAACGGAGGGAACAATATGGAATGGAATTTGGAAGAAGCGCTGGAATACTACCGCCGTCAGGGCGCGCCGGGGGACCAGAACGCCCTGATTGCCCTGCTGAAGGAGATTCAGAAGGAAAACGGCAGCATTCCGGCGGAGACTCCGGCAAGAATCGCGGAATTCTATGGGATTCGGGAGCCGCTGGTGCTGGCGCTGATCCGACGGATTCCCAGAGTGCGGCTGTCCGGGGGACACTGCATGGAGCTGTGCGCCGGGCCGAACTGCGGCAAAGCCGCGTTTCTGGCGGATTACGCCGAAAAAAACGCGCCCAAGGGTGTGACCGTGAAACGGGTGGGTTGTATGCGTCTGTGCGGAAAAGGCCCCAATCTCCGCTGGGACAGCAAGGTGTACCACCGGGCGGACAAGACCCTGATTCAGCACCTGATGGAACAAAAATAAGGCTTCTGTGCCCCTGCTGACGACAAATTGCCGGTCAGCAGGGGCGCTTTTTATGCGATAATCCGCCGGCAGAATACGCTTTTCCGCCGTGCAGGAACATTTTGGAGGAATGCTGTAAATAAAAGCCAAAAAGTCTGAATCGGATGGCGATATTGCACAAACGGTGACGGCTTGCGATGAATGCCGACTCGAATTTCTGCATAATCGTCCATCAAAAATCGCACAGAATCCGTCAATTTGCGGGATATAATGTGGGATGACAGGCACGCTATGCAATTTTGAACTTGCAAAAATGCAAATCCGTGGTATAATGCAGCTATCACTCACTCCGTAAAACCGGAGAATACAAGGAGGAAAAGACTATGAAAATGAAGAAGACTCTCTCCATCGTTCTGGCAGTTATCGTGGCAGTGACTCTTCTGACAGCCTGCGGCGGGACCAAAGCCGCGACCAAGATGACCATGGGCACCGGCGGCACTGCCGGCACCTACTACGCCTTCGGCGGTGTACTCGGTCAGTACATCAAGAACAAGGCGGGCATCGACGTGACCGTGGTTTCCACCGACGGTTCAAAAGCAAACATTGAATCCATCGCCTCAGGTGACTACCAGCTGGGCACCGTGCAGTCCGATGTTATGGCTTACGCCTGGGCAGGCACCCGCTCCTTCGAGAGCACTGGCGCCATCGACGCCTTCCGGGTGGTGGGCGGCCTGTACGCCGAGGCGGTTCAGCTCATCACCATGGACCCCGCCATTAAGTCCGTTGCCGATCTGGCCGGTAAGAGCGTCTCTATCGGCGCCCCCGGCTCCGGCGTTTACTTCAACGCCGTGGACGTGCTCACCGCCGCCGGCCTGACCGAGAATGACATCAAGCCCCAGTACCAGAGCTTCGCTGACTCTACCGACGCTCTGAAGGACGGCAAGATCGACGCTGCCTTCATCGTGGCTGGCGCTCCCACCGCCGCCATCACCGAGCTGTGCACTACCAACGACGCGTATCTGGTGCCCATTGACGGCGCGGTTGCCGACAAGCTCATGGCGGACTGCCCCTTCTACACCGCCTACAGCATCCCCGCGGGCACCTACAACGGTCAGGATACGGATGTGACCACTGTCACCGTGAAGGCGACCCTGATCGTCTCTGCTTCTGCCAGTGACGACGATGTGTACAACCTGACCAAGGCCATCTTCGACAATGTGGACGCCATCGCCGCCGAGAACGGCAAGGGCAAGGAGCTGAGCGTGGAGAACGCAACCTCCGGTATGTCCGCTCCCTTCCACGTCGGCGCCGCCAAGTATTACGCCGAAAAGGGCGTGACCGTGGAGACCAAGTAATCCCGGCACATCAGGAGAAACGAAACACTGGCTGCGGCGAGGAATTCGCCGCAGCCAATTCGCCAATTTGCAGGGCGGAGGAAAAGTTCACGCGGAAAGAGGGAGCCTTTCCCCGGCCTTGTAAACAGGTATTTCGTTGACAGTTGAAAGTTGTCAGGGGGCAGTTGTGGTATACCTGCGGGATGGATAAATATAAGTGCTAAGGTTGAAATGTGAAAGATTCTTGCTGAAATACCTTCATTTTTCACCATTATTATTTCAATTGTCCCGAAGGGACTCCTTAACTGTCCACTGTCAACTTTCAACTGTCAACTCTTACAAATACCAATTTATCGCTTTTCTGGACAAAACGAATCATGCGGCGCGGTGTGGCAGCCTGCGTCTGTGAAATATGGAAGGAGATTGAAAATGGCGTTGTTCAAGAAAAAAACCAAGCCGGAAGGGCCTATGGATCTGGAAGCGGTCATGAAAAAATTCGACCAGGAATCCAACGTCCGGGTCTGGGAGGGAAAGCCCCGCATCGCGGTCAACTGTGTGCTGGCGGCGTTTTCCCTGTTCTGCCTGTATGTGACCCTGTTTGCCAGCTGGCTGGAAGAGCTGCGGCTGACCACCTTCGTGGCGTGGATCGTATTTCTGGGCTTTCTGGTGTTCCCGGCGAAAAAGTCCCATCAGAAGGTCAACCATGTTCCCTGGTATGACATCCTCGCCATGGTGCTGGGTACCGGGGCGTTCCTGTACTTTTCCTTCAACGCAGTGACCATCATCCAGCAGGGCACCCGGTTCACGCCCTACCAGATCGTCATTGGCATCGTCGGCATTCTGGCACTGGCGGAGGTCTGCCGCCGGAGCGTGGGCCTGCCTATCCTGATCGTGGCGGGGTGCTTCCTGGCCTACGCCCTGATCGCGGGTCTGAGCAATCCCACCCTATGGGGCAAGCTCAACTACATCGTCCGTTACCTGTTCTACAGCAAGGAGGGCATCCTGTCCACACCCATCAACGTGTGCTCCAAATTCATTGTGGTCTTCATCATTTTCGGCGCGTTTCTGGAGCGTACCGGCATCGCGGACTTCTTTATTAATGTAGCTAACTCCATTTTGGGCGGCCTGTCCGGCGGGCCCGCCAAGGTGGCTGTCGTTGCCAGCGCGTTACTCGGCATGGTGTCCGGCTCCTCCGTGGCGAATACCGTGGGTTCCGGCTCCGTCACCATCCCGCTGATGAAGAAGACCGGCTACGACTCCGAGTTTGCCGCCGCCACCGAGGCCTCCGCCTCCACCGGCGGGCAGATCATGCCCCCCATCATGGGTGCCGCCGCCTTCCTGATGGCGGACTACGTGCAGATTCCCTACGGTCAGATTGCCCTGAAAGCCATTCTGCCTGCGGTGCTGTACTTTGCGGGTATTTTCGTGGCGGTGCATCTGGAAGCCAAGAAGCTGGGCCTGCGGGGCCTGAGCCGGGAGGAGCTGCCCCGTCTGCGGCCGTTGCTGAAAAAGGTCTACCTGCTGCTGCCGCTGGTTCTGCTGGTTTATCTCGTCAGCACCAGCACCAGAAGCATCCAGTACGCCGCCGCCATCGCCATTGTGGCAGCGATTTTCGTCTCTCTGTTTGATAAGAAGAATCGGATTACCCCCAAGCGCCTGCTGGAAGCCCTCGCTGCCGGCGGTCAGGGCACCATCACCGTTGCCGCCGCCTGCGGCATCGCCGGTGTCATTGCCGGAACCATCACCATGACCGGCCTTGCCAATATGCTGATTAACGGCATCGTCATGCTGGCAGGCAATCAGGTGCTCATTGCCCTGCTCCTGACCATGATCTGCTGCATCGTGCTGGGCATGGGCGTGCCCACCACTGCTACCTACTGCATCATGGCGGCTACCTGTGCCCCCATCCTGATTCGTATGGGCGTGCCCGCCATCGCGGCCCACTTCTTCGTGTTCTACTTCGGCATCGTGGCCGACCTGACGCCCCCTGTGGCGTTGGCCGCCTATGCCGGTGCCGCCATCGCCCAGGGCAACCCCATGAAGACCGCCATCACCGCCACCAAGCTGGCGGTTGCCGCCTTCATCGTGCCCTACGTCTTCGCCCTGAATCCCGCCATGCTGTTTGTGGACACCAACCTCGTGGGCGTCATTACCATCAGCGTTACTTCCTTCGTGGGTATCTTCGCGGTGTCCGCTTCTCTGGAGGGCTACCTCAAGACCAATATGCCCTGGTATGAGCGCGTGGTCTGCTGTGTCGGCGGCCTGATGCTGATTTTCCCCGGCGTGACCACCGATGTCATCGGCGTGGCGATGGTTGCGCTGGTGTTCGTCATGCAGCTTGCCGCCGCGAAAAAGAGCGGAACGCTCCCCAACCCGGCGGAATAATATGGGAATGGACGGCGGATTTCGCCGTCCGTTTTCCGCATTTGGAAGTTTTTCACGATAATCCGTCGAATATGGGAAAAATATTGGCCCATTTTTCGCAGGAAACCCCTTGCAAAACGGGGAATCCGGTGGTATAATATCCCCGTTAAACGGTAGAATGTAGGCAAAGAGAGGCGCAAGCGCCTCTCTTTCTTCTTAGCCTTAAGGAGGAAAAGCCAATGAAGGTGACAGAACTGGTGGCGGAATTCGCCCGCCCCATTGTGGAAGCCCACGGGTGTGAGCTGTGGGATGTGGAGTATGTCCGGGAGGGCAGCGACTATTTCCTGCGGCTGTACCTTGACAAGGAGGGCGGCGTGAATATCGATGACTGCGAAGCCGTCTCCCGGGCCGTTGACCCGATTCTCGACGAAAAAGACCCCATCCCCGGGTCCTATCACTTCGAGGTCTGCTCCGCCGGACTGGAACGGGTGCTGAAACGCCCGTCCGATTTCCAGCGATTCCTGGGCAGCCCCATTACCGTGAAGCTTTACCGCCCCAGAAACGGTCTGAAGGAGATTCCCTGCGTACTGAAAGCCTACGATCAGGGAAAACTGACCGTGGAGGCGGGAAAAGAAACCATTACATTTGAAAAATCCGAGGTCGCCCAGGTGCGGCTTCGCGTGGAATTCTAAGGAGGCACGAACATGGCAAGAAAGACAGCCAAGAAGCAGGCCGAAGCGCCCAAGGTTGACATCGGCGCGGAAATCTTCGCTTCCCTGCGGGAGCTGGAGAAGGTCAAGGGCATTCCCGTGGACTATATGGTGGAGCGTCTGAAGCAGGCGCTGACCAACGCCTACCGCAAGGATCGGGAGGATCACCGGGACGTTCCCGCCGAGAACGTGGTGGTGAACCTCAGTGAGGAAGGCCTGAGCATGTTCCAGATCAAGACCGTGGTGGATGAGCTGACCGATCTGGCGCTGGAAATCCACGTTGACGCCGCCCGGCGGATCAACCCCAACGTGAACGTGGGCGACACCGTGGCCATCCCCGTGGACATTCAGAAATTCGGACGCATCGCCGCCCAGACTGCCAAGCAGGTGGTGATTCAGGGCATCCGGGAAGCCGAGCGGGGCGTCATGTACGAGTCCTATTCTTCCAAGGCGCAGGAGCTGCTCACCGGTACCGTGCTGCGGATTGACCCCACCACCGGGGATATGTTCATCCGCATCGGTCAGGGCAACGAGACTTCCGATGCGATCCTCCGCGCTTCCGAGCAGATTCCCGGCGAGAAGCACAAGGAAGGCGACCTGATTCGCGTCTACGTGCTGGAAGTCCATAAGATGGGCCGGGGCCCGCTGGTGCACGTGTCCCGCACCCATCCCAATCTGGTGCGCCGCCTGTTCGAGCTGGAGACCCCCGAAATCGCCGACGGTCAGGTGGAAGTGCGCAACATCGCCCGGGAAGCCGGATCCCGCTCCAAGATGGCGGTTCGCGCCACCATGGAGGGCGTGGATCCCGTAGGCGCCTGCGTCGGCCCCCGGGGCGGACGTGTGGGCGCCGTGGTGGAAGAGCTGGGCGGCGAGAAAATCGACATCGTGGTCTGGAGCGAGGACCCCTGCGAGTACGTCCGCAGCGCTCTCAGCCCCGCCGATGTGATCTCCGTCAGCCTGATTCCCGGTCAGAAGGCCTGCCGGGTTATCGTGCCCGACGACCAGCTGTCTCTTGCCATCGGCAAGGAGGGTCAGAACGCCCGCCTGGCAGCCCGGCTCACCGGCTATAAAATCGACATCAAGCCCGCTTCTCAGGCAGAACCCGTCGAGGAGCCCGAAGAAGAGCCTGCCGAGATAGAAGAGGCAGATACCGTAGAAGAATGATTGGAAATGGAGAGATGTATGGAACTGGAGTAGAATAACTCCACACTCCACTCTCCACACTCCAAACTGAGGAAAGGGTAGTCCAAATGCAGAAGAAAATCCCCCAGCGGCAGTGTATGGGCTGCCGGGAGCGGAAGGCCAAGCGGGAGCTCATTCGGGTGGTTCGCACCCCGGAAGGGACCGTGAGTCTGGACTTCGGCGGAAAAATGAACGGACGGGGAGCCTACCTGTGCCCCAACCCCGAGTGCCTGAAAAAGGCCCTGCGCTCCAAGGCGCTGGACCGCAGCCTGGAAGTGACCATCCCCGAGGATGTTTATGCCCGGCTGGAGAAGGAAATGGAGGCAGGCCGTGGAGAATAAGGCGCTGAACTACCTGTCCCTAGCCCGGAAGGGCGGCATGGCGGAGCTGGGCGAGGAGCCTGTGGGCGCCATTGCCAGAACCGGGAAGGCCTACGTAATTCTGGTTGCGTCGGATGCCTCCGACCATACCTGGCGGCGGGCAAAGTCCTTTGCCGCGGGCACGGAGCAGCAGTGCGTCCGCATGGAGGCCACCAAGGACGAGATGGGACTGGCCATCGGCAGAACCAGTCTTGCCATTGCCGCCATCACGGACGTAGCCATGGCCCTGGCACTGGTGAAGGCCCTGCCCAAGGCTGACCCACAGACATTGGAGGTGCTCACCGCCAAAGCCGCGAAAGCCAAAAAGCGGCAGGCGGAAGCCAAGGCCCATCAGCGGAATTTGAGAAAAGGGAAGAAGTAATTTTTGAGTTGACAGTTGACGGTTGAGAAGTTGACAGTGACTCAGTTCGATAACATTGCGTATCCAACCATGGAGGTGCTTTTATAGAATGAGTTTTGTTAAGTATCGTGTGAAGGAGGTCGCCGCGGATTTCGGCGTCACTCCCAAGGAGATTTCGGAGATTGTCGGAAAGTTCGGCGAGAAGCCCAAGTCCTACACCCAGGTCATGACGGACGAGGAGCTGAATGTGGTATTTGACTACATGACCCAGACCCATCAGATCAGCTCCATGGAGCAGATCTTTGCGGTGAAGCCCACCGCCCCCAAGGTGGAACCCAAGGTAGAGAATAAGTCCGAACCCCGCAAGGACGCGAAGCCTGCCGCCCAGCAGCCCAAGGCCCAGAATAATGCCCGTCCTCAGAATGCGCCAAAGCCCCAGTCCGCCCCCGCTGCCCAGCAGCAGGCGGCCCCCAAGGCGGAAAAGCCCAAGGAGCCGGAACGCAAGCGGGAGCGCCGGGTGGTGGATACCTCCGCCGTGCAGGTCAACGCCAACCGCTTTGCCGACGTGGATAATCTGGTCTCCGAGCGGGTTCAGAACTATCAGGGCGGCAAGCAGCGTATCGGCGGCGGCAAGGGCAAGCAGTCCAACAAGCAGCAGAAGGGTAACTTCCGGGGCAACAAGAGCCGCAACGAGGAGCAGGAAAAGATGCGCCGCCTTCAGATGGAGGTGGCCCGCAAGGCGCCCGTCACCGTGAAGATTCCCGATGAAATCACCGTGGGCGAGCTGGCTTCCCGGATGAAGAAAACCGCCGGCGAGGTCATCAAGTGCCTGATGAAGAACGGCGTCATGGCGGGTATCAACCAGACCATCGACTTCGACACCGCCGAGTTTGTCGCCACCGAAATGGGCTGCAAGGTAGAGAAGGAAGTCACTGTCACCATCGAGGAGCGGATTATCGACGACCATGTGGATACCGCCGAGGAGCAGGAAACCCGGGCCCCTGTGGTTGTGGTCATGGGCCACGTCGACCACGGCAAGACCTCCACGCTGGACGCCATCCGCAAAACCTCTGTGACTGCGGGCGAGGCCGGTGGTATCACCCAGCACATTGGCGCGTATACTGTCGATGTAAACGGCAAGATGATTACCTTCCTGGATACTCCCGGTCACGCGGCCTTCACCTCCATGCGTGCCCGCGGCGCAAAGTCCACCGACATTGCCGTTCTGGTGGTTGCCGCCGACGACGGCATCATGCCCCAGACCGTGGAGTCCATCAACCATGCCAAGGCGGCACAGGTGCCTATCATTGTTGCCATCAACAAGATGGATAAGCCCACCGCCAACCCCGACAAGATCAAGGAGCAGCTGACCAAGTATGATCTGGTGCCCGAGGAGTGGGGCGGCGATACCATTATCGTGCCCATCTCCGCCAAGACCGGTCAGGGCCTGGACGAGCTGCTGGAAATGATTCTGCTGACTGCCGAAGTGCAGGAGCTGAAGGCCAATCCCAACCGCCGTGCCAAGGGTACCGTCATCGAGGCCCGTCTGGACAAGGCGCGGGGCCCTGTGGCGACCCTGCTGGTGCAGAACGGCACTCTGAAGCAGGGCGATATCGTCATCGCCGGCACTGCCGTGGGCCGTGTCCGGGTCATGACCAACGACAAGGGCCGCACCGTCAAGACCGCCGGCCCCTCCGTGCCTGTGGAGATCACCGGCCTTGCCGACGTACCTACCCCCGGCGACGAGTTCAACGCCGTCACCGACGAGCGCATGGCCCGGGAGCTGGTGGAGCAGCGCCGTCAGGCCCAGAAGGACGCCGCCGCCAAGCTCATGCAGAAGGTGACCCTGGACAACCTGTTCGCCAAGATGCAGGAAGGCGAAATGAAGGAGCTGCCCCTGATCGTCAAGGCCGACGTGCAAGGCTCCGCCGAGGCTGTCAAGTCCTCTCTGGAGAAGCTGAGCAACGAGGAAGTCCGGGTTCGCGTCATCCACGCGGGCGTGGGCGCCATCAACGAGAGCGATATTCTGCTAGCCTCCACCTCCGGCGCCATCATCGTGGGCTTCAATGTCCGCCCCGACGCCGCCGCCCAGGCCTCCGGCCACCGGGCCAACGTGGATATGCGGTTCTACCGGGTCATCTACGACGCTGTGGACGAAATTGAGGCCGCCATGAAGGGTATGCTGGCGCCCAAGTACGAGGAAGTGGTCATCGGCCACGCCGAGGTGCGCATGACCTACAAGGTCTCCGCCATCGGCACCGTTGCCGGATGCATGGTCAAGGACGGCAAGGTTACCCGGGACTCTCAGGTCCGCGTGCTGCGGGACAACATCGTTGTCCACGAGGGCGAGATCGGCTCCCTGCAGCGGTTCAAGGACGCTGCCAAGGAGGTCAGCGCCGGTTTCGAATGCGGCATGACCGTGGCGAAGTACAACGATATCCGCGAGGGCGATATCTTCGAGTGCTTCACCATGCAGGAAGTGAAAAGATAACTGATTCTGCCGCGCCGCAAACCGTGGCGCGGCAATTGCCAGTAATGCGTTAGGAGTGAGGAGTTAGGAGCTAGGAGTTGGAAGTTAGGAGTTTGGAGTGAGGAGTTAGGAGTTATTTTTAATCATCGCCGAAGGCGATACCATCACTCCACACTCCACACTCCACGCTCCAAACTCCACACTTCACACTCCACACTCGCAACTGAAAGGAGCAATCCATGGCATCCAATCGAATTTTGCTGATTAACGAAGAAATTCAGAAGGAACTGTCGGCCCTTTTGCGGACGGTGAAGGACCCCCGGGTGCAGGACGTGATGATTTCCATCACCCGGGTGGAAACCACCCCCGACCTGCGCTATACCAAGGTGTACGTCAGCTTCCTTCAGAATGAGAAGGCCAAAGAGGCCATGGCGGGGCTCAAGTCTGCCGCGGGCTTCCTGCGCCGTCAGCTGGGCAGCAATCTGCGGCTGCGCTACGCACCGGAAATCGTCTGGGAGGAGGATGACTCCATCACCTACGGCGCAAAAATGCTGGAGCTGATCAATTCTCTGGGGGTGAAGCACGATGAAACGTCTGACCCGGAGTGAGACGGCCCGGTTTCTGCTGGAGCACGATAACTACCTGATTCTGTCCCACCGCCGCCCCGACGGCGACACCACCGGCTCCGCCGCCGCATTGTGCTTAGGCCTGCGGCAGCTGGGAAAAACCGCCTTTGTGCTGGAAAACAAAGAGGTTTCCCAGCGGTTCCGGTGGCTTCATGAAGGCCTGACAAAATCTGCGCCGGAAGGAAACGAAACCGTTGTCAGCACGGACGTGGCCTCACCTTCCATGCTGCCGGAAGCGTTTCAGCCCCTGCTGGGAAGAATCGCCCTGCGCATCGACCACCATGGAAGCGCTACGTCGTTTACCGATGCCGAATTGGTGGACCCCCACAGCGCATCCTGCGCGGAGCTGATCTGGGACGTACTGAGCCTGATGGACGTGCACGCCGATCAGAAGATCGCGGAAGCGGTGTATGTGGGTACCTCCACGGACACCGGCTGCTTCCGCTATTCCAACACCACCGCCCATACCTTTGAGACAGCCGCCGTGTGCGCCCGGGCCGGGGCGCGAATTTACGAGCTGAATCAGGAGCTGTTCGAGACGAATACGCTGGGGCGGCTGAAGATGCAGGGCTGGATCGTGGAGCACATGAAGATGCTCTCCGGCGGAAAAATGGCGATTTGCGCCATCCCCCGGGCGGTGGAGGAAGAAATCGGCGTGACTCAGGACGATATGGAAAACATTTCCTCCTTCCCCCGCACCGTAGCGGGCGTGTGTGTTGCGGCGACCCTGCGGGAGACCGCCGACGGCGACACCAAGATTTCCGTCCGGGCGGTGCCGGGCTACGACGCGGCAAAAGTCACGGAGAAGTTCGGCGGCGGCGGGCACAAGGGCGCGGCAGGCGCCAGCCTGAAGATGCCCCTCACGGAAGCAGCCCTGGCCGTGGAACAGGCCATGCTGGAATTGGGATAACATGGACGGAATTGTAATTGTAGATAAGCCTCAGGACTGGACCAGTCAGGACGTGACTGCCCGGCTGCGCAGGGTTTTTAACACCCGGCGCATCGGCCACGGCGGCACTCTGGACCCCATGGCAACCGGCGTGCTGCCGGTATTCGTGGGCCGGGCCACCCGGGGCGTGGAATTCTTTGAGCACGCGGAGAAGACCTATGAAACGGTGCTTCGGCTGGGACTCACCACCGACACCGAGGACATTACCGGTACCATGCTGACCGAAGCCCCTGTGTCCGTCATAGACGAACAGATTGAAGCGGCACTGGCGGCCTTCCGGGGCCAGATCATGCAGATTCCGCCCATGTACTCGGCTCTGAAGGTGAACGGGCAGAAGCTGTGCGATCTGGCCCGGAAGGGAAAAACCGTGGAGCGGCAGCCCCGGCCCATTACCATTCACGAGCTGACCCTGCTGGAACGGACGGAAAATACCCTCCGTCTCCGGGTTCGCTGCTCCAAGGGCACCTATATCCGCACGCTGTGCAAGGATATTGGGGAACAATTGGGCTGCGGCGGCTGCATGGAATCTCTTCGCCGGGTATCGGCGGGAGAGTATACCATTGATGAAGCGGTGCCCTTGCAGGAATTGCTTGACACTGACCAGCCGGAAAAGTATCTCCGGGACGTGGACACCATGTTCCGCAATTACCCCGCCGTGACCCTCACCGCCAATCAGGAGAAGCGCTGCCGCAACGGCAATCCCTTTTCTGTGAAGCTGGCGGAGGGAAGCTACCGGGCCTACAGCCAGACGGGGGAATTTCTCATGCTGGCGAAGGTGGAAAACGGGGTAATGACGACGGTAAAGAGTTTCTTTGCTGTTCCATGATGGGCTGAACTCGAAATGCAGAATGATGGTATTTCCTACGGAGATGATCGAAACAAGTCCGCGAAGCGGACACCTTCATTTTGCATTTTGCATTCATCATTTTGCATTCGCTGCTGAAATACATTCAAACGGACTTGAAAAGTATGAAGAACAAGACGATTTATGCGCTGGGTTTTTTTGACGGCGTACATATTGGACACGCGGCACTGCTGACGACCTGCCGGGAGGTTGCCCGGGAAGGTAGATGGAACAGCGGCGTGGTGACCTTTTCCACTCACCCGGACACGCTGGTGATGGGGCAGACGCCCCGCCTGCTCAACACCCCGGAGGATCGGGAGCGGCTGCTGCGGCAGCGCCACCAGATGGACAGCGTGGTGACGCTGCCCTTTGACCGGAAAATGCGGGATATGCCCTGGAAGGACTTTCTGGAGCTGCTGCGCCGGGACTACGACGCGGCGGGCTTCGTCTGCGGCGCGGACTTCCGCTTTGGCGCGGGGGGTGCGGGCAATGCGGGACTGCTGGCCATCTACTGCCGGGCGGAGAGCATCCCCTGGGCCGTGGTACCGGAGCAGACTCTGGACGGCATCCGCATTTCCAGCACCCACATCCGGGGGCTGATTGAAAACGGGGAAATGTCCACGGCGGTGAAATTCCTGGGCCATCCCCACATCCTCACCGGTCAGGTAATCCACGGACGGCACCTGGGCAGCACTCTGGGCATTCCCACCGCCAATCTGCATCTGCCGCAGTCGCTGGCGGTGCCGAAATTCGGTGTATATGCCTGCCAGTGCGTCATTGACGGAAGAGTTTACCCGGCGGTGACGAACGTGGGCACACGGCCCACGGTAAACGGGCAGGATGTGACGGTGGAGCCATGGATTCTGGACTATGAAGGCGACCTGTACGGCAGGGAAATCACGCTGGAATTCTACCGTTTCCTGCGTCCGGAGCGGAAATTCCCGGATTTGCAGTCCCTGAAGGCAGAAATCGTCCGCAACGCGGATCAGACCCGGGCGTATTTCGGGGAGCGGTCTGTTCAAACAACGTTCACGTTCTAGCCCTTGTTTTGTGATGGAAAATCAGGTATAATAACAATCATTGTATAGATAAGCTGGTATTTGTAAGAGTTGACAGTTGACAGTGGACAGTTAAGGAGTCCCTTCGGGACAAATGAAATAAAAATAACGAAAAAAACAGGTATTTCAGTAAGGATTTTTCGCATTTCGCATCCTTGAGTTTATATTTTTTCATCCCGCAGGGATACCACAACTGTCCACTGTCCACTTTCAACTGTCAACTAAATTACAATTTAACTGTTGAGCAATCGATAGAAGCGGATAACTGCGGCGTGGCCGCATGCACAAAGGGAGGGATTACCATGCCGCAGCAGGACGATGGAATGGAAAAGCGCCGCCAGAAGCGGGAAGCCCAGCGCAAGCGCCGCCAGGCGCAGGTGCTCCGGATGCGGCTGACGTTGCTGCTGGTGGTTGTGCTGCTGACTGCCTGCGGCTTTGGCATCTATAAGCTGACCCAAAACGCCGGCGGAGAGGACAGGACGTCTGTCCAGCAGACCGTACCTACCACCGAGGAAACCCGGGAGACCACGCCCATTCAGAAAAGCCCCATCACCACCATCCATATCAAAGCCGCCGGCGACCTGAACATCACGGATGCCGTGGTCAACGCCGGTATGGCGGTGAACAGCTACGATTTCAGCCCTGTTTTCAAGGATGTGGCGGCAATTCTGTCGGATGCCGACCTGACGGTGATGAATTTCGAGGGCAATATCTGCGGCGCGCCCTATGGCTCCGAGACCACCTCCGCCCCGGCGGAGCTGCTGGAGGCCCTGCGGGGTTGCGGCGTGGATCTGCTGCAAATGGCCAACTCCTGTGCCATCAACAACGGCCTCAATGGTCTGACGGCGACACTTCGGGCCATCCGCGCCGCGGGCATCGAGCCGGTGGGCGCTTTCGCCTCCTCAGAGGAATTCAAGCAGTCCAAGGGCTACACCATGACGGAGATTCAGGGTGTGAAGGTGGGCTTTGTGGCTTTCACCAAGGGCCTTGGCGGACGGGGTATGCCCGCCGGTAACGAGGATCTGGTGAATATCCTCTACACCGATTACGCTACGGAATATAAGGAAATCGACAAAACCCGGATCACCTCCATCCTCAAGTCCATGGAGGAGGAAAAGCCGGACCTGACCGTTGCCCTGCTCCACTGGGGCAGCGAGTACAACGATGACATCAGCAAAACCCAGACCCAGCTGGTCTCCCTGCTGCAAAAGAACGGCGTGGATGTGATCATCGGCACCCACCCCCACACTTTGCAGCCCATTGAATTTGACAAGAGCGCGGGCACACTGGTTGCCTATTCTCTGGGCGACTTCTTCGGCGATGCCGACCGGGGCGCCACCAACTATTCCGTGATTCTCGACCTGGAGATTACCAAGGACGCCAACGCCGGCACCACCAAGGTGACGGACTACACCCTGCACCCCATTTACACCGTCCGGGAAAATGAGTGCGTGGGCAATAATGACCGCCGGGTGGTTCGCATCGGCACGGCCCTGCAGGCCTACAACGGCAATTTCCTCGATAAGGTGACGGACTCCTGCAAGAGCGGCATGGAGTACGCCCTGACCCGAATCGACGAGCGGACGACCATGCAGGAGGAAGAGGAGAAATAGGATAATCCAGAAGGAGCCGTAAGAATGCAATGGCATTCCGAGGCAGCGCGTACAGGAATTCCGGTATGATTGCGCCGGTATTCATCGAGAAGATATTAACAAACAAAACTGTGAGGACAGTAGCAATGAAGGATTCGATCAGAGAGAGTCTCAGCTATTTTGGCTTATACAGTAAGATGCTTCGAGTACGGAAGAATATCATTCCGGAATCTGTTGCCTTCGGAAATGACAAAGATCAGTATTTTTTATACTATGAACCTGATAATCGTATCAGTGACAAGATTATCATGTGGATACATGGCGGCGGATGGAATTCCGGAACGCCAAAATACTTTGACTTTGTAGGGCAGTGTGTTGCAAATGCCGGCTATCGATTTGTCTCAATTGGATACAGACTGTCGCCGAAGAATAAATATCCATGTCAAATGGAAGATGTGTGTGCAGGATATAAGGCAGCGATTCGACACTTGGACAGCAAGAAAATAAATACTTCAAAAGTGATTGTTTCCGGACCATCTGCCGGAGCGCATCTGGCGTCTATTCTGTGTTACAGCAAAGAAGTGCAGGAAGAGTATGATGTAGATGTGTCAAATGTAATTGGGTTCATAGGCGTTGGCGGACCGTATAGCTTTTCTGATAAAACATCTTTATCTGTGAGGATATTGCTGAATCAGTTGTTTGAAAAAGACTATGACAGGACAAAGGGAGAACCGTGCTCCCTTATGGGTAAAAATAATATTCCCATGCTGCTATTCAAAGCAGGCACGATGGATTGATCGATTTCTCGTGCGCAGAGCGATTCTATGAAAAGGCGATGAGCCTCGGAAATGAATGTGAACTCTATGAGGTTGTCGATAGGAAAAATACGCATTCGTGGTATACGGCAGGGATGTTCCTTGAAACAAGAGGAGAAAACAAGGGATTGGATAAGTTCTTTACATGGATTGAAAATATGTAATGTAGATGCCATATAACATACGGTTTATACGACCAATTTTTTGGCAACGGAAAAACGGTAAGCCTAAGGAACCTCTGAATAATCACCAGTCGCCCGTGTCATTGCGAACCAGTGTGCGCTACTTCTTCGCAATGACACGGGCGACTGAATAGTTAAAAGCTTTATCAGCTTTTTATTAAAAGAATTCGATGAGACGGGAATCTGCAATCGGTTGCAGATACGCCCTGGAATGTGTTTTGGCACAGCCTTCTTGATGAAGGTATTTCATCAAGGAATAGTATGACAGGCTTTTTTGCGCATTCCGGGATTGTTCTTGCTATTTATTCCCTGTTGGGATATAATACAATGATAAAGAACAGAAGGAGTCTTCCCATGATTCCAAAGAAGAAAATCCTGCTTCTGACCACCGGCGGCACCATCGCCTCCCTGCCCGGTGGGGACGGGCTGGAACCGCACCGTTCGGAAGTGATGGAGCGGGAATTAAACCAGCTGCGCACCTACTACGACATTACCGTGGACGACGTGATGTGCCTGGATTCCTCCAACATCCGTCCGGAGGAATGGCAGCTCATTGCCCGGCGGATTTTCAAAGAGCGTGGCGGCTATGACGGCATCGTGGTGTCCCACGGCACGGATACCATGGCCTACACCGCTTCCGCCGTGACGTTCATGCTGCCGAATATCGACCTGCCCGTGGTATTCACCGGCTCCCAGCTGCCCTTGGCGGATATGCTCTCCGATGGGCCGGACAATCTGCGCACCGCCTTTGCCATGGCGGCGTCTGGCCATCCCGGCGTGTTTCTGGCCTTTGACCGAAAGGTCATGCTGGGCTGCCGGGCGGTGAAGGTCCGGGCCTCCGGCTTTTCCGCCTTTGAAAGCGTCAACGCCCGCTACGCGGCTCAGGTCAGCAACCGGGGGCTGGTGGTGGATTCCCGTGTGCTGCCGGGTTCCCGGGGGGAACCTGCCCTGCGCCCGGAAATCAGCCACGATGTATTTCTGCTGAAGCTGACCCCCGGCCTGAACCCGGCGGTTTTTGAGATGCTGGCAGCCATGGGCTACCGGGGCATCGTCATTGAGGCCTTCGGCCTCGGCGGGGTCAACGTGCTCCACCGTGGGCTGCGGGGTATCCGCCGGGCGGTGGAGGACGGCATCAGCGTGGTGGTTACCACCCAGTGCCTGTACGACAGCGCCAATCTGGAGGTCTATCAGGTAGGCAGCAAGCTGCTGGAACTGGGAGTCATTCAGGGCCGGGACATGACTTCTGAGGCTGCCATGACCAAGCTCATGTGGGCCATCGGGCAGGGAATGAACCCAGAAGATATTTCCGAATTGTTTCAAAATAATCTGGCAGGCGAAATCACCGCACCCTAACTTTCAACTGTCAATTGTCAACTAAAAAACGCCGGAGGTGCTAACTATGGATCCCATTTACGTCACCGGGCATCGCAACCCCGATACCGATTCTATCGTAGCAGCCATTGCCTACGCCGCACTGCGCAACGCCTGCGGCGACCGGGAGTATGAGCCTGCCTGCCTGGGCCAGATCTCTGAGGAGACCCAGTCTGTGCTGGACCGCTTCGGTTTTCAGGCCCCCAACCGGATCACGAACCTTTACAATCAGGTGCGGGATCTGGATTTTGACACCCCGCCAATCTTGAGCACCGGCGTTTCCGTGAGCCTTGCCTGGGACGAGTTCGCCTCCTACCCGGCCATCGCCTCCGTGCCGGTGGCAAACGAGGACGGCACCCTCTACGGCATCCTGTCCCGGACGGATATCGCCAGCTACAATATGTCCGGCATTACCTCCGGTATGCTGGAGGAGGTGCCCCTGTTTAACCTTCTGTCCGTGCTGGAAGGAAAAATTCTCAACGAGGCCGGAGAGAATACGGACACCATCACCGGCGAGGTGGTCATCGCTCTGCCTCAGGATCAGGAAAACCTGCTGTTCCAAAAGAAGGAATCCATCGTCCTGTGCGGGCACCAGCCGGATATGATCCGCCGGGCGCTGGAAATGAACGTCAGCTGTCTGGTGCTGTGTCAGGCGGCCCTGCCCGCGGAGCTGCGGGACTTCCCCACGGAAGCCTGCATCATTACGACCCCCTTTGATGCCTACCGGGCAAGCAGGCTTTTGTTCCAGTCTACGCCTGTGGGAAGAATCTGCAATACCAAGGGCATGATCTGCTTCCATTTAAACGACCGGGTGGACGATGTCCGCGAGGTGGTGCTCAAATACCGCCACCCCAGCTACCCGATTCTGGACGCGAAGGAAAAAGTAGTGGGCATTCTGACCCGGTATCATCTGCTGCGGCCCCGGAGAAAACGGGTGGTGCTGGTTGACCATAACGAGGCATCCCAGTCCGTGCTGGGCCTTGACCAGGCGGAAATCCTGGAAATCATCGATCACCACCGGCTGGCGGATGTGCAGACCAACAATCCCATTTATGTGCGCAACGAGCCGGTTGGCTCCACCAATACCATTATCGCCAGCATGTTCCAGGATCGGGGCCTGATGCCCTCGGCGGGACTGGCGGGCATGATGGCGGCGGCGATTCTGTCGGATACCCTCATGTTCAAGTCCCCCACCTGCACCCAGCGGGATATCCGAACGGCAGAGCGGATGGCGCGGATTGCCAACGTGTCTCTGGACGAGCTGGGCAAGACCCTGTTCTCCAATACGGTGGAGCACAAGAGCGTGGAGGAAATGCTGTTTACTGACTACAAGGAATTCCATGTGGCGGGACATTCCCTCGCCGTGGCCCAGCTGACCTGTGTGGACTCCGCAGGGGTGCTGAGCCGGAAGGACGAAATTCTGGCCAGGATGCGGCAGCATAAGGAGGAGAAGGGCTTCGAGCTGATGCTGCTGATGGCTACGGACGTGATGCTGGAGGGCACCCAAATTCTCTATGTAGGCGACGACGATTCCATCCGGCAGGCCTTCAACGTGATTCCCAAGGACAACACCGCCTTCCTGCCCCGGATTATGAGTCGGAAGAAGCAGGTCATTCACATGCTGTCCGACCTCTGGAGCTAACCGTAGGGCGAAGTCATGACTCCGCCGACCCGGTAAATCATTGGATGCGCTTGCAATCAACGTTGATCTGTTTAGCCGCTTCGCGGACGGCGGGGTTATAACCCCGCCCTACGCATTGGTATTTTACTTTTCAAAAATACTGTGATATAATCATACTTCACTGAGGGGGTGGGGAGATGGGCTTTGACCAGCTTTTGGGCAACGAGAGATTAAAGGACAATCTGACAGAAAGTCTGGCAAAAGGCCATATTTCCCACTGTTATCTGATTTCCGGGCCGGAAGGCTCCGGGAAGCATACGCTGGCACGGCTGCTGGCGGCGGCGATTCTCTGTCAGGGAAAGGACAAGCCCTGCGGGGTCTGCGCCCCCTGCCGGAAGGTGCTGGACGGGAACCATCCGGACTATATCCTCGTGGACGACCCGGAGAAGAAAACCGTGCCGGTGGAGTTAATTCGGCAGGCCCGGGCGGATATGTTCATCCAGCCCAATGAGTCGGAGCACAAAATCTATCAGTTTCCCCGGGCCCAGGACATGGGACTGCCGGGCCAGAACGCCCTTCTGAAGGTGCTGGAGGAGCCGCCGGCCTACGGCGTGTTCCTGCTGCTGGCGGACAACCCGGATAAGCTGCTGCCCACAGTGCGTTCCCGGTGTACCGAACTGAATATGCAGGCCCTGCCGCCGGAAGTTCTGCGGAATCAGCTCCGCATGGACTTCCCCAAGGCAGACCCGGAGGATATTGAAGCGGCGGTGACGCGCAGCGGCGGCTTTCTGGGGCAGGCCCGGACGCTGCTAACGCAGGGGGTGGAGGTTTCGCCCCAAACCGAGCAGTTCGTGCAGGCCTTTGCCGGACGGGACGCGCTGCTGCTGACCCAAACTCTGGTGCCCATGGAAAAATGGAAGCGGGAGGCTCTGACGGAGATATTGCAGCAGTGGCTGACGCTATTGGAAGGCGCCCTGATGCGCCGCAGCGGCGGCGGAGCGGTGTCGGCCCTGTCCCGGGAGCTGGCCCAGAGAAGAACCGCGGCGGATCTGTACAGCGGTGTCACCGCCCTGAAAAAGGCGCTGGATTACACAATGAGCAACGTTTCCCCGGCAGCCGTGTGCGGCTGGCTGAGCTGGGAACTGCGATAGGAACAGTTGACAGTTGATAGTGGACAGTTGACAGTTGTCTCATGCCTCACCTGTTTGGTGATTCCGAAGGAGTCGCATAACTGTCAACTGATGATTAAGGAGCGTTTATGGAACAGGAACTGAATCATTTGCCGGAGCAGGCGGTGGAGGTCGTGGACATCCAGTTCCGCCCCGGCCAGAAAATTTACTATTTTGACCCGGATGGAAAGAGCTTCCAAGCCGGGGACCATGTGATTATCGACACGGCCCGGGGCGCGGAATACGGCACCTGTGCCGGGGGCAATCACCGGATTGCCCAGAAGGACGTGGTGGCCCCGCTGCGCAAGGTTCTGCGCAAGGCCACAGCCCAGGATGAGCGGGTCGCGGCGGATAACCGGGCCAAGGAAAAAAAGGCTTACGACATCTGTACGGAGAAAATCGCGGAGCACGGGCTGGATATGCAGCTGGTGTCGGCGGAGGTTGCCTTCGACGGCAGCAAGATTCTGTTCTATTTCACCGCCGATGAGCGGGTGGATTTCCGGGAGCTGGTGAAGAATCTGGCCTCCGTGTTCCACACCCGCATCGAACTGCGGCAGATTGGTGTCCGGGACAAGGCAAAAATGGTAGGGGGCCTCGGCATCTGTGGCCGGCCCTTCTGCTGTGCCAGCTTTCTGGATGATTTTCAGCCGGTTTCCATTAAGATGGCGAAAACCCAGAACCTGTCCCTGAATCCTACCAAGATTTCCGGCACCTGCGGCAGGCTGATGTGCTGTCTCAAGTATGAGCAGGATGCCTATGAGGACCTGATCCGCACCAGCCCCAGACTGGATTCCTTTGTGGATACCCCCGAGGGCCGGGGCACCGTGGTGGAGATTGACCTGCTGCGCCAGCGGGTGAAGGTGCGCATGGAGGATAGTCCAGAGACAGTGGGCGTGTTTGCCAACGCCGACATTGCCGTGCTTCGCAGCGGCAAGGCAAAGAAAAACGACCCGCCCATTCCGGCGGATCTGGCCCCCATTTCCGGCAGCGGCAAGCGGGTGCGCAAGGAGGAGCCGGAGCAGGAAATGGTTCTGGAACCCATCCGCTTCCGCTACAGCACCGAGTCCGTGGTGACGGAGGAGGAAGCGCCGGCGCAGGAGCAGCCGGAACAGAAGAGTAATCGCCGCCGCCGCAAGCCCCAGAACGAGGCCCCGAAGGAGCCGAAGCCGGAGCAGCGGCAGGACGGGCCGAAACAGAAACAGGAAACAGATACCCAGGAGCGCCCCGAGAAGAAACCCTCCCGCCGCCGCCCCAACTATCGCCGCCGGAAGCCCAAGGCACCGGGCGGCGGACAGGAGACCACGTAAGGAGACCGGGAAATGCGCTGGAAAGAAAAGTTAGGGAAGTGCCCCATTCCCGCATGGCTGTTTGCGGTGGTGACGGTGCTCTATTGTGAGAGCCTGCTGCACCTTTGGACCACGAAAATCTTTGCCGCCGGACGGTTCGCCGCCGTACTGGCCTTTGCGATGGGCTTCGGCGGCGTGATTGGGCTGGTTTTTAGCTTTATCGGCGAAAAACGCTGGGGCAAGTGGGCCTGCACAGGGCTGATGGCGCTGCTGACGGTGTTTTATATCGTTGAGTATTTTGTCAACGATGCTTATATGTGCTTCATGCCCGTCAATACGCTGCTGGGCGGCGCCCAGGGGGTCGCGACGGAATTTACCGGGATTGTACTGCATCTGATCGTTCAGGGCTTTTGGCGGATTCTGGTGTTTTTCCTGCCTGTTGTGCTGTACGCACTGCTGGCGGCGCCCTGTCAGACCCGCTGGCGGACACGAGGCTTCCTGCTGGCCGGGGTGATTGCCGCGTATCTTCTGAGCTTCGGCATTGTGAAGGGTGTCGGAACCGACGTGGAGCGAATGGACGTTTCCTACAATTTTGACAGCGCGGTTCGCTGCTTCGGCCTTCACGTGGGAACCATTCTGGAACAGACCCACAGCGCCGTGGCGCAAAACACGGAGGTAGAATTCGCGCCGGTGGCGCCGCCCCCAACGGAAGTCACCGAAGCGCCTGAACAGGAGACGGAAGAACCGCCGGTTATCTATGAACCCAACGTGATGGACTTTGACTTTGACGCGCTGGCCCAGAGCGAGGGCAATGCCAGCGTCGCGGCAGTCCACCGCTATGTCAGCACGGTGACGCCCACCATGAAAAACGAGTACACCGGGCTGTTTCAGGGAAAGAACCTGATTCTGATTACTGCCGAGGCCTTTACCGCCGAGGTGATTGACCCGGAACGCACGCCAACGCTGTACCGGCTTGCCACTCAGGGCATCCAGTTCCGGGATTACTACCAGCCCGCCTGGGGAGCCAGCACCACCACGGGAGAATTTTCCAATCTGGTGGGTCTGGTGCCGACCACTGCCGGAATGTGCATGAAGGAAGCAACCCAGCAGAACCTGTTTCTGACCATGGGGCACCAGCTTCAGGCCCGGAACTATTACAGCGCGGCCTACCACAACCACAACAAGGACTTTTATGACCGGGACAAAACCCACACCCATCTGGGCTATGACCGGTTCTTGGCCCGCTACGGCGGGTTGGAGGGAATCACCGGCGTCTTCCCGGAGAGCGATCTGGAAATGATTGACGTGACGGTGCCCCAGTACATTGACCACCAGCCCTTCAGCGTCTACTACATGACGGTCAGCGGACACTGTATGTACTCCCAGAAGGAAAACGCCATGGCCAGAAAAAACTATGACGTGGTGGCGGGCATGGACCACTGCGAGGCGGTGAAGTGCTACTATGCTTCCCAGCAGGAGCTGGAATATGCCATGGAGTCGCTGGTGCGGCAGCTGGAGGAAGCGGGAATCGCCGACGACACCGTGATCGTCATTGCCACGGATCACTACCCCTATGGTCTGGAGCGCAGCGGCGCGTGGCGCAATACCTCCGACTATCTGGCAGAGCTGTACGGCGTGGACAGCTACGATAAATTCATCCGGGACCACAACGCCTTAATTGTCTGGAGCGGCTGTCTGGAAGGGAAAAACATCGTTGTGGACGAGCCGGTGTACAGTCTGGATATCCTGCCCACTCTGTCCAATCTGTTCGGCGTAGAGTACGACTCCCGGCTGCTGGTGGGACGGGACGTGTTTTCCGGGGAAAGCCCTCTGGTGCTCTGGCCGGACTTCAGCTGGAAGACCGACAAGGGGCAGTTCGATGCCCAGAGCGGCACCTTTACCCCGGCGGAGGGAGCCGACGTTGACGAAGACTACATTGCCCGGGTCAAATCCATCGTCCGCAACAAGATCGACTACTCCCGGCAGGTTCAGAATCTGGATTACTTTAACTATCTGGCAAAGGCCAGACAATAAAAAACAGCTGTCGTCTCAGACCGGTGTTCGCACCGGTTTGCAGCGACAGCTGTTTTTCTGTTTCTTTCTTTACTGCTGGAAGATGCTTCCCAGCACCACGCCTTCGGTATTCGGCTCCTTCGGGCGGATGGCATCATAGGCGATGGCGTAGGAGACTTCCGCCGGATTTCGCAGGAAGTAATACACCGCGAACTGGACCGCCAGATACAGGACGAAGAACAGATAATAGCTCACGGTATCACGGATGGGCAGGTGGATGCCCACCATAGGCAGCAGTACGTCGCCGTAGCACAAAAGGCTTGCGAGGATTTCCGCTCCGTAGTACCACCACAGGCTCACATCCAGCTTAAAAAGCTTCAGACAGTTGCCCTTCATCATCTTCCGGCTCTCCCGCAGGGAGCCCATGGCGCCGATGCCGGGCTTGTCGATGAGTACGAAACGCGACATCCGCAGACGGAACAGAACCGGAATGGCAGCCGCCGCGATAACGATGGCGCACAGCACAAAGGCCGGGATCATAGCCTGCATGAGCTGGGCGTACAGCGCGTCATCCAGCACCATTTCCGGGCTCAGCAGGGTTACATTCTCCATGATGGGCGCGAGCAGCTCCATGGCCCGGCTGGAAAGGGGCGTCATCATAAAAATCATGGTTGCGAGGTAAATGCTGCCAAAGATAATAACGAACAGGATCAGGCCTTCCAGCAGGATGCAGCGCAGCAGCACCCAGAACCGCTCAAAGCCCAGCCGAAGAGACTGGGGCGACACATACTGCCCCCGGCAAACGCGCAGCATGGCGGCCTGATAGCCCAGCTCTACGCACATGGTGATCAGCGCCACCACCCACGGCAGCATCGTCTGCGCCGAGGACAGGAGCGTCCGCCGGCCCATACCGCTCAGACCCGTGGCCTGGGACATCATGCCGTCCAGCAGCAGCCCCAGCAGCGTCACCAGTGCGGACAGTCCCAGCGTCACCCCCGCGTAAATCGTGACAACGCGCTTTGCCTGGGGCGCATCGGTCAGCCGCCGGAGGGAGCAGGCCTGTATTTCCTTCGTGTTTTGAATATCCATACGATTCTCCATTGCTTTTTGAAATTCTACCTACAGTTATAAACCAAAGCAGGGAAAATAGCAAATGAATTTTTTGTAACTCTGGAAAAATAACGGCGGATATGGTACACTGAAAAAAACGTTCGGTTATCGCGGAGGAGGATTGCCATGACGCTGGGGGAAAAGCTGCGGCAGGCGCGGCAGGAAGCAAATTTAAGCCAGCGGGCGCTGTGCGGCGGGGAAATCACCCGCAATATGCTCTCCCGTATCGAAAACGGGGCTGCCCAGCCCTCCATGAAAACGCTCCGCTATCTGGCGGACCGGCTGGGAAAGCCTATGAGCTTCTTTTTGGATGAGCAGGCGGTTGTTTCCGCCAATCAGGAGGTCATGGAATCCGCCCGGCGATTCTATGATACCGGGCAGTATGCGCAGGCGCTGGAGACACTGGGGGGCTATTGTGGGCCGGACCCGGTCTGTGACCGGGAAAAGGCGCTGCTGACCGTCCTGACCCGGCTGGCTCTGGCGGAGCAGGCCGTGGATGCGCACCGGGAGCGGTACGCCCGGGAGCTGCTGGAACATACGGATACCCGGGGTGTCTACTGTGCCGACGCGCTGAACCGGCAGCGCATACTGCTGATGGGGCGGCTGGGCGGCAGTGAGCGGCTGTGCGCTCAGCTGCCCAGTCTGGACGAGGAGCTGATGCTTCGCGGGGCGGAGGCCATCCGCGATGGAGACAGCCGCCGGGGCGCCCATCTTCTGGAAGCCGCGCAGCACCGGGACAGCCCAAAATGGATGCTGCTTCGTGGGGAGGCGTACCTTGCGGAGGGAGCCTATGAGAACGCTGCCTGGTGTTTCCGGCAGGCGGAGGAAACCTATCCGGAGGAAGCGATCCCCCGGCTGGAAAGCTGCTACCGGGAGCTGGGAGATTACAAGCGGGCATATTTATACGCCTGCAAGCAGAAAAAATAGGCGGGAACGGAGGGGGGAACCCTTCGTTCCCGTTTTATTTCAGGCTGTATGTGACATAATAAAGAAAAATACACTTATCGGTTAGACAGAAGCAGCGGGGCAAATTGGAACTTTCAACTGTCAACGAAACACCAATTTATCTGCCTGCTTAAGTCAGGTCGGTGAGCGTTCAGGAGATTTGCTGTATGTTAACGAATGAAATGTACACGGGAGAGCCGTTCCCTGCTCTCCCGCTCTCGCATCACACCGCTGGCCCTGCGGCGATACACTTGACAGACAATGTAACACCCATCCGTCGTCACGGCTGTATCGGTGCTTCCCTTGCTGTCCGAAGCTAGTGTATGCTGAACCGCACCAATCATACGGAGGTAATTTATGGAACAATTTGTGACATTGCTGATTCCCGCCCTGCTGGCGCTGGTGGCGGTGCGGCTCCTGCTGCTGCCCATGAAGTTTATCTTCAAGCTGCTGATCCACTCCGCCTGCGGCTTTCTGTGCCTGTGGCTGCTGAACAGCATCGCCGGCTTCACGGGGATTCTCTTTCCCATCAATGCCGTGACCGTGCTCACCGCCGGAATTCTGGGCCTGCCGGGCATCGGCATTCTGGCGCTGCTGGCAGTCCTATAGAGTCAGTATCCGCCGGGTCGCTACTTGTCGAGGTGGACATTCAGGTGGGGGTAGGTCATTTCAATGCCCTGCTGGTCGAAAATATCCTTGATGCGCTGCATCACCAGAAAATAGACATCCCAATAATCCGCAGGCTTCACCCAGATGCGCAGATTGTAGCTGATGGCGCTGTCGCCGTAGCCGGTGATGACCGCGGCGGGGGCCGGCTCCAGCAGCACATTGTCCACCGTGCCCGCCTGCACCAGCGCGTCCAGCACCTTCTGGGTGGGGGCATTGTAGGAAGCGGACACGTCGATTTCCACCCGGCGGCTGTCGGCACTGGTGTAGTTGACAATCTGCGCCGCCACTACCGCACTGTTGGGAATGGACACCACCCGGTTGTCAAAGGTTGCCAGCACGGTATAGGTCATGTTGATTTCCCGGACGGTGCCCGCCTGCCCCGCAATTTCCACATAGTCGCCGGAGTGGAAGGGGTGGGTGTACAGAATGGTAAAGCCGCCGATGATATTCGACACCATATTTTGCAGGGACAGGGAAAGGGCCAGGGTCAGTACGCTGGCCAGCGCCACGATACTGGACACGTCGATACCCAGGGTCGAAGCGGCGATCAGGAACAGCAGAATGTACATTGCCGCTTTGGAAAGAGATAAAATCAGACTGTGCGCCGCCTTTTCCAGCCGGGATTTATTCAGGGACGCTTCTATGAGCCGCATGAGCACCCGGATAATCAGCACGCCGATGACCAGAATCACCACAGCGGCGCTTAAGTTTTTGAACAGTGTGCTTTTCAAAAATTGGGATAATACAACGAGCATTTTACTTCCTCCTTTTTCCCTTATTATATCGCGTTTTCCGAAAATAGCAATCGAAACCCCCGGAACGGTACCGTTCCGGGGGCGAATTCATCAGATTCCGGGGAAAATCAGGGTGACCTTGAACAGGTCGCCGTCCACCAGCAGCTGGAGTTCTCCCTTTTGCAGCTCCATCAGACTCTTGGCAATGTTCAGCCCTAAGCCGCTGCCCTCGGTGTTCCGGGAGCCGTCGCCCCGGACAAACCGTTCCATCAGCTCATCCGCGCCGATGTTCAGCTCCTCCCGGGAGATGTTCTTCACCGACAGAAGCACCTTCCCGCCCATCTGGGACAGGTCGATGTACAGCCGGGTTCCGGGCATGGCGTACTTCACCGCGTTGCCCAGCAGGTTACTCAGCACCCGCCAGACCAGCCGCCCGTCCGCCATCATGGGCACGGAAGCGTCGTCGTGCCGGAACACCGGGCTGAGCATAGCCCGATCCAACTTGTCGGCAAACTCGCCCAGGGCCTGATTCACGGCCTCCACCGCGTCCACCCGGGTGATGTCCACGGTCATGTTGCCGGTGCTGGCCTTGCTCATGTCCATCAGATCGTCAATGAGCTTTTTCAGCCTTTGCGACTGCCGGTCCAGCACTTCCAGATACTCCTTCCGTTCCTCCTCGGTCTGGGCCTTTTGCAGCAGATCCACATAGTTGATGATGGAGGTCAGGGGGGTCTTGATGTCGTGGGACACATTGGTAATCAGCTCCGTCTTCATCCGCTCGGATTTCAGTTGCTTCCGGGCGGCCTCCATGGTGACGTTCGCCAGATTGTTGAGACTCTCGGCAAACTGGGCGAAGGCGCCCACCATGTGTTTTTCGTCAACTTTGATGTTCAGGTCGCCCTTGCTCATGCGGCTGGCGCTGTCCATCAGCTTGCCAAAGCAGTAGGCGCCGTAGCAGATGAGAAGCACCCACAGAATCAGAGTCCACAGTTCTCCGTCACTGGCATACACCAGCAGAACGCACACCGCGCCTGCCAGCAGCCACTGCCACACCAGCGGCAGATAGGAAATAAAACGGTTCACCCGCTTTTCCAGCCAACTGGCCCCGGCGCAGAGGATGCCCCACAGCTTTTTCGCCATCCGAACCAGCCAGGGGAAGGCTCTGATACTAAGAATACCCTCCAGCCACACGGCGAAGCGGACGCACAGCCGCAGGCACCAGCCGCACAGGGTGTTGCGCCACCAGTAGCCGCCGGGGGTCTTGAGCTGGGCCACGAAGGCGTAGCAGAAGCCCACAAACACCAGACAGCCCAGATAACACAGCGCAATGCCGATACAGCAGGCGGTGAACACATCGCTGGACAGGAGGTATTGGGTCAGGGCCGCCCCGCCGGCGATACAGCCCGCGATCAGGCAGCCGCCGCCCACCAGGTACACATCCAGCGGAATTCGGTTCAGGCCTCCCGCCCGTACCTCGGGGATACCGGGCTTCCGTCCAGCCGCCGTGCACAGGTAAACTGCCGTCACCGCCATCAGCAGCAGGCACACGCCCACCAGCGGCAGCAGAATCTGCCGGGAGTCGCGAACAACCTTCACCAGATTCCACGCGGCGGCATCCCTGTCGTTGTCCCCGATGTACAGCGTCACTGTCATTTCCGGCATGGTGACGTAGACATACTTTGCTTCCACTTCCTCGCCGGTTGTGCTGTCATAGTAAGCAATTCCGTTGATCTGGTAGCTGCTCAGGGGCTTGTCGCCCACCATGACAGGTTCGGTAACTTCAATATTCGGAACTGTTTCCACGGGAGCCGTGGTGGGGGGTACGGTCTCCGCCGTAGTCTCCGGGGCGGCGGTTTCCTCAGTGTAGCTAACCACGGTTTCGTCCACATTCTCCGGGGTTTCCCCTTCCTCGGGGACGGCGGAGGCGTTGGAGGGCTCGCCGGTTTCTTCCACATAGGCTGCTTCCTGAGCTGCCGTTTCCATGGGGTTGCCGTTTTCGTCGGTGGGAACAGGCTCCTCCGGGACAGTCTCCACCACGGTGGTTTCGGGGACGGTTTCTACGGTGGTTTCGGGGACGGTCTCCTCCGGCTCCGGGAGATTGCCGGTGAAGACCAGATTGCCGTTTTCGTCAATGGTCAGACGCCCCACCGGCTCCACATCGGAAACCTCATAGATTTTGTCCCCATTGGCATCGGTGCAACAAAAATAGTTTGGCTGTGTATACTCGATGTCGAAACTGGGCTCAAAGCTGCGGAACACTACCCGGCCGGATTCATCCTTAAACACGAAACCTATGCTGGTGTCACTACTGTAGCCGGTGCTGCTGCTGAAACTGCCTACGCTGATACCATACACGGTGCTGCCCATAGGCTGAATGGCATCATAGAGGTAGACCTCTCCTTCGGCCACCGTCCGGGGAATGTCAGTTTCCGTCTCCTCTTCTCCGGATTTGGCATCCACCAGATACAGGTAATTCCCGCTGACGGGGAACGCATAGGTCAGCCAGCCCTGATTCAACGCCGCATCCATGTTGTAAGAGCTGAGCACCTTGCCCTCGGCGTCGGTGATGGTGTAGGCGTGGTTGGGGTAATTGCGGACGAACCAGTCTACGTCGCCGTAATAGGCGCGGAACATATCCTCGGGGCAGCCCCCCAGAATTTTGCTGGCATAGTTCATGGCCAATTCGCTGGCGTAATTTCTGGCATTGTCCCGCTCCAGCCCGCTCCGGTACTCGTCCACGGTCTTGTTGTACAGGTCCATCTCCGACAGACCGATGATGCAGCCGATGCCCCCTGCCGCGCCCAGCAGGCACAGGGCGCACAGGGCGATGGCGATAAATTTAAAGACAATATGGTTTTTCATTTTCGGTCACTCTCCATCTTGTAGCCCTGTCCCCAGACCACCTTCAAATACCGGGGTTCTGAGGGGTTGATTTCGATTTTTTCCCGCAGGTGCCGGATGTGCACCGCCACCGCGCCTTCGCTGCCCAGGGCCGTCTCCTGCCAGACGGACTCATAGAGCACCTTGGTGGAGAACACCTTGCCGGGGTTTGCCATGAGCAGGTGCAGAATCGCGTATTCCGTGGGGGTCAGGGACACGGCTTCCCCGTCCACCATGACGGACTTGGTGCGGTCGTCCAGGGTCACGCCGCCAACGGTCAGGTTGCCGTCCACGGTTTCCGGCTTGCTGCCCAGACGGTCATACCGCCTTAGCTGGGAGCGTACCCGGGCCAGCACCTCCACCGGTACGAAGGGCTTGGTGATGTAATCGTCTGCGCCCACGTTCAGGCCCAGCACCTTGTCCTCGGTTTCGGACTTGGCGGTGAGCAGGATAATGGGAGCGTTGGAAAACTCCCGGATTTTGGAGGTTGCCGTAATCCCGTCCATCACCGGCATCATCACGTCCAGCAGAATCAGGTGGATGTCGTTTTTGCGCACGATATCCAGCGCTTCCTGCCCGGTGAAGGCCTCGAACAAATTGTAGCCCTCCGGCGTCAGGTAAATTTTCAGCGCGTTGACAATATCCGGCTGATCGTCGCAAATGAGAACATTATACACGGCCCATCGCCCCTCTTTCTCTTTTCTGGCCCTATTATAACATCAAAATTCTTAAGAAGAAAGGGGAAGAATTCTTAAAAAGATATTAACGTTGGAACAATCGCCTGCCGCAGGGGGGCGCAGTCTCTGAAGTACCCGCGCTTTTTTTCACAAACAGGTTGCCCCGGGTCGCGAAAAATGTTATGATTGTCGAAAAATGTCGAAAGAGGGTCGGCTGTGTGAAAATCCGAACGGTATGCCTTTTGCTGGCAGTTCTTCTGAGCGTAACGGTATTTCCTGCTCCGGTGCTGGCGGAGACGCTTCTGCCGGAGGAACCGGAGATGCTGCTGCCGGAGGGGACGGCTGCCCTGCTGACGATTCCGGAGGTGAAAGCGCTGCCGCCGGATACACCGGGGGTCACGGTTCGTGGGACGGTGGTTTGGGCCGAAGGGGAAACCTGCATCGTGCAGGATGCGGGCGCCAGTCTCCGGCTGTGGTCATCCGAACGCCTTGTCCCCGGAGATGTGGTATTGGTCACCGGACAGACGGGGCAGGAGGTATTTCTTGCGGAACAAGTGACCTCAGAGGGAACCGGCCCCCTTCCGGCGGTGGAAACAACGCTGGCTTCCGCACCGGAGGAACTGCGGATTGTCATTCGGGGCGGCACACTGTCGGAGGGCGTTCTGACACAGGATGGGTACAGCGTGGAGGTGTGGGCCGAAGAGATACCCGAGGGGAAGGCGGATGTGTACGGAGTTCTGCTGGAGGGGATCCTTTACGCCGATTCCATTGTGCCCATGGAAAAGCCGGGCCGGGAGTGGAACGCCTGGTTTGGCCTGCTGGATGCCCACAGCAATCTGTCTGACGGACTGGGAACGGTTCAGGAGGCGTTTACTTATGCGTCACAGGTGGAGGGGCTGGACTTTTTCGCCGTGACAGACCACAGCGACTCTCTGGATAACGCCGGAAGCGGAAGCGTCACCCGGGACGGCTCCCAGATCAGCGCCGAATGGGCGGCGGGGAAACAGGCTGCCGCCGCGGTGACGGACGAAGGGTTTGTGGGCCTTTTCGGCTATGAAATGAGCTGGGGCGAGGACAAGATGGTGGGTCACATCAACACCTTCGGCACCCCCGGCTGGCAGACGCCCCGTCAGCCCGGCATGGATACGCTGGCGGGCTACTGCGCCGCTCTGGCAAAGGCGCCGGGGTCCGTGAGCCAGTTTAATCATCCCGGCGTATTTTACGGCGATTTTGGGGGCTTCCGGGACTATGACCCGGCCTGTGACGCGGTGGTGCAGCTGCTTCAGGTGGAGGGGGAAGGCGGGGAATCCTTCTACTCCTATTACATTCAGGCGCTGGACTGTGGGTGGCACGTGGCCCCCACCGTGGGGCAGGACAACCACCATGGCAATTGGGGCGAGGATGGCCTGAGCCGGACGGCGGTGCTGGCGAAGAGCCTTTCGGAGGAAGCGCTGTACGAAGCCATGGGCGCGCGGCGGGTCTACGCCACGCAGGACGCCGACCTGTACATTGATTACCGGCTGAACGGAAACCTCATGGGCTCCGTTATGGGCGCTGCGGAAGCGCTGGAAGCCGGCGTGGTGCTGGACGACCCCACGGATGGGCCGGAAGCGGCGGTGGAGGTCATCGGCACCGGCGGCGCGGTTCTGGCGTCCGGCGATACGTCCGACGGAGTGCTGACGCTTCCGGTGCCCGACGGATACCCTTATTATTTTCTGCGGGTCACCCAGCCGGACGGGGATGTTGCCGTGACGGCGCCCGTTTGGGTGGATGCTTTCACGGATATGGGCATTGGGGATTTTTCTGCGGAGACTGCCAGCCCCCTTGCCGGGCAGACCGTGAACCTGACGCTGCTTCTGTATAATCGGGAAGAAATCCCCTTCGAGGTCACCGGCGCGGCGCTGTACCGCGGCGGGGAGAAGCTGGGAGATTTTTCGGCTGCCGGAAATCTGCGCTATACCTTTCCGCTCTGTTGGGAAGAGCCGGGGGAGGTTCGGCTGACGGCAGTGGTGCAGGGCACCGTGGACGGCGGGGAGAGAAGCTATACTGCGGACCTGACCCTGCATTTTGGGGCAGCAAACCCTGTGAAGGCGGATATCCGGCAGGCGCGGGAGGGCACCCCCGGCACGGCTTATGCCATCGAGGGCTACGCCACCTCCGGCAATACCAATCCCTATACCACCTTCCCGGATACCATCTATGTGCAGGACGATACCGGGGGCATTCCGGTGACTGGCAGCTTCCCACAGAGCATTCAGGTGGGTACGCCGCTGGCTGTCACCGGAGTTCTGCGGGAAAGAGCAGGGGAGCGGTATCTGGAACTGGCGGGCTGCCGGATACCGGAAAAGGCCATGTACCGGTACGTTCCCCGGCTGCTGGGCTGCCGGGAGGCAACGGATTATACCGGCCGGGGCGGAAGTCTGGTGCAGACGGAGGGAACCGTGACGGCGCTGACTTCCGACGGCGAAGGGGTTTCCCGCTTTACCCTCCGGGACAGCCGGGACGATATGGCGGAAATTGTCGTTGCCCCGGAGATTCGTTCCGGGGCCTACGGCATCAACGATCTGGCGGAGCGGGTGAAGCTGGGCGAAACTGTCCGGGCCATGGGACTGCTTTCCATGGAGGAAACCGGACAGGCCGTTCTGCGGGTGCGCAACTGTGACGAGGTAGTGGCTGTGGCGGAACGGAAGACAGCCCCGGCGGCAGTGATTGCCGACGAAACCAATCCCCGCACCGGCGATGGGCGGATTTGGTTCCTGATTGCGGATTTCCTGTGGTAAACGGTTGCATTGACGGGAAAAATGTGGTATGCTTTCCGGATGAAAAGAAACCGAATCGGGAGGATTGGTCATGAGCAAAAAATTGGTTACGATTCTGGCGGTCATCGCGCTGATTCTGGCGTTGGTGGTGGCCGGGGCTGTGGGATTTTTGTGGTATCGTGATACCCATGTGTTTGTGGATGGCAAGGCCTACTCCAACCGTGAGGAGAGCATGGATTTGCGGGAGGAGACCATGTCAATTGAGCACTACAACCAGCTCCATGCCCTGCTGCCGGACTGTACGATTATCTGGAACGTGCCTTTTCAGAATGGCACGGTTTCCAGCGACTCCGAGGAACTGACCATCGCCGCGCTTTCCAAGGAGGACATTGAGCTGCTGGTGGCTTACTTCCCGAACCTGAAGAGAGTGGATGCCACCCAGTGCGGCGACTATGCCATGCTGGAAACGCTGCAGCAGCGGCTGCCGGAGGTGGAAGTCATCTATGAGGTTACTCTGGGCGGCAAGTCCTTCGCCCCGGATACCACCGAGCTGGTTCTGGAGCCGGGAGACTATACCCTTGACACCTTGACCGGGAACCTGCAATATCTGCCGAATGTCACGGCGATTACCCTGAAAACCCCCGATCTGACGCTGGAGCAGGCAGAGCAGCTTCGCGCGGAGTTCCCGGGCATCACCCTCCACTTCACCGTGGAGCTGCTGGGCAGGGAGTACGGTGAGGATACCACAGAGCTGGATTTGTCGGCGATGACCGCGGAACAGGTGGAGGAGATTGCACAGAGGCTGTCCATGCTGCCCGCTCTGGAAACACTGACGCTGTCCGACGCAGAAGGGAACAGCCAGCTGTCCAAGGAGGATGTGAAGGTATTGCAGGAGGCCGTGCCCAACGCGGTCATTGACTACAGCTTTGACTTCTTCGGCACGAAGCTTTCCACCGCCGAGGAAGAGGTGCACATTAAGAATGTGAAGATCGGCGACGAGGGGGAAGCCGAGGTCCGCGCGGCGCTGGATATTCTGCCCAACTGCAAGCGGTTTGTGCTGGAAAACTGCCAGATTTCCAACGAGGTCATGGCGAAAATCCGGGACGACTACCGGGACCGCACCAAGGTGGTCTGGCGTGTCTCCTTCGGACAGGGCAGCACCCTCACCGATGCACAGATCATCCGGGCTGTCTATGATCTGGTGGACACAAATTGTGCCAATCTGGTTTATTGCGAGGACGCCCGGTTTATGGACATCGGCCACAACGAATTTCTGAAGGAATCCTCCTTCATTTCCGGTATGAAGAGCCTGGAATACGTCATTATTTCCGGCTCCATGATCAGCGACCTGAAGCCCTTTGCCAACTGTAAGAACCTGAAGGTGCTGGAAGCGGCTTTCTGTGAGTATATCTACAGCGCGGAGGGCCTGGAGGGCTGCGAATCGCTGGAGCGGCTGAACATCAGCTATACCCACATCACCGACCTGTCCCCGCTGGACGACCTGAATCTGGTGAACTTGTGCGCCATGTATGAGGGCAAGTCCCGGGTGCCCCAGGAGGAACAGGAGCGGTTTCAGGCCCTGAAGCCCGACTGCAAGATGACCTTCGTGGGTTCCCAGCCCTACGGCTCCGCCTGGCGGTATGACGATGACAACAATCCGCTGGAATGGTACGCCACCATCCGCAAGGTCTTCCGCTACGACATTTTCCCCGCCACCCCCAACCATGTGGGCTGGTATCTGAACGGTGAGGACGAATCAGAATAACCCCCAGTGCGTCAAATTGGAATTTGTAAAAGTGGACAGTTGAAAGTTGACAGTTGACAGTTAAGGAGTCCCTTCGGGACAATTGAAATAATAATGG
>JAXEXE010000094.1:0-6613 GCA_034113565.1 Faecousia sp.
CAGGAAAGGAGAAATCAAATTGGCATCCATACTGCAACAATACCGCCAGTTGGCAGACATTACGGCACTACAGATCACCGGCAGCTATCAGAGCTGGACAGATTTTCTGACCACCGCAGCCCGATTGTATAAGTACCCCTACCACGAGCAGCTCATGATCTACGCCCAGCGCCCCGAAGCCACGGCCTGCGCGGACTACGAACTGTGGAACAAGCGAATGGGGCGTTATGTTCGCAGGGGCGCAAAGGGCATCGCCCTCATCGACCACTCCGGGGATGCTCCGAAGCTGAAATATGTGTTCGATGTAGCGGATACTCGTACCACGGAGCGCTCCCGCAGCCCTTATCTCTGGGAATACCGCCCGGAGCATGAACAGGTGGTTTCCGCCGCTTTAGAGGAACAGTACAATATTCAATACCCCGGAAATTTCATTGACCAGCTGGAACAGATTTCTTCCGTGAAAGTCACAGAGTATTTCCTTGCCCACCAGCAGGACATCCTCGACATCGTTGACGGATCGCATTTGGAGGGGTATCATGACCTCGACAAAGGCGTGGCGTTCATCAACGCAGCCACCGTAAGCACCACCTACGCACTGCTTTCCCGGTGTGGTCTGGTGGAAAATGCCCACTTTGGCGCAGAGGATTTCATGCCGGTCTTTGACTTCAATACACCCCAGACGGTATATGCTCTGGGCAGCGCCGTCAGCGAAATCAGCGAAAAAGTCCTCCGCAGTATCGAAGTCACCATCAAAAAATACGAACGCGAAAAGCTGTCTGAAAGGAGCCAAGAAAATGAACGAACTGACCTACACACGCAGCGGGGACTACTGGATTCCCGATCTGAGCCTGTCACAGCAGGAGACGCAGCCCCTGGGCAAGTATGGGAGGATGCGGAAGAAATACCTTCAGGAGCATCGCCCGGTGCTGTGGAACAGCCTGATCCTGTCCGAGAAGCTGTATCCCCATCTGAGGGAGATCGACGAAACAGCGAACAGCCGTCTGGAACAGATGATGCCGGGGCTGATGCAGTCGGCGGGGGTGACGGAAGCTCTGAAAGCCAGCAACCCCCTGAAATGGGTGGGGCTGATGAACAGCCTGAAAGCCCAGGCCGAGGAAGTAATTCTGACGGAGCTGATCTACACCTGACAGATGAACCTCCCATCCAAGGAGAACAGTTTTCCTTCTTCCCCACGGAAGCCCAGCAAATTGCATACATCGCCGAAGCGGAGAGTGCAGAAATCGCACCCTCCGCTTTTTCCATGCCCCAGGAGTATATTGACCACTTTCTCCGCTATGGCAGCAATACGGAAAATCATCGGACACGGATTGCTATTGAATACGCGAAACAGCAGCCAATGGACTATCTGGTGGATTATCTGGAAAAGACCTACCACGGCGGCTACGGCCTGCAATTTGGCACCACAAAGGTATGCACATGGTACGCCGAGGACGGTATGCACATCGCTTACGGTAGCACCGCCCGATATGCCAGGAATGTGCAGATTTTGTCCTGGGAGGATGTTTCTGTCCGAATTGGCGAGCTGCTGGAACAGGGACAGTTTGCCACCAATGTGGAGTTGGCAGAGTGCGGAACCTTTGAAAAGCGCCAGCTTGCGGAACAGCTTTGGTATATGTCCCACGACATCAGCGGAAAAGCCATTGAAGCCGGACATATGAGCATCGTCCGCTCCCTCCGGGGCGGTTTCCCGGAGGAAACGGAAAAGCTCATGGTTTTCCTGTCTGAGCCGGAATCCTATCGGGCAATTATGAGGCAGGTCTACACCTTCCGGGATGCCTGCAACGCGGATAAGGGTATGATGCGCTTTCAGATGTATCACCCCAACAAGCTGATTCGCCCGCTGGAGGAATACACCCTTCCCCGGCGGGAATATGTCAGCGAGATGGCTGAGCTGCCAGCGGCAAAGGGCTTCATCACCGAGGACGAGATCAATGAGCATCTGATCGGCGGCAGCAATTTTTCCGGCAGCAAGTCCAGAATCTATGCTTTCTACCAGACACCCCACACCGCAAAGGAAAAGCTGGATTTTCTGAAAAATGAATACGGCATTGGCGGTGGAAATAACGCACTTTCCCGTAACTTTATGAGCCATGTCTGGACTGACGGAAAAGGCATTCGCTACGATAAGCCGAACTGTACGCGCATGGAACTGCCGTGGACAAAGGTGGTCAAGTCTTACGACGCTCTGGTGGAATCCGGGCGGTTTGCTCCCCCTGAGGAATCGGAACAGCGGTATGGGGAAGTCATTGATGGGGCACTTGGGTCAGAACAGCCCGAGATCACAGAGCCGGAACAGCCTGTGGTCAATGAAACTACCTCCAGCGAACCGCCCCCGCCAGTGCCGGAAGAATCCGAGCCTGCTGTCTGGGAGTACAACGAAATTAAGTCCGCCCACCCGGAGGATATTGTACTGTATCAGGTCGGGGATTTCTTTGAAATCTACGGGGAGGATGCGAAGAATGCCGCCCCTGTGCTGGATTTGAACCTCGGCACCCGCCCGATCCCCACTGGCGGCAGAGTGGATATGTGCGGCATCCCGTCACATCAGCTGGAGCAGTATACCGAAAAGCTCCGTAATCAGTTTGATGTGACCATTGCCGCCGTTGGTGAGGATGGTCAGCGAAACAGTTATTCCATGGGAAAGCTGAATCCAGAACCCCCTCGCCGGGAGATTACACAATCCGACATTGACAAAGCCTTACAGAAATGGAATGGCAGCATCGACAGCAAACGCTACGTGGTGCGGTACATGGAGGCCCACAGCCGGGAACGGGACACCGCCGCATGGCTTGCCCGTGAGTATGGCGCAGATCCCACCCAGCCCCTGCGGATTACCGTCACCGGGGTTGACGGTGAAACAGTGCTGCCCTGGGCAAAGGTGCAGCGCCGGATTGCCCAGCTTATCAAGGCGGATAAATTCTATACGGAAGAAGAATATGACCGCCTTGACGATATTGACCCCGCTGCCATCCGGGAACAGCTTGCGGATCACGGCATTGTGAACGGCGAGGTCGTGGATGCGGACAAGCTGGACGCAGCCCCCATTGTCCGGCAGGCGGAAGCGGATGCCCAGCGGATTTCTGACGAGGAATTTGCCAGAGAATACCTGATTCCCGGCGAATCCACCTTTGAAATCGACGGCAGAACCTTCCTTGTTGACCGGGTGAATCTGGATTTCGGCTCCGTAAACTTCCAAGACATCACCTTTGCCAATTCCACAGGCTTTCCTATCTTCCGTACAGAACCCATATCTTTTGTCAGAAGATATATCGAGGAACAGGAAAAACAGCCTGTTCAGTCGGAAACATCAGCCGAAACCGTTGCCGTATATCCCGGCGAAAAGAATAACCTTCCCTATGACATTGTGGTGCAGACCCTCCGCACAGAGCAGCCGGAGCCGCCCCGTGATACCCACATCCCCAGCGGCGAAAACTTCCGCATTACGGACGAGGATTTGGGCATGGGCGGTGCCAAAGTCAAATTCCGCAGGAATATGGATGCCATCACAACTCTGAAAGCCATTGAATCCGAGGGAAGGCAGGCAACCCGTGAGGAACAGGAAATTCTGTCCCGATATGTGGGCTGGGGTGGTCTGCCGGATGCCTTTGATGCCAGCAAATCCGGCTGGGCATCTGAGTATCAGGAGTTGAAAGCCGCCCTTACGCCAGCAGAATATGAAGCCGCCCGCGCTTCCACCCTCAACGCCCACTACACCAGCCCCACGGTCATCCGGGCCATCTATGAAGCGGTTGGAAATATGGGCTTCCAGACCGGCAACATTCTGGAGCCGTCCATGGGCGTCGGCAACTTCTTCGGTATGCTCCCGGAGGAAATGCGCAACAGCCGCCTTTACGGTGTGGAACTGGATTCCATCACCGGCAGGATTGCCAAACAGCTTTACCCCAAAGCGAATATCACCGTGGCAGGCTTTGAAACCACTGACCGACGGGACTTCTTTGACCTCGCCGTGGGTAATGTCCCCTTTGGGCAGTACAAGGTCAATGACCCAGCTTATAACAAGCTGGGCTTCAATATCCACAATTACTTCTTTGCCAAAGCGCTGGATCAGGTGCGTCCCGGCGGTGTGGTGGCTTTCGTCACCAGCCGCTATACCCTGGACGCCAAGGATTCCACCGTGCGTCGGTATCTTGCCCAGAGAGCCGACCTGCTGGGTGCCATCCGGCTCCCCAACACCGCTTTCAAAGCCAACTCCGGAACGGAAGTAGTATCAGACATTATCTTCCTGCAAAAGCGGGATCGTCCTATTGAGATTGACCCGGACTGGGTTCATCTGGGGCAGACCGAGGACGGTTATGCCATCAACAGCTATTTCCTCGACCACCCGGAAATGGTGATGGGCAGAAACAGCTCCGAAAGCACCGCTCACGGCATGGATTACACCGTGGAGCCGTTGGAGGATATTTCCCTTGCCGACCAGCTCCATGAAGCGGTGCAGCATATCCAGGGCACCTATCAGGAAGCGGAGCTGCCCGATCTGGGTGAGGGTGAAGCTATTCAGAACACCCTCCCGGCTGAGCCGGATGTGAAGAACTTCTCCTATACCCTTGTGGACGGTGAGGTCTATTTCCGGGAAAACAGCATTATGGTCAGACCCGATTTGAATGCCACCGCCAAGGAGCGGATCAAGGGGATGCTGGCGCTCAGCACCTGCGTCCATGAGCTGATTGACCTCCAAATGAACGAAACCATCCCGGATTCCGCCATTCAGGAGAAACAGGGGGAGCTGAACCGGCTCTATGACAGCTTCACGGAAAAGTATGGGCTTATCAACAGCCGGGGCAACAAGCTGGCATTCTCCGACGATTCCTCCTATTTCCTCCTGTGCGCTCTGGAAGTCATGGACGATGACGGGAACTTCCAGCGCAAAGCGGATATGTTCACCAAACGTACCATCCAGCCCCACCGGGTAGTCACCTCCGTGGATACCGCCAGTGAAGCCCTGACAATCTCCATTGCGGAGCGGGCCTGCGTAGATCTGGGGTTCATGTCCTCCCTGTCCAAGAAGCCCGTCGAGGAACTGACCGCCGCTCTCCGGGGCGTTATCTTCCACGATCCCACCCTCGGCAAAGCAGAGGACGGCAATGGCTGGGTGACGGCGGACGAGTATCTGTCCGGCAATGTGCGCCAGAAGCTCCGGCAGGCGGAAGCGGCTGCGGCGGACAATCCTGCCTATCAGGTCAATGTGGAAGCGCTGCGGGCGGCACAGCCCAAAGACCTGGATGCTTCCGAGATTGAGGTTCGTCTGGGCGCAACCTGGATTGACAAATCCTACATCAAGCAGTTCATGTTTGAAACCTTCGACACGCCCCGCTATCTGCGCTATTCCATGGATGTACAGTATTCTCCCTATACCGCCGCATGGAGCATCAGCAGCAAAACCAGGATTTCCTACAACGATGTCGCCGCGTGGAACACCTACGGCACAGATTATGTCAGTGCCTATGAAATTCTGGAAGATTCCCTGAATCTCCGGGATGTCCAGGTGTTTGACACCATTGAGGACGCGGACGGTAAGAAAAAGCGGGTGCTGAATGCCAAGGAAACCACGCTGGCGGCACAGAAGCAGCAGCTCATCCGGGATGCGTTCAAGGACTGGATTTGGGCAGATCCGGAACGCCGTCAGGCGCTGGTCAGGCAGTACAACGAGGAAATGAACAGCATCCGTCCACGGGAATACGACGGCAGTCACATTGTTTTTGCGGGCATGAACCCGGAAATCACCCTCCGGGAGCATCAGCGAAACGCCATCGCCCATGTCCTCTACGGCGGCAACACATTGCTTGCACACGAGGTTGGTGCGGGCAAAACCTTTGAAATGGTTGCCGCCGCCATGGAAAGCAAGCGGCTGGGACTGTGCCAAAAGTCCATTTTTGTGGTTCCCAACCACTTGACGGAACAGTGGGCATCGGAATTTCTGCGGCTGTACCCCTCCGCCAATATCCTTGTGACCAAGCAGCGGGACTTTGAAACGAAAAACCGCAAAAAATTCTGCGCGCGGATTGCCACCGGCGACTATGACGCAGTTATCATCGGTCACAGCCAGTTTGAGAAAATCCCTATCAGCAAACAGCGGCAGGAGCGGCTTCTGCAGGATCAGATTGCGGAGATTACCATGGGCATTTCGGAGCTGCGGGAAAGCGGCGGTGAGAAATTCACCGTCAAGGAGCTGGAGCGCACCAAGCGCGGTTTGGAGTCCCGATTGGAGAAGCTGCGGGGTGACGATAAGAAAGACGATGTTGTGACCTTTGAAGAACTGGGCGTTGACCGTATGTTTGTAGACGAGGCGCACAATTACAAAAATTTGTTCCTCTACACCAAAATGCGGAATGTCGCCGGTCTTTCCACCACAGATGCGCAGAAATCCAGCGATATGTTCGGCAAGTGCCGCTACATGGACGAACTCACCGGAAACCGTGGGGTGGTCTTTGCCACAGGTACGCCCGTCAGCAACAGTATGACGGAATTATACACCATGCAGCGGTATTTGCAGTATGCCCGTCTGGAAGAAATGCACATGACCCACTTCGACTGCTGGGCATCCCGGTTCGGTGAAACCGTCACCGCTTTGGAG
>JAXEXE010000095.1:0-5472 GCA_034113565.1 Faecousia sp.
TGCCGCCGCCCGCAGTGACGTAGGCTTCCAGCGCGTTCTTCACGGTGGTGGCGTTGGCTTCCAGGACAGATTTCAGAGCGGAAGTCAGGACGTGGGACTGGTAATAGTAATTGGAAGCGCTCAGCTTGTCGGAGCTGTCCGCTTTCTCATACCGATTGGCGCCGTTTGCCAGACCCAGGGCAGAGAGCAGGTCAGCGCCCGCGGTTTTGCTGATGCCGTACAGGGTTTCCACATGGTCAAAATCCGCGCCGTCCGCTGTGGACTCCGTGAACTGGACCACATCCGCAACCCGGAGATAGGTGAATTCCACGTCTTTCAGTGCGTAGCTGTTGAGGGTATCATTCACGGTCTGGTCGTAGACACCGGTGGAAACATAGCTGGAGTCCCAGACACCGTCCTTTTCGGCATTGGTCAGGTCTACCTTGTAGATGGTCAGGGAGCCTTTGGCGGCGGTATCGATGGTGGCGTTCTCCGGTTCTGCGGCAGAGACACCAATGGGGAAGCACAGGAGCAGCGTGAGGGAGAGGATCAGGGCGATTGCTTTGGTAAACTGTTTCATTAGAAGCATTTCCTTTCCAAAATGTATTGGTTTTCATATGAAGTCCCCACGGGGAATGGTTCTCGTGGGGAGTCAGGCCTGTCCCTGGCATGATATGGCGGATTCATGGGCCTATCTCCGCTTCTTCGCCAGACGGAACAGAATAATCAGCAGGATGACGCAGATTCCCACCTGTACTGCCGTCATAGCGGAATAGCCAGTGGAGCCGGTCATGGGCAGCTGGAATACCGGGGCGTTCACCACGGTCAGCTGGATGAAGTATTCCCCGTCCTTCTGAATGCCGCCTTCGTGGACAGGCTCAGAAAGAAGCTGATACCCCTCCGGGGCTTTGGTTTCCGTCACCCGGTACAGACTTCCGGGGGAAAGCCCGGTAAACCGCACCACGCCGTCCTCCCCGCTGGTAAGCTTTCCCTCCTGAATTCCCTCTGAGGTGCAGGTACCCTCGGAGACATCCAGAGAATCCGTGTAGGTCACGGTCTGCCACAGGTTTCCATCCGCTGACCATTCCAGCAGGAACTCTGCCCCGGCGAGGGGTTCCCCATGGATGTCCACCTTCTGAATGAGGATTTCCCCCGGCTTCAGGCGGTTGGTGAAGGTCACCTCCGCAGTCTGTCCGGCAATAATGGTAAGGGTTTTGGGATTGGGCGCGTCACAGGTGTAGGGACTGCCCTCCGGGATGATTTCCTTGACGGTGTAGGTGCCGGGGAGCAGATAGTCGGTGAGAACAGTACCATCTTCCCCGGTGGTGAAGGTTCCAAGGAGTTTGTTGTCACTGGAATAGACTTCAAACTCCCAGCCTGCGGTGCTGCCGCCGTCCGGCATGGCCTTGATGATCTTCCCCCTACCCTTGTGGGTGTTGGAGACGGTCACAGTTGCCGTACCGTTGGCTGTAACAGTCACCGTTTTCACGGAAGCGTCACATTCCCAGTAGGGATCGTTGCTGGCCTCCTCCTTTGCGTAATACGTGCCAGGGGACAGGCTTGCAACCGTGGCCGTGCCATCCGTCCCTGTGGTGAAGGGCGAGCCGCTGACCGCACTGGTACAGGCGGAATCCGTGTACAGCCCAATCTTCCAGCCGTCCAGGTTCTTGCCTGTGTTGGTTTCCTTCACCAGCTTCACGCCGCCGGTGATCAGCTTGTTTGCGAAGCTGACTGTTGCCGCAGAACCCGCTGTCACCGTCACCTTCTGCGGGTTAGCGCTGGAACAGTAGTATAGGGCATTGACAGCGCTGTCTGTATGCCCCAGCTCCTTAACGTAGTAAGTACCCGCCGTCAGACCGGTGACAGAGATCTTGCCGCTGGTGTCGGTAGAATGCGGCCCGGAAACCAGCGTGGTACAGGCTGAATCCGAATAGATTCCAAACTGCCAGCCGGATAGGTTCTTGCTGTCCTCGGTGGTTTTCGTCAGGCTGATGTTGCCGGTGTTCAGCTTGTTGGTGAACCGCACCGTTGTTGTGGCGTTGGCTGTTATGGTCACCTTCTGCGGATTTGTACTGGCACAGTAATACTTCGCATTGATGGTGCTGTCCGTATGCCCCAACTCTTTGACGTAATAGGTGCCGGCTGCCAAATCTGTGGCGGTGATCTTGCCGCTGCCGTTTGTACTGTAAGGGCCGGACACCAGATTCGTACAGGCGGAATTGGAATAGATGCCGAACCGCCAGCCGGAGAGGTTCTGCCCGTCCTCGGTGGTCTTGGTCAGGCTGATATTGCCCAACTGGGGGACAGCCTTCAGCTTGAAGTAGGCATTGAGGCTTCCCGTGGACGCATTGGCGAGAGATACCGTTGTCTGGTAAGTAGAGCCTGACATGTACCAAATATTGAATGAGGAGCTGGATGCGGAAGGCAGATTCCGGGTAGCTTTGAATACCGTGGATTCGGAGATATCCCCGGTCTGGGTAATGTACAGGGTATTTCCGCTCTTGTAAAATTCCGCGCCATTGCCGTCCGTAAAAGAGAAGCTGCTCAGGACACCGTTACTGTCCGTGACCGGGGTTTCTTCCCCGTTCAAGGTGATAGTGGGCGCGCTGCCGCTGGAGGAAGCGGTAAAGCTGGGAATTTTCTTCGCCGCCTGAATCGTGTCCACCAGCGCGTTATACTTGGGCGCGAAATATGGAACGCTGGCTTCTCGGCATTGTAGAAGATATCGCCGGAGGTGCCACATTCGTTTGTGGAATTACTCTGGAATGTGGTGGGGTTCCGCAGACCGCATACAATCTCATAGATCAGGAACTGAGTGGCAATCCGCAGAGGGACATTGGGGTTGCTGTCCTTCTTTGTGGTGGTCACGCTGACGGATTTGTCCCACATCTGGTTGCTGTACAGGAGGATCAGACCAATGGCCTCTCTCCGGACGGCGGGCAGAGCGTACCACACATTACTGCCGGTGGTACTGCCGCTGCCGTCCAGAGTCACACCTCTGTCCACGGAGTTGCCGGAGGTGCTGGCGCCGTAGCTGCGCCAGGGCTCAATGCAGTACAGGGGATCGTCGGGATAAGCAACGCCGCCGTACCGGGCAAAATGCCAGCCAAGGTTTTTGATGTAGGCCGTTCGGGTAGTGCCGCTGCCATTGGGTTTGTAGGCGCAGGCAACCTGAGAATTGAGGACGGTGGTGTAGTTGCCATTATCCGCATAGTCGAACAGCATGATGCTGTTCTGGGTGCTGGCAATGGACATCACCGCATAGTCCCCAGCCGCGCGCAAAGCCGCAGGGGCAGATAATATTGGCTCTCCCGGCGGGTCTGTCGGCTCGGTAGGCTCTGTAGTGTCCTCCTGCGCCACACTGCCGGTATCCGGCTCCGCGGCATAGGCTGTGGGTACGATGCCGATTAGGAGCATCAGAACCAGAAGTAAAGAAATAAAGCGTTTCAGGTTCAATATCATGAATTCATCCTTTCTGCGTAAAAAATAAGCCCCTGCTTTTGGCAGAGGCAAACCGCTGAATATTACATGCCACACATTTCCATGGGAAGCATCCCGTCATCGCATTCATTGACCCAGTCCGGGTACTGGGGTTCGGGATATTGGGGCTGGGGATAGTAGTCCCGCTGGTGCTGAATCTCCTGGGGATAGCTCTGCCCTCCATAATCCTGCCGGGGTACATAGCTGGGATCGATCTGCTGCTGGTATGCCTGCAAAACCGATTCCTGTAGCGCCAGCTTTGCGGAATTGGTCAGAGCGAAGAAGGTATTGCTGTACTTCTTCTGTCCATCCTTCCCGGGATAGGTTTCCTGGGGCATGGAGACAAACAAGCCCTTTTTCCCGTCCATGACCTTCAGGTTCTTCACTACGAACATTCCGTCCAGAGAAACCGAGGCAATGGCCTTGACGTTGCCGGTGTTCACCATTCTGTCAATTCTTGCTTTGATTTTCATATGACACCTCTCAGAAGCAGTAGAAGGTGAAGCCCATATCCGCCTGCACCTCCCGCTGGGAGATTTGGTGGGGCTCGGCGTATACCTGCAAATAGCGGCTGACCTCCGCGTCCGTCAGGGAGCGGAAGTTCTCACCCGCTTCTCCAATGACAAAGAAAGGCCCCGCGATAATGGAGCCGCTGTCCAGCCTGCGGTTGCCCTCCATGCCCAGCAGTTTTGCCTCATCGTTTCCGACAATGAGGGTCCCGTCGTCATGGGCATAAATACATTCAATAAGCCCGCCCACCGCCTCCTGAAGATCTTCCAGCTTGGAGCCTATTTTCTTTTCCACAGCAGGCTTTCCCGGCTCCACATACACGACCCGGTACTGATTCATTCCAGCTCCCTCCCCTTAAGTTTATCGTAGCTCTGCGCCCACAGGACAGACAGGTGAACCAGCGCGCTGTACCGCTGCTTTTCATCCAGGCTTTCCAGGAAGGCAATGAGGGAAGCGTCCCGCCCGGAGCCAGGGGGAATCTTCTCCTTTCCCCGCAGCGCTTCCCTGCGCACCAGCACACTGTCGTCCTCCATGAGCTGGAAGGACACCACATCATCCGGCAGGAAGCCTACCGCCTGGCGGATGGCGTAGGGAATGGTGATCCTCCCCTCGTTGCCGATGATCCGAAAAATCTTCATCCCCGGCACCCCTCACAGCAGCAGACATGGGGACAGCGCCGCGTAGGTTCCTCCTCATCATAGATGGGTTCGATAACAAGCCGTCCCCGGGAAACGCTGTACTGGACTGTGTGAGACAAATCCAGTTCTACCTCCTCCAGCATCTCCGTCGGGACAGGAAACAGGGTGAATTCACTTACTTGATTCGATTTCTGCATGGAATAATTCGCTCCTTCAAAATTTGTTCTACCGGGATGGATTCTCCCAGCAGTTCATTCAGGGACATCTGAATGGGAACCTCCCGTTCCCGCTCCAGAAGGTCATAGTTTCCGATGAGCAGCTCCCCGAACTGCTTACCGGGGGCATACTTCTGCACCATGGGGTGAATCCGTTGGAAATCCAGAATCTCATAATCCTTGAAAAGATACCGAATTTCCGGGCAGTCCACCTGGGAAATGAGCCACTTGCCCTTGTAGCGTGCCAGCGTGTCACGGAGCAGCACATGGTGATCCCAGCTGAACTCCGCGTCATAGACATATTCACTGTCATAGTAGGGCGGGTCGCCGTAAAAGAACGCATCCTCCCGGTCGTAGTGGGGAATCAGCACCTCGAAGCTCTGCTGCTCGATGATGACGTTTTCCAGCCGCTGGGACATCTCCCGGATTTGGGCAAACAGGTTGCGCACACTGAAAGGCTGGCAGGCGAAGCTCCGCCCGGAGCTGGAATAGCTGTTTCGCACACGCTTCAGGTAGGCCGCCGCCTGCCGCACATCCCGGTAGTCCGAACGTTTGCGCAGCGCCGCTTTCAGCTTCTCCGCCTCCTGTCGCAGATAGGCAGGGGTCGTTCTGTCGAGAATCTCCACCTGATCCGGCAGATGAATGGTGGG
>JAXEXE010000096.1:0-22973 GCA_034113565.1 Faecousia sp.
TCAGCTCAAATACCGCACCCCGCAGGCCTGTTTTCGTTCCCTTTGCGACCTTGGCAACTTCAATGCCGAAGGTATAGACCGTCGCTGTATCAACTACGATTTTCTCGGAATCCGCGTCATAGGGGTTATTGCTATAAGTCAGGGACGCAGTATTCACGTTACCGGCTTCGCCGAGGGGCGCGTCGGCATTCAATTGGGCATCATAGGTTACAAGCAGCTTTCTTTTGCCATCAATAGGATTCTGTATCGTTTTGCCAGCGTCTGGGGTAAGATCGATGGTTAAGACTTGTCCCTCCACACGAATCCGATCGGACAAATTCTGAAGCTCCGTTCCGTCCGACATTTTCACCTTGATGGTGTCTTGCGTCAGCGTTAGCCCTTCAGGCAGAGTGTCCTGAATGATGAATGCTCTGGAAACCGACTGGCTGGGATACTCGGGCACATCCACTTCCAGCTTGTAGCTGACCGTGTCTCCAATCCCCGCCACCGCCCGTTTACCATCGCTCGACACGGCAGTGGTATCAGCAGACCCATTTACCGCGGTAATGGTTTTCACCAGGGAAACAGGAGAGCTTTTCAGCCCAACCTGGGCATTCTCCGTAATCGTCCAGCTTCCATTGCTTTCCTCTGGCGTAATCATCGCCACGGTGGGGCGGTACACTGCTGTACCGCCGGTGGCTGTTACAAGATAAACGCCCATGGTCAGGTTGGAAATAACAGCAGGCCCCTCACCAGATGCCGTCACAGATTTGACTGTCAATCCGCTAATATCGCCTTTCATAATGGCGGCCTCAATCTTTCCGTAGAATTCTGCCAAAGTAGCTGCGTCAGTGACCTTCTCCTCAGAAAAAACCTCCTGAACCGAGTCGTCAGCGGGGTTACCTCCATCGGCAGCCGCGCCAATGTAGTCACGATAGTATTTTCTGACCCATCCGGCAATCCCGCTCTCCCAGGTGTATTCCGGCATTGATGGCTGAAACACGGCAGGGTTAGTTCCGCCCAGCTGGGCAGTGTGAACACTGACCAGCTTGTAGGCATTTACTGTTACGTTTCCGGCGTCCTGCTCTTTTATGTCCAGGGTAGCCGTAATACTGCCCTTTGTCCAGGTATCCCCGGGAAGTGCCGCCGCGGACGCGCTGACCACCGAACACTGCACTGCGCTGACCGCGATCAGAAGTGCAAAGCAGAAAGCCAGCATACGTCCGATTCGATTTGTTCTCATTGTATTTCCTCCAATCTGTTTTGTCAGACAGCACCATTCGCCCGTTTTCTTCTTCTGTACTCCAGAAGAAGCAGCGCGCCTGCCGTCATAAACGTGAGGCCAACAATCAGATATCCCCCGATGCCGTCCGCGCCGGTAATCGGAATCTGCTTGTGCTGGACATTGGTGATGAAGTATTCGTAGCTGGTTGTGGTTATGGGATTCCCCTGTGCGTCTGTCGTCTCGCTGGTGCTCTTACTGACCGCGATGGCGGGCAGCTTTTCCGTCACAGAATTGTCCTCAAAGCTGTCCGGAGTAACGCCGCCTTCATCAATCTTCACTGTCCAGCTGCCATCCGGGCGCACATATCCCTTGGGCGCCTTGACCTCGGTGAGGGTCAGCTCGCCCTCCGGCAGGCCGATGAGCTTCAGCCTGCCATTATCATCGACTGTGACCTTACTCTCTCCGGATTTATCATAATTGTCACAGCAGACCCGGTAATAGCCATCGGAAATCCTGAAAAATTTCAGGGGCGCTCCGTTTCCAATCTGGAACTGCGCCTTGGAAAGGCCTTTGCCCATGTCCTTGGCATCCACCTTCGTTACGGCAAGATCGTGGCTGCGCTGGTGCTTGTTCACCTCAAAAGCGGTCTTGCCGTCCCTGGCATTTAGCTTTACTGCCCGCACAATATCATCGTAGCCGACATCATCGTAGCCAACACCACGAAATGCTCCACCCAATGCTGCCTCGAAAGTATATTTGATGGGCTTTCCCTGATTGTCGTTAACCGGCAGATAGAAGCTATCCGACTCCCAGGTATAGGATGCCGTTACGCAGTCCGATGCTTTATCCTCCGGTACCGTCAACTTAACTTTGTCGTCGTCCAGCTCGAGATTCTGAGACAATTTCACGGTAGAAATGGACTCGTTGGGGTTCTTCGGGTCGTAGGGTTTAACCTGGGTAATGGTAAAGTCTTCGGAATAGCCGTTGTCGCTGCGCACCTGATACGTCAGCACCGTTCCTAGCGGAACTTCCGTAATCATACCGGTCCAGTTTGCTTTCAGCACTGCCTCAATGCAGAAGAAGCCGGCGTTGTTGTTGGCGCTGGTGTACTTTGCGGTCTTCATCGTGCCTTTTTGCGGCATACTGATGGCTTGAGCAAGGTATGCCTCAATCAGCCCGCTATCGCCATATCTGTCAGTGCTTCGGTTGACATCGGAGGCCGTGGTGTTGTAGCCGCTGTCCTCACCGGGTCGGATGGTGACTGCCAGATCAGAAAATGCCGGCTGGTTCGTTTTCCAGACATACCGATTGTCCGGATCGCTGAACACGACAATGTAACTGCCGGGCGCAATGTTATCGAAGGTGTACCTTCCGTTTTCATCCGTCCAAGCAAGGTCCACCGGCCTGTCCATGACATCCTTCGCCGCAATCCGATTGCCCTGAGCGTCCCTTTTGAAGGTTCCGTTCTCCGCTTCATACAGCTGAACCTTAATGTTCTTCAGATGCGAATCTGCCGTGTTGCCAAGCGTGAACTTGCCATCCTGATTCATGTCCATAAACGCGTATCCGGTAATGGTGCGCTGTACGACCGTCACGTCAACATCCAGAGAGGACATGATCTCCTCGGAGCCCGTAGGCTTTGCGGAGAAGTCATTGAAATACCGGTTGCCGCCCTTCTGGGTTTCCTCTCCGCTGACTAGGAGCCCTTCAGCCGCGTCGGTCGGGCTCAAAAGCACATTCACCTGCACATTGGCCGGGCCCTGAACATTGGGAAGAGATACGTACAGCAGCTTGCCAAGTTGATCCGAAGACCGCACCACTGCATCCTCAGGAATGTCATAGGTGAAGGTATAGCGCGTATTCTCGGAATCGCTTACCGGTTCCGGCTTGTTCAAAGCGGTTTGCCCCTCCAGACTTGCCTGGAACAGCGCCGCCTGGTTATCCCCGGCGGGATTTTTGACGTCGGGAATCAGATACAGCTGACCGTTTTCATCATAGGATTGCGCGGTTTTTTGCGCACCGGTGCCGGTAAATACCAGCTGGATCTGCTTGACGCGATAGCCACCGGTAAAATCTGTTCCGCGTCCATCACCTACGTGCGGCAGGACATCCGCTATCGTAATACCGCTCTCATTGTTGCTGTCCTGATTGTAATACGCCAGCTTGAAGCCGAAGTCCTCGCCCACCTCCGTTACCAGGGAATAGGTCGACTTGCCGCTTTCATCGGTCACGGTCAGGGCATCCTGATAAACGCCGACCATGCTGTCGTTGATGACGGTGATGGCAAATCGGTCACTGTTGGCAATGGCTGCCAGCTGGTTATGCTCCTCATAGGTAGCGTAGATGGAGGCCTCTGTGCTCAGAACTGTTCCGGTTTTTACGTCATTGCCACCTTCTGACCCGATAAATCCGCTGAACGCAATTTTCGGCAGATTTTTCTTGATATCCGAAACATAGGTTTTCAGGTGCAGCGTAGTCGTGCCGTCCGCGTTCTTTTGCGGAGAACCGATCACCCATTCCAGCTCGCCCTCGGCATATGTGTCACTTGGCTTCCCGTTGACAATCTCCGGCGTATAGTCAAAGGCAATGCTTCCCTCCCGGTAGGCAATACCGGCCGGGAAAGTCAGGTCAATACTGATTTCCGCCGACTGAGAGCCATCATGCACCAGAGAATTGCTGATTCCGCTGGCAGCGGATAGCTTCGGTGCCGCCAGGAAGTTGACAATCCGTTCGCCATTGCCCAGATTGTACGTAACCTTGTCCTGATTGGATCCGACAACTTTATCCGCACCGTTAATCTTTATCTCGGCACTGAGGGTGTACAGCAGGAGCGTATTGCCCAGATAGTAGCCGTTATGGGTGCCCGCCTTCTGGCAGCCATACTCATACTCGGTCTTTACATAGCCAAGGGAAACATGCTGGGCAGTTTGCAGGAGCTCCTGTTCCCGGAGCACTGAGATCCACTGCTTATTGAGAATGGGATTTCCATTTTCATCCACTTCTCCCGCGCCTGTTGTTTGAAGCGTATGCCGCTTAACCGTGACTTTCTTTGGCTGATAGGTGCCCGTCGAATATTCCGCATTTCTCTGATAGTCCCCGGGGGCAGCGGCCATGCCCTTCGCCACGCCGGCATGGGGCACATTGTCCCAGTTAAAATCGTAGAGGAACGCTTTTCTGGTGCTTTCCTTGTCACGGACCTGCTTATAATCGGGCCGGTAGGTTGTCCAGACACGGCTTTCATTGGTGGTACAGTAGGTCTGACCAGTGTAATCGAAATCATCGGTCACCTGCATCTTATGCTCGAACCGGATGTTTCTGCCGTTACGGATACAGCAGTCCCGCGCCTGATAGAGGATCGCCACGCACTTGGCGTCCGCGCCCAGATAAGCATGCAGATCGTCCAGCGTCTCGAAGTAGAGCAGCTGCTCTTCATGATACCTATCCATCTCGCCTACACCGCCGTCGGAGAAAACCGCCTGAGTCGGCTGGTACAGCTGACCCTTGTACAGGATTCTTCCGTCGGACTGCCGCTCTGCCTGCCCGTCCTCCAGCATATCCTGCGCAGTGGTGGTTACCTTAGTCCAATTCTTACCGTCCGGCTTTGCCGCGTACAGCACTGTCAGGTTCATGGATGTAGTCAGATTGGTATTATTTGTCCAGTTCGTAGCCGATTCCGAGGTGGTCACATAGATATTATTCTGGTTGTAGGTACCAATGATTCTCTGATCCACGACCTCGGTGCTGGTCAGCGGGGTATAGGCGTCCGCGTCAAACTTTTGCAGCATATTGATGGCGGTGGCGTAGAAATACTCCGCTTTGTTGTCTGTCTGCGGGTTGAACTCTCCCTCCGGGATGTAGTAGGGATTTGGCTGTCCGCCCCGCATTTCCTCGTCCGTCCGGATCTCCTCGCTGCTGTAGAAAAGCTGCCCGCCCATATAGACCTGGCTTCCCAGAGGAACCGTTCCATCGCCTCTGTCTCCGGCAATGGCTCCTCTTTCTCCGGTGAGCCAATAGTTTGTGGTTGTGCTCGTGGTGGCGTTGCCGCTGCCGTTGAACACATACAGGCCGTTGGTGGAGGCAATCCGGTTATCCGAGAATCGGATCTCACTGGTAGCATGTGCCTGCGCCTGATCTCCGTAGTAGGCCTTCAGCGTGCTCAGATCTGTGCCGGCAATTGGCTTCTTACCCGATGCGCTGGTGATCTTCACATCACTGATCGCCGCCTGCATATCCACGGACAGATAGCCATTCGCCGTCTGCATCACATGCTCCGGGAAGGGGAAGATCATTTGCAGATAACCGGCAGTAAAGGGCTTTGTGTAATCGTTGTTGAACTGCTCGCTGTTGCTGCCATCGGAGTTTTGCCTTGGATTGTCATTGGACGTATCGAAGGCATAGCCGCTGACCTTCAGATGCAGAACTGTCTCTTCAGCCGATTTGTCGATTCTCGTCAGCGTCCAGCCGCCGCCGCTGTAGCAGGATTTGCTGTCATTTCCGGTGTTGAAGGGTGCGGCGTTGTAGGCATAATTGGAGCAGATATACTGTTCGTCCTCGTCATCCCAGTTCATGTTGAAGGTGGCGCTGGACTGCCCGTCCCCTCTGCCATAATCGGATTTCTCATTTTCCTTCAATGCCCAGAAAATGGGGGTAACAAGGTTGCTGCCGGTTTCGTCAACGCTCTGGGGCGCGCCGTCCAGATACAGGCCGCCCTTCATATGCAGCTCCATTTCCAGACCGTCCGCCGGAATCTCCAAGCCCTTGATGCCCTTTCCTGCGGGTATCGTCTTGCCATCGGCATCGGTATTGCACATCATCACGGTGATGCCGTAGCCCAGCATGGTGCCGTAGACGACATTGGGCGGTGTCTCGCCTTCGGGTCTGCTTGCTTCCTTGCCGGCAGCCGTGTCAAAATAGCCGGTATAGGCAAGTTTGGAGTTCTGCTTCAGGGTCACGTTGTAGCGGCCCGTGGCGGAAACCGTCAGACGGTCACAGTCAATGGTGGGATGGTTCTGCTCATTGCTCGCATTTCCCTCCACCCACATGCTGATTCTGGGCTTCAGCGTCTGCCCATCCTGCATGGAACGGACTTTTACACTTAACGTTGTGTAAATCAGAGCGTTTTGGCCAACCTCGATTTCCTTGTAGCAGCGCATGATCTGGACAGGCTCTCCGTCCCTGGTTTCCGACAGAACGTAGCCGGTAAAGCCGTCCGGAATTACAGCGGCAGCCTGACTGGAATCCGCATCCAGTTCGACCTCCATCCAGGCTCTGACCTTCTGCTTGCTCTCGGTAACCTCGGTGCCTTCCTGCTCTCCGTCTGCCTCGAACTGCGCGCGGACGCTGTAGAGCACGGTATCATTGGACAGGACAAGGGTGGAATCCTTGCTCAAATCCTCTCCGGGGGTCCACTGCGCCATCTGATTTTGCTCATACAGCTTCCCATCCGTGCCGATGAGGTAATGCTGCTCGTGTCCGCTGCTGTCCAGGTAGGTTTCATTGCTCTCCTGCCAGCCCATTTGAGCCGCCGTCTTTTCCTCCGTCGTCACGCTTGCGGCGGGAGAAGTATACTGTCCGCTGACAAACGCGGATTCCTTATCCGTTTTACCTGCAAGGGCCAGCAAAGCGACCTTGCGGTTGTTTGCCAGAGGCTTCAATGTGGTAGTGACCTTATAATAGTAGGTCGTCAGCTGGAGGTTGTTGCTCTGATTGATGGCGCCGGTCAGATACATGCCCTTCATCAGGGTCTCCGACTCTCCGTAGTTGTCGCCGGAATAGGCGTCGTCCCGCCAGACATTGTACTGAGGCAGGCGCATGTTGTTCACGGCTTCCAGCGTCATTTGGGACTTGTTCTGAACCATGTCCCAGCTGTCAGTGCCCTCGTACTTGGAGTAGATGTCGTTGCCGGTGTTGGAAACCGTGGAGACATTCTCGTACAGCTTCGCGCCGTCGAATACCGTACAGGCCACGCCCGTAGCCTTCTGTGCGATGCCGCCGCCGACGGGTGCCCGGTTATTGTTGATCGTGCCGGCCAGAATCTGCGCCGTGCCGCCGTTCTGATAGATGGCGCCGCCCTTGCTTCCGGCGGTATTGCCGGAAATTTCGGTGCCCGAGGTTACGACCAGATTGCCGCCGTTCTGATAGATGGCGCCGCCGTAGGTCGTAGCCTTGTTGTTTTTCAGTTCGGCATGGGATAGATAGACTACACCCGACTCCAGGTAGATCGCGCCTGCTTCTCCGGTAGCAGTGTTGCCGCTGATGACCACCGGGTTTGCGCCGGTGCCGCCGATATTGGTGGTACCGCCATTGACACGAATGACGCCGCTGCCCCACTGGTTACTGGTGGAGTCGCCTGCCAGATTCTTGGTAAAGCTGCCGCCTGTAATGGTGGTTTTTCCGGTGGAGTACACCACATTCCGTCCCAGGTTGTTGTGAATCTCACCGCCGAGGATCATCAGATTACCGCCGTTGTTGAACAGCGTTCCGCTGCCGAGTTCATAATAGCTGTTCTGGGAGCGGTTGACATTGTCACAGATCTCGCCGCCGTTCAGGATGAAGGTGCTCCTGGCCTGGTTGACATAAATTGCTCCGTTGTAGCCAAGGTTCCCGGAGATTTTGCCGCCGTTCATCGTGGCCTTGCCGCCGTTAACGTAGATCGCCGCACCGCCGGTTCTGGCATAGCATTCCGACAGGTTGCCGGAGTTGATAATCAGCTCGCCGCCGCTGCGCACCACGAAGCCGCCGCCGTAGGTGGCAGCGCTGCCTGTGATGGTGCCTTGCCCGGCAGGGCCTGCGCCGATATGGTAGCCCAGTTCCCGATTATCATAGTTGGTATTGACCGTATCCTCCAGCGTCAGGGTGCCGTTCAGGGTCACGGCGGTGCTGAAGCCGTGGAGGGTGTGACCGTTGAGGTTCAGCTTCACGTCCACGCTGGCAGGCACCGTCACATTCTCCCGGGAATCCGCCACCATGACGATCTCATGGTTGCCGGTGGGATTCTTCTGAATATCCTCTACTGCCTCACCCACGGTGGCAAACAGCTTTTCGCCCACCGCAGCCACGATCAGCTCATCGGTATAGGCCAGCGTCAGCGCGTAGTACTTGGGATTTTTGCCGTGGATCTCGGTGTCGATGAGGGTATTGTTGCTCTCATCCAGCCAGCCCTGCACATGAAGGTTCGGGATAGACATATCCGTTGCCCTGCAGATGTTGGGGTTGGCGTTTGCCACGATGTAGTAATCCTGGCCCAGCGCGGCGGTATTGCCGTACAGCGCGGGCTTGCCCAGGTGATTTGTGTCACCGGTGTACAGGCCAAAGTTCTGCTCCTGCTGGGAAGCATAGCAGTAGTAAATACCGCCGCCGTAATTCCCTGCATGGTTATCGGTAATGACAATATCGCCGTAGATACGGGTTTCACCGGTGGTAATGTTCGGGTGCTGACCCAGAACGACACCGCCGCCATTTCGGGCCGCCGTGTTTCCGGTGATTCTGCCCCCGACCAGCCATTGGTGGGCAACCGTGCTCCAATCGGCGTTAGCAGCCGCGTAAACGCCGCCGCCGCTGTTGCCGGCGTAGTTATCCCGGATTTCGCCGCCGTACATTCCGATATTGAAGAGATGACCGTCATTTCCCACGCCGCCGCCGTAGCGTCCGGCGGTGTTGTCGCGGATGGTGCCGCTGTTCATGGTCAGGCTGTAGGTACATACGCCGCCGCCGTCACTTTTCGCGGTATTGCTGTAAATTTCGCCGCCATTGATCGTGACGGAGCCGCTCGTACTGATTCCGCCACCGCTGCGGGCAGCGGTGTTGTCATGGATGGAGCCGCATTCCAATTTACTGCTTCCGTAAACACCGCCGCCGTCATACATTTCTGCCTTGTTATGATCGATTTCAGCGAAATCCCGCAGGATCGTATAACCATGAACACCGCCGCCATAGTATTTTGCGGTGTTGTTATAGATTCTGGCGTTATCGTTCAGGCTGATTCGGGCGACGCGGCAGCCGCCGCCATAATAGGCAGTATTGTTATAGATCTCGGTGTCCTGATAAAGGGTCACATAATGGCTGGTATTATTTGTGGTTTGGTAAACCGCACCGCCGTTGGTAGCCTCGTTTTTGTACAGCTTACACCCACGGATATCTGCCGGCGCATACCACACGCAAATCGCGCCACCATAGGTAGCCCGGTTGTCAAAAAACTCCGCGTTTTCAACATTCGTCTGTGCGTTTATATACAGTGCGCCGCCATAGGTAGCCCGGTTCTTTTCGAATTCTGAGTCCTTGACATCCGCCTGTGTGCTCACACACAGCGCGCCGCCGTTGGTTGCCGCGTTTTCGGCAAATGTACACGTCTCCACCGTGCTTGTGCAGTCCGTGGAATTGCTCGATCTGTAGACCGCACCTCCGGCATCTGTGGCCTGGTTATTCCGGAACGTTGTGTTCTTCAGTCCCATGCCTGCCCCGGCAGAATATATTGCGCCGCCACTGCGCTTGGTGGTCTCATTGCCTGCTTTGTTGTCAGAGAATTGGCAGTCATCCACCCTCAGAACATCTTCCGGGCGATTCCAATCGGCGGCGTGACGAACAGCGCCGCCGTGGCTGACGGAGGTATTGCCGGTAAAGGTGCAGTTGGTCAGGGACAGATTTCTTGCCCAGATGCCGCCGCCATCTCCCCCGGCGTGGTTTTCCGTGAAGGTTACATCCTTTGCAGCCAGCTGCGCATTGTTACTGGAATAACCGCCGGAACTCAGACCGCCGCCGGAACCTGTCGTCTGGTTCTTTGTGAAGGAGCCGCCGGAGATGGTTACTTTCGTGTTGCGGCCAAGGCTGGCGCCGCCGCCGGTTGTGGCGGTGTTTTCCTCAAAGGAGCAATTCTCCAAAAGCAGTTTGTGTGTGTAACCATCATAGGTACACAGGCCGCCGCCATAGCTGCCCGCCTTGTTGCCGCGGAAGGTCACATTCTGCAAGGTCAGCTCCGGGCAGGATTTGACCACGATGGCGCCGCCGTTGACTGCCGCCTGGTTGTTTTCAAAGGCAACACCCTGGACAAGCATACTTTTCGCAGCTTCAATGCTCACCACGCCACCAATGTAGCCGGCATTTCCTGTAAAGGTGCCGCCGGTGATGGACACAACGGAATCCTTGTTGTTTACGCGGATTACGCCGCTGTCCGTCTTGCCGGTATAGGCGTTGTCCGTCACACTGCCGCCGGTGATGGTCAGATTGCCCTCGCAGTAGATGGCGGGGCCAAGCTGGTTTGCCATGGTAAAGCCGGTGAGCTGACCGCCCGCAACGGTCAGGGACGCGCCCTTCGCAACGGAGAAGCCCCGGCCGGTTTCGTAAGCTTCCACCTTGGTCAGAGTACCCTCGGCATTTTTGTGGAATTCGGGGCCCACCGTATCCGTCAGGGTCATATCCGCGCCGCTGGTCAGGGTAAAGATGGTGCCGTTGGGTTTGTCGGTGGTCAGGGTATGTCCGTTCAGATTCAGCGTGAAGTTCACCGCCGGAACCGATACCGTCTCGGCAAAATCCGCCATCAGATGAATGGTCGCCCCGGCGGGCACCGTGTTGTTTTGCAGTGCGGTCATCGCCTCGGCAAGCGTTGCAAAGAGGACATAATCCTCCGGGGTCGCCTCCTTCGGCAGTTCGCTGTCGTCATAGAGCGTGGGGACATAGTAGGCCACTTTCCCTTCGGTGACCTCAATGGGCAGAAGGGACTTTGCCGCCGTCAGCGCCATGGCTTTGGATGTATAGTGATCACCGGATTTTGTCCAGGTCAGAGCCTTGCACAGCTCGTCATAATCGGTCTGGGGGTAGTCCCCGCCGCCAAGGTCATCGTGCCAGCAGTCGTAGGCATCCATGCCGTAATCCGCCGGATTCCGGAGAGCCAGAACCTGAGCGCTGCCCGCAAAGTACACATCGTTGCCCAGACCGTCGCCGCTGGTGTTGCCGTAAATCAGCGTGCCCTCAATGGTGACCTTGCTGCTGCTGTAACTTCCAATATAGACACCGCCGCCGGCATTCTTGCTCTCGTTTCCGGTGATCTCGCCGCCCGCAAGGCGCAATTCTCCATAGTAGCCGGTTGCCCGGACAGCGCCGCCTTCACAGCCGCTGTTTCTGTTGCCGATAATGGTACCGCCGGTCATAATGAACGCCGTGGGAAATTTGCCATTGCTGCTGTTGACATACACCGCGCCGCTGGAACCGGTATTGCCCTGAATGACACCACCGTTCATGGTGAAGCTGGTACACTGCGCAGAAGTGCTGTTGTATACACGCACCGCGCTGGCACCATCTGTTCTATCCGTTGCATTGGTATGATTTTCAATGCTGCCGCCGTTCATGACCATTTGGGCTCCCTGCACAACGCCGATTGGGCCATAGCTATACCACTGGCTGGTTTGATAACCCCGGAGATTGCCGGAAATGGTGCCATTTTTCAGTTCAAAGTAGGCACCGTCACCGGACAGATACACTGCCGGGTGCTGCCAGTGCCGGCTGATTTCGTTCCCGGTGATTTCGCCGCCGTACATAATGACACGGCCAAGTGCTTTAATGGCACCCGAATTTGTTGCGCCGTCAGCCGAAGCAACGGTCCGGTTCCCCGAAATCGCACCACCGTCGATGGTCAGTTCCGCGTCCTTCTCCACATAGATGCCGCTGCCGCCCACGCCCCGGTTGCCGGAGATGGTGCCGCTGGTCAGGGTCATGGAACTGCCGGAGCGCAGGATCACACCGCCGCCCGCAGTGGTGGTGTTGTAGTTTTTCTCAATGGAAATATCCTGCATGGTGAAGCTGCTGCCCGCGTTGACCACCACCGCGCCGGTGGTCGCGCCGGTGAGGTTGCCGCCGCCCACACTGTCCTTCACGGTCAGGCTGGCAGGGGTCGGGGCAGCCGGGGCTTCCTCCCCTTCCGCTTCCGCCGGGGCCTGCCCAACGGTGAGGATGGTGCCGGAGTTGGTAAAAATTAAATGTCCCCGCAAATCCAGCGTGGCGGAAATGCCCGCCGGGATGGTAACATTCTCCGTGTCGTCCTTCAAAAGCAGAACGGGGGAATCCGGGGCAGTCCCCGAATGGATGGCATCAAAGGCCGCCTGAAGGGAGGGATAGGTGGTCTCCCCGATCTGCGCCACGGGATTTGCCGCGCTCCGGAAGGTATAGGCCTCCACGCCGGTTTCTTCCGTATGGCGGCGGGTAAAGGCCCCCGTCAGAGTCTCGCCGGACATCTCATCCAGCCAAACCGCACCGTCGACCTCCCCAGTCATGTTCACCGCCGCAGTGACGCTGACGGGAGCTTCCTCATATGTATCAAAGGTAGGCTTCGCAACATACAGGTCGTTGCCCAGCTTGTTGGCCCGGTTGTCCCGGATCACGCCGCCGGTGACGGAAAGGCGGCTGTGATAATAGGCGATGTCCGGTGCAGTTCCGTTTTTCAGTCCGCCGCTCACATAGACGCCGCCGCCGTTATCCACGCCGCTGTTGCCTGTGATCGCACCGCCGCTGACGGTGGCATCCGTCGCGTTGACACCGCCCACATTTCCGGAAATCACACCGCCGGAAATTTCCGCGATGCCGCAGTAAACGCCCCGACCGCCGTTGTTCGTAATCTCGCCGCCGCTGACGGTCACTCTGCCCGGTTTCGGATTGTTCCAATACAGGCCGCCGCCATAGTCATAAATGCCGCCGGTGGCGTTGTTGTAGACTTTGCCGCCGGTCATGACAACCTTCGAACCCTCATAGCTGTTATAGACACCCCACTGGGCGTTATCGTGAATATTGGCACCCTCCTGGATATTAACCGTGCCATATCGATTTCCCACGCCGGAGCCGGTGTTTTCGTAAATCTCGCCGCCGCTGATTGTCACGGTGCCGCCGCTATTGCCAACCGCAACGCCGCTGTTTTTCGTGAAGGTACCGCCGGTGACAGTCAGTGTTCCGTTCCATGTCGTAACGGCGGTTATGCTGGTGTTGCCTGATGTGTTTTCCCGGAAGGTGCCGCCGGAGATGGTCATGCTTCCGCTATCAGCGACAATTGCCGTGCCTGTATTCTTTTCTGCCAGAACATCGCTGATATTCAGCTTGCCGCTAATATACAGCCCGCCGCCCCATCCAGCTTTGTTATTTCGGAAGGTGCCGCCCTCAATCACTGCCGTGGAGTTGGAGGACAGATGCACTCCGCCGCCCCGTCCATTTACCGTGTTGCCGTCAAAGATGCCGCCCTTCATGGTGAAGGTAGAGTCGCCTCCGATAAAGAGAGCGCCGCCATACGCGGAGGAATACTCGCTCTGCCGCGGCTTCGCAGTGTTGCCGGAAATGGTGCCGCTGAGCAGCGTGACCTGGTTTTTCCTCGCCGAAAGGTAGAAAGCGCCGCCACGGGTATCGCCGGTGCCGCCCAGACCGGCAGTATTGTCCGAAATGGTAACGTTGTTCAGCTCCATCTGGAGCGCCCCAACCGCGTACAGCGCGCCGCCGTGGGACGTGGACTGGTTCCCGGACAGGATGGTTCCGTCAAAATTCACCGTGGACGCGGCGGCAAAGTACAGCGCGCCGGAATTGGACCGGCTGTTCTTAACCGCTCCACCCTGGAAGTCCACGGTCGCCGCGCCGACAAAATACGCCGCGCCGCCGTTTTTCGCGGCGGTGTTGCCGTCCCAGATCATGTCGGTAAATACCGCCCTGACCTTATCCCGGCAGTACAGGCCGCCGCCGTTCTGCGACGCCTGATTGTTCCGGAAGGTAATGCCGCCGAAGGGCATCGTCTCCGGCAGATCCACAATGCCGCCGAAATACAGGCCGCCGCCGTTTTCCGCCTTGTTGTTTTCCAGCGTCAGGCCGCTCAGATACCCGCCGTAAGTATACAGGCGGTAGGCCGCGATGCCGCCGCCGTTGGCTGCCTCGTTCCCGGAAATCACCGTGCCGCTCTTAACCCGCAGCTTCTCCGCGTCGTAGATGAAGATGCCGCCGCCGGTTTCCGCTGCACGGTTGTCCTTCACCGTGCCGCCGTCAAGCTCCAGCGCGCCGTCGCCATCCACATGGATGCCGCCGCCGCTGCCCTGCACCGTAAAGCCGCAGACCACCGCGCCCTCTCCAAGGATCAGTTTGCCGCCGTTGGGCACCAGAACGCCTCGGGCGTTCACCGTTTTGCCCTCTTCCGCCTTCCCGCTGATCGTACCGCCCTTGATCACTGCGGTACCGAATACCGTAACGGTATTGACAAGGCTGTCCCCCGCTGTGGAGGTATCCGGGTTCAGGGTGTGTCCCGCCATATCCAGAATGACCGTCTTCCCCATGGGGAAAATGACGTTCTCGGTATAGTCCTTCTCCATGGTGACCGTACCGCTGCCGTCCGCCGCCTCCGCAATCTTCGCCTGAAGGGAGTCGCTGGACACGGTCAGCTGCACGGGACCGTCCGGCGTGGCAAGGCGCAAAGACAGCATCCGGGGAGCCGCAGGCTGGTCATCCTCAGGAAGCTTGACCTCTTCGCTTTCCGCGTTCGATTCCTCCGGCACGCTCTCGGAAACATCCACGCTGCCGGTATCACCGCCGGCGCCGGTCTCTGTGCCGGTATCGCTTCCGTTTTCGTTGCCGGTATCGCTTCCGTTTTCGCTGCCGGTATCGCTTTCCTTTTCGCTGCCGGTATCCTCCTGGACATCCGCACTGCCCTCCTGGACAACCGCACTGCCCTCCTGGACAACCGCACCAGTATCCACCTCCGCCGCAAATGCGCCAACCGGCAGCACTGAAATCATCATGGCCGCCGCCAGCAGCAGCGAAATCGCTTGCTTGACCGCTTTCTCCATCGTACGCCCTCCTAATCCATATCCTAACCTCGGAGTTGAGTCATCCATGCGGAAACACCGCCCGGGACAGTCTCAGGCAATTCCCAGATCTCAGCCTTACCCCGAAGTACACTTACCCGGTTTATTTTCTTTTATAATACATTTTTTGGCAGAAATATGTAAGTAAAATCTACTTTTTCCTTCACTTTTTTTGAAATATTACCATAAATCAAAGAAATATCTTCCGTTTTGCAAATCTGAAACTTTTTCACTGCTGCCAGCAGGATGCTGAATGCCCAGGGCCGTGAATATTCTGCGCAAAATTCCTCCTGGCCCTTTTCTTGTATTAAAAGGCATATTTTCACAAACATTATAGTTTTGCTAACTAACAAAGTCAAGCGCTTACTGTTTTATACAGGAATTTTACATGAGAAAAAGTATAATATAGATACTACATTCTGGGAGAGAGACAGTCATGAGCAAAGCAGCCGCGTTTAAAAATCGTGATCGATTCATACAATTGGGGGTAGCGATTGCCGCGCTCCGAAAACTGCAAGGGATGTCTCAGGAAAAGCTCGCGGAGAAAGCCGGCATCAGCCGTGCCCTGCTCAGCGCCATCGAAGCGCCCGGAATGGCAAAGGTGTTTTCCCTGGAGGTCTTTTTCGACATCGCGGACGCATTGGACATCGACCCCGTTGATCTGCTGAACGCCGCCAATTTCCCCGATCAAATCAAGGTGAGGAAATAGCATCCTGACAGTCTGGATCCCAGCAAAAAACCACCCCCAGCCGGAACGGAACCGTCCCGGTTGGGGGTGCTTTTGATGAAATTTGGGTTGCCGGGGGCTCCCGGCTATTCTTCCTCCGATGGGCCGCTGCCATCAAAGCGCATTGGGGTATAGCGCAGTCCGTCGGTAAGCCGCTCGGTATCCGTGGGAACAAAGCCCAGATGGCGGTAGACCTCCACTGCGTAAGGTGAGGAATGCACGCTTCACGCTTCTACCCCTTTCCGGCTTCTCCCTCTCCCCAGCGCCAGCACAGCTCCATGTCCCGGTAGACCGTGGTCAGAAAAAGCTGACCATCCTGCCGTTTCGCCGTAAAATCCATGGTCATGGGACTGTTATCCATGGCGTTGGTCAGCTCACAGTGGAGGACGCTGCCGTCAACACTATAAGTTCCCGCGCCGCCGTCGGCACCGATATACCAGGCAATTGCGCCGTTGCTGCGGATTTCCATGGTGCTGCCAAACTCCATAGCGCCGGGAAAGACGTCAAAAATGGCATTGGTTTCCTCCGCCAGATGCCACGGCCCCACCAGTTCCTCCACCGTCAGGACAGGCTCCGTGGACGCTTCTGTGGCGAGCGCTTCCGTCGTGGAAGCTTCCGTGGTTTGCGGCTCTGATTTCATTCGGTACGCCCTGAGAAAATATCCGGCCGCCAGCAGCGATGCCATCACGGTGAGTACCAGCAAAATCCTCGCAATTCGTTTCATAATGTTCATCTCTTTCTCCTGACTGTCCAGAAAAACCACTTTCTGTCGGCGTCGTAATCCGACCGGCTCAGATGAATCGCCAGCTCTTCCAGCGATGCCAGTCCCGCCACAGCGCATACGCCCCAGCAGTACGCCGCTGCCAGCGGTGTGTGCAAAAAACAGGGAATCAGAAACACCACTGCACCGGTGAGCTTATTGAGCCATGTATGCAGAGATGCAAAGGAGCGGTATTTGACAGCTGCCACCGCATACGCGCACAGGCGCACACCAACAATGACCAATACCGCCATCCAAATTGCCTGCGGCAGCACCTCGTACAGCACCGGGAAAAGCTTCCCGATCATCACGGCATAGAACAGCAGATCTGCGCAGGAATCCAGCCTTGCGCCCAGGGGACTGGCAGTCCCGGTTTTCCTTGCCACCCAGCCGTCCAGTGCATCCGTTACGCCGGTCAGAGCATAGACACCATAAAAGGCCGGTGACAGCGGTACCAGTCCCAGAAGCACCAGCGTGCCCAGCATCCGCAGTCCGGTGATACAATTTGCCACAGTCTCACTCCCTCGCTGTCTTCCAGGGCCGGCCCTTCCCGTGCCAGCCGTGGCTCTCCCAGTAGCCGTAGTCCGGTTCCGCAGGCGGGAAGTGCCTGTGGGCAAAGCGCATCAGCGTGAACCACAGTCTTGCCCGGAGGTTATAGCCCTGCTTACCGGCGTTTTTTTGAATCTTCCGGGCAAGCGCTCCCGTCTTTTTGTCAATGGTTTTCTGAATCCGTGCCGGAATTTCCGAGGGCTTCACAGCCTGAACGCCGAAGCCCAGCTTGTATACCCTGTGAACGCCCCACATTTCCAAGGAGTCCGCCATATCCCGGCAGGTGCTCTTCATGCCGCCGCCTGCGGCAGTGGAAATGGTCACAGCCTGCTTCCGGCTCATCTCGGGACGGGGCCTGTGCACCACCCACCAGGTTCCAAAGTGGTCAAGGAAGCTCATCATCTGACCCGTGGCATGGTAGACGTATACCGGGCTGTCGAGAATCAGCAGGTCAGCTTCCAGCATGGCCGATGCCAACGGCTCCAAGTCTCTGTAGTGGGGGCACTTCGTCAGTTCCGTCTGAAAGCAGGTATAGCAGCCCCGGCAGGGCTCGTCAAAGTCCCGGGGCAGGAAAAATTCCTGCACTTCCCCGCCGACCTTTTCCGCCAGCGCCCGGGCTGTCATGCAGGTGCTGCCCTCGTGGTTCTGTCCATGGATCATTACGATTCTCATTGTATCAGTCCTTTCCTGTCTTTTTTGTTTAAAGCACGGAGACTGCGCTACCGTGCCTTTCTCTGCCCCCGCCGGACAAGCTTCTCCGCCTTGCATTGCTCCTTCTGCGCCAGCTTTTCGCAGCGTGTCAGGGGTTTTCGTTCACTGCCGTGATGATGCGCCCAGCAGGCAGCGCAGTCTCCGTACCGGGGGCAGGCAGACCACTTGCAGGGGCAGCCTTCCATCACTTCTGATTCAGCAGGGCCACACCGGCGCAGGCCAGCCCGATGCCCAGCAGGGTCACAGCAGTGTTGATCTTCAGCGCACCCAGGCAGGACAGCACCACCACGGCAACGCCCATGGCGAGAGTCAGCGCCCGAAGCACCACATTGACGATTTCCCGAACAGATTTCTGCTCCATATTGATTTCTCCTTTTTCATAAACTGTGTGGTTAATTTTACTACCGCCAGTTCCATTCTGCAAGGTAAATTATATATAGGTGGTTGTGTCAATTTCGCAGGTACTGCGTTTCTTGACGTTTCCCGGCGGATGTGTTACAGTATCAGGGCGCATCAAATTTGACTCTGAATCAGATCAACTTGGGAGGTTTTACCATGAACATCATCCACACCGACAAGGCACCCGCCGCCATCGGCCCCTACTCTCAGGCCTACGAAATCAACGGACTGGTTTTCACCTCCGGGCAGATTCCTCTGGATCCCGCCACCGGAAGCATTCCCGAGGGCATTGCCGCCCAGTGTGAGCGCAGCTGCAGGAACATTGCCGCGATTCTGGAAGCCGCAGGCACCGACATGGACAAGGTGTTCAAAACCACCTGCTTCCTGCAGAATATGGAGGATTTCGCCGCGTTTAATGAGGTTTACGCCAAATTCTTCGTCTCCAAGCCCGCCCGCAGCTGTGTGGCTGTGAAGGCACTGCCGAAGGGCGTTCTGTGCGAGATTGAAGCCATTGCCACCAAGTAGTCAAAATCCCTCGTCACCAGCTCTTGCCGATTTAATCAGAGGTTCCCTAACATTTCTTTATCGCTTCAGACCGTTTCGGTATTCATTGGCGCTCATACCCTCCAGCTTCTTGAAGATACGGGCAAAGTGAGCGGTGTCCGCATAGCCGACCATTTCACCAATCTCACCAGCCTCAGCCGCAGTCATCTGACCAGCGACGACCTTCTGCACGTTGGCGACCAGGTCACCCTTGGCTTCCGCGGTGATGGTATCCTGAGCAGCGCCCACGATACCGGTGATATTGGCATTGCACTTGGCGGCAGACTCCTGAATGGCATTCAGGCCGCTGGGACTTGCGCCGTTCTTCAGGGCGGTAATCTCGGTGGTGACGAAGGTGCTCAGGGTTTCATCACTGGTGAGCTGGGACACAAACTCCACAGCGGCAGCCTGCTTGGCAGGATCTTCACAAGCCTTGCGGGTGATGATGTAACCCATGGGGATGCCGCCAATGGCATCGGTATCGGGACGCTCGCCCTTACCGGGGACACAGCAGACCACATAGTCTTCCAAATTGCCCGCGTGGTTTTCAGCGAAGTAATGGTGTTGGGGAACTTCATTCTACCACATTGGAAGTCACTATGGATTCCTTTTTTTCAGGTGTCCAGCTTCATTTTACAATCGACCATAATAATAAATCTTGCCTCCAGCATTCTGAATCAGGTCTACCAGTTCCTGAGCTGCTGACCGCCCATCAGACGCGTGTGTGCGACCTGGCCCGCCACCATGAGCCGCCACAAGCAGCAATAACCGGGAGCTTCCATTGTGGCGGCTCCCGGTCGTGCTGTATTCAGATGAAATCAATTTTGAGCTGCTTACCCAGTCCGGCAGCAATGCGGGCCAGCGTCTCAACGGTGGGGCTGCTGGAGCCGTTCTCAATGCGGCTGATGTTGGATTGCCGGATGCCGGTTTTCTCTGCCAGCTCCTTTTGGGTCATGTGGCTTTCCAGTCTGGCAGCAATCACCGCCCGGATTGCTTCATACTCAGGCCGCTGGGCTTCATATTCGGCAGAAAATTCAGGATCGTCCATCTGCTGATCCAGATACTTCCTCAAATCGCTCATGGCTGCGCTCCCCCATAAAGTTGCCTTATGTGTCCAGGTATTGCAGCAGCTCCATGAGCCACTGAGGGCGGCGGCTGCCTACGGGGCGAAGCTCCCCGTTGCGGTACTCCGCCACCAGCACAAAGCCGTTGTCGTTGTCGTAGAACTCCGCCTCGTCACAGTAAGGAAGCACTTTCCCCACAGCCTCCCAGCGGCCCGCAAAGCGGCGAACGACATCATCATGGGGAATGTCATGCCCGCCGCGCTTTACCCGGTTGGAAATCCGTGCCAAGCTTTCCTCTGCGCTGTCAAGGCCAATATAGAACAGCCGGACGTGATATCCCAGCTCCCGCACCTGTTTTGCGGTGGCTTCCGTCTTCCGGCCGGACAGGGTGGTTTCCTGGGTGAAGGAAATACCCTTGTCGATGCACTCCCGGAGCTTCCGCAGGGCCGCCTTGCCGCCTTCCAGCGTGTTGCCGCCCAGATCGGCGGTGATTTTGTCAACGTCCACGATCACGCCCAGGTCTGTGCTGCGTTCCTTGAGAACGCCGGTAAAGCTGGACTTGCCCACGCCGTTGACACCGCCAATAATGGTATAGTTCTTCATTCTGCTTCCTTCCCGGAGCTATCCCGCTCCATGGTTTCGTTGATTGCCCGGTTGATGAAGGCGTTCAGGCTGCCGCCGTCCCTCTGATTGGCGTGGGCTTGTATGATTTCCTTTCTGCCTTTTGCAACCTTGATTTCTATGCGGTCATAAGTCTTTTTGACATAGTTCGCCGTTGCTCGCTGCTGTGCTTTGGAGATGGCCACTTTTTCACCCTCCTTTATTGCTCGTGTGGTGGCGGCCCTGAAACAAGCCAACCTTTTCCACCGTATCTGTATTATACCATGAGTTTCTAGTGTCGTCAATATAGAATAGTTGATATATTATCGGCACTATATTTGCGCATTATTCCATCTTGAAATTATAGTGTCGACAGTATATAATACAGATACAAGGTAAGGGAAAGCCAACCGGGAGAAGGTGGGAGGTAGCAGACCACCAGAAAGCCGAAAGCGCCCACAAACTCAAGCCCATATACCTGTGATCCGGCACCAACCCCGGTACATGACAGCGAAGATAGCTTGAGGGCTGGTTCCCCACCAAAGACAAAGGAGGCTATGCGGACTTTGAAGGGGGTGATTGGGGAAATCGTCGATCTTGTCAATAGGGATCTCCTGCACTCTGGGCTATGTATCAATATTTAATTCGGATCAACTAATGCCATTATTCCATAACTGATCAAAGAGAAAATTGGATTGACAAGGTTTCCCGAGATTGCAGAAGCATGTTCATTAACACAACTCAACAGTTCCGCTGTGTCTTTCTCTTTGAAGCGGTGTGGCTTTGACGCATAATGCCGGAATATATATCATTGCGTAGATTTTCCTCGAAGGATACTTTGAATTTCTTCTGCAGTAAAGCATTACAAAAATAAGCTAACGCGGTAACCACAACAACCACACTAGCAAAAGTTAGTGATTTGTTGAACTCTCCTGCCTTCCCTGCAGTTATAAGATCAATCATTTGTTGCTCCACCAAAGCTACAACTGGCGTAGTCAATGCGGTGAGAATACTGATTGTTAGAGTGAGAAAAGCCAGCGGGAAATTTCTTTTATAATAAATGCACTGGCACAGGAAATCCTGGATGAATATGGATTGAAAGACTATGGCGTATCTGCCACCGCATCCGCCATTCAGAAGTGGGAGAACGGCAGCAACACGCCCAATCCCTATCAGCTTGTTGCCATTGCCCAGGCACTTGATATGGACTGCGACCTGTCTCTTTTTATGAGCACCGGCCCAGCGCCTGAGCTGAACGAGGAAGGAATGCGGAAGGTTGCAGACTATAAAGCTGATCTGGTTGCCTCTGGACGGTATAAGCCAGAAAACAAAACAAGCCGAATTATTCAGTTCGTGGAAATGCCCGTGAGCAACTTGTCCGTTTCTGCCGGTACTGGTGCATTCCTGGATGAAGGCAGCTTTGAGATGGTGAGCTTCCCGGTATCATCCGTTCCTGATGGTGCGGACTTTGGTGTGAGGGTTTCCGGCGACAGCATGGAACCAGTCTACCATGACGGGCAGATCGTCTGGGTGAAGCAATGTGACCGGGTAAGCATCGGTGAGGTAGGCATCTTCATTTACGATGGTGAGGGCTACATCAAAGTGTACGATGAACAGGAGCCGGACGAAGAACAGCAGGAAGCGTTTTCCGACAGCTATGGCAACGTGTATATGCAGCCAGTGATCTTCATCTACTACTTTGCCCATAAGGATGAACAGCGATTGTGCGACCACTCAGAGTATGTGGAGGCTTGGCACAACTATTGGAGCGACATTGAAAGCGGTCTGAACTGCTACGAGGCGATTTTCAATATGCTGGCAGAACACGGCGGGGTTGCACGGAAACAGCCCATACCTGAAATCAACGGCATATACAACGAAAAAATTGAATATATGCTTTCACTCATCCAGCACTCCATTGAGAGTGAATTTGAGGGCTAATTAATGTAGTTGCGCACGGTGTCGCCGCTGACCCCATCCCTTTCTCCAATGCGATCATCACTTCGGAACTTTGCCGAACCGTTCGGCGAAGTTAAATCGGTCCTCGCACCCTGCCGTTTGATGGCATCCATTTTCATCTTGTATGCCCTGGCCCGTTCCGAGGGAAGAATATCCTCCCGCTGGATGTTGCTGTCTACAAGCTGGATAACGGCTTCATCATCATTCAGGTTCAGAACAATCACGGGCATGGAATCCTGCCGGCCTGTTCGCAGGCATATTTCCGCCTGTGACCGGCGATCAATTCATAGCCGCCTTCTGCGCGGGGGCGGGCAATGGCAGGGACAAGAACACCGTTCTGGCTGACACTTTCTTTCAGCTCCTGCATGGCGGGATCGTCCCGCACGGCGAAGGGATTTTGCGGATGTGGGTGAAGCTGGGATAACGGCACACGGAGAACGGAGCCAATCTTTTCCGGCGCTTTCTTTGGCATGGCATTGCCTCCTTCAGAGATTTTGGGCATAGAAAAAGGGCATTCCCGTAGTGCGGAAATGCCCTTAATCTTGGATAAGGGAAGCCTTACCCGGGGGATATGAATTTGTCGTTAATTTAACACCTCCATAAATTTGCCTTCATTCTGCTTGATTTTTCGGGTTGGAAAAGG
>JAXEXE010000097.1:0-2833 GCA_034113565.1 Faecousia sp.
TGTCAGACAGAGACGCTATAACGCTTTCCCCATGAGACCCCTCAACTGGATGGCCCCCAAAGATGTCCTTTATTCTTTTCCTAATGTGTAACACATCATTGACAAACCTACACCTATTTTGCTATTTTCAAAAAACAGCACTTGACAAACAGGGATTGCTCAGGTATACTAATCGGGTAATCCCATGGACGATTAGCTCAGCTGGCTAGAGCATCCGCTTGACGTGCGGAAGGTCATAGGTTCGAGTCCTATATCGTCCACCATACATGAAAAATCCGAACTTGTTCCCCATTGGGAGTGCGTTCGGATTTTTTGTTTATATCAAAGATATTACATACTGAGCCCGCGCCCCCGGTTTTGCCTTGCGCATAACCGGGGGCTTTGTATATTCGACGAAACAATCCTCTTTCGGTACAATCATAGCATCAACCAAAAGGGGGATTGCATATGGAAATTCAGTACATTCGCGTTGGAGATTACTATATTCCAGACCTGACGCTACCGGAAGAACCCCGCCCCATCGGCAAGTAGGAACGGCATGAGTTTTTTCTGGCAGATATCCAGTGCGGTTGTTCTCTGGAAAGGAATGGAAAATGCGGGAGTACTGGATGTATTTCCCATTTATCATACTGAAGTCAGAGAGCAAACGATCCGCTCGCCTGCCGTAGACGAATCGCTCAGATTTCGCCAGTGCTTATTCACTGAATATCGCTTTGGGCAGAGCCTTTCCGGCGGCGTAGTAGACAGCGAACAGAACGAACAGCAGCAGATTGTGGCCGATCATGCACCCCCAAGCGCTGACCAGCCCCATCCCCAGCAGGCGGGTACACAGGAACGTACCGAGAATGCGGACGCCCCACATTCCAGCGATGTTGAACAGAAACGGAATCGTGGTTTTTCCGATTCCCTGCATCAACCCCTCCAGCACAATGGGCACCCCATAGAAAGGTTCGGAAACCGCCACCATCCGCAATACCGTGACACTCAGCTTCATCACCTGAGGGTCTTTGGAAAACAGACCCACAAGCTCAGGCGCGAACAGGAAGAGCATTCCGCCGGAAAGCAGCATCAGCCCAACCTCCAGAGGAAGGAAGGTGCGGCCAAGGTTTCTCAGTCTTCTGCCGTCCCGGGCACCGTAGGCGTTGCCCGCCAGCGCTGCCGCGGCAGTCTGCATTCCCCAGCCGGGGATGTAAAACAGGGATTCCACCGTATTGGCAATGGTGTGAGATGCGGCGGATACATCCCCCAACGCATTAATCATGGACGCGAAAGCCACATAGCCCAGAGAGGTACCGAAGCGCTGGAGCATATTCGGAACCGCAACCTTCAGGCAGGGCTTCAGCACCTGGGGATCCGGCGCAAACCGCTGCCCCCGGGGGCAGATCAGCGGATGTCGCCACAGCCTGACCGCCATGGAGATCCCGCCGTAGGTGTATGCGATGGCGCTGGCGGCAGCCGCGCCGTTGATTCCCCAGCCGGCGCCCCACATGGGGAAGGAAATCCCCATCAGATGAGCCGTACCGGCGGGGTAGATGAGGAGTGTATTCAGCAGGACGTTCAGGAAGTTTACCTGCAAGCCAACCTTCATGGGCGTTCGGGAGTCACCAACAGCCCGGAGCACCATGCTGAACAGAATGTTCATGGTGCGAAACAGCATACTCAGATACAGAATGCGGAAATACTGCGCCGCCGCATCCCGGATTGTGGGCGCCACCTGCATCCACCGGACGATGGAGCCGCTGAGACTGGTGGTGAGAATCGTCAGGACGACTCCCACTGCCAGTGCCATGAGGGCAGACTGGGCGGCGGCTCTTTTGGCTCGTTCCTGCTCTCCCGCGCCGACCGCCTGGGAAATATAGGCCAGAAAGCCCACGCCCAGCGCAGATACGGTGCCGTTTACCAGCCAGGAAACCGTGCCGGTAGCCCCCACCGCTGCTGTCGCCTGGGTGCCCAGAGAGCCGACCATGGCGGTGTCGATATACTGCACCGCCGTCTGCATCAGCTCCTGCAGCATGGTGGGCCAGGCCAGTGCGAAAATGACGCCCAGCATAGGGGCATCCAGCCGCTTTTTACCCATGATTTCTCCTTCTGTTTCCATTCAATGTTGTTCATCCAGTATACAGAAAACGATTCCCAATTGCAAGAGGGCAGTGCATCAAAGCCTCCGGCACCAACCGGAGGCTTTTTATATGTTTTGCGGGGTTATGGCTGCTCCGGAAGGAATGCGCGCAGATACTGACAGGTTCTGTCAATAGAGGTATGGGGGTCTTCCCAGTAAATGGAGTCGTTGATTTCCAGATCCAAACATCCCTGATAATCGTGCCGTTCCAGTGTACGAACATACCCTTCCAACCGCTCCCGGCCGAAGTCTCCGTCGCCGAGGATCAGATGATGACTATCGGAGTAGTGAACCCACGCCAGCTTCTCGCCGAAGGTTTCACAGTAGGCTTCCAGGTTTTCCCCCGCCACTTCCATAGCTACCAGATCTACACAGACTTTAAGGTTGGGAGAGCCTACAAGGGACAGCATTCTGGAAATATCCGGCAGGGTTGTGCAGAGATTACTCTCATATGGCTGAAGCTGTTCCAGAATCAGGTCTACGCCCATCCGTTCGGCTGCATCGCACAGTGCGCGGTAGCTGTCGGCAGTCCGCAGAAAGCCTTCCTCCCGATTCAAATCCCGGCTGTGGCAGCCGGTGTTCAGAAATACCCGGTTTGTACCGAACAGCAGCGCATCCTCCATGGCTGCTTTCATATAATCCAGTGTCCGGCTTCGCAGGGGAAAATCCGGCGTGCTGTAGCTGAACGGGTAACCCAGCGTTTCCGGAGTGTAG
>JAXEXE010000098.1:0-19234 GCA_034113565.1 Faecousia sp.
CTTTGCAAACCATCCACCGTGTTCTCTTTGAGGACATCTACGATTTTGCTGGTTAGATCCGTACTGTCAACTTGGCTAAGGGAAGTTTCCGCTTCGCCCCTCCCATGTATCTGGACGCTGCACTGCAGAACATCGACAAAATGCCTCAGAGCAACTTCGATCAGATTGTCGAGAAATATGTGGAAATGAATATTGCGCATCCTTTCCGGGAAGGCAATGGCCGCGCGACCCGAATCTGGCTGGACTGTATGCTGAAAAAGGAAATCGGCAGGGTGGTAGACTGGAGCAAGGTCGATAAGGAGGACCATCTACTCGCCATGGAGCGCAGCCCCGTCCGGGATAATGAGATCAAGCACGTTCTCCGTGCGGCCTTGACCGATCAGGTGAACAGCCGGGAAATGTTTATGAAGGGCATCGACCACAGTTTTTGCTACGAGGGATATACATCCTTTCAAACCGAGAAACTGTAACCAACCAAAACCGCAGAGTGACAGAGAGGCAGGATAACTGCAATCGGATAATAAAGCGTGGCTATCTGTAGATTCCGGATAGCTACGCTTTTCGATTATGCTAATGGGTTATTTCATGCCTGATGCAGTTGTCTTTTGCTCAAAAGCACCGGATTATTTCAAGCTCCGTGCAGGGAAAGCAGCATCGATGAAGTCATCTTGCAGTTTGTGCCTTTCCGTGATACTATGTTGGAAAACAAGGATGGGGCAAGTGCAAGGGACTTGCCACTATAAATTGAAACTGATTATGGAGAAAAGAAATGGCGAATGTAATACTGGCTCCTCTTGAGGAAGGAGACAGAAATCAATTCATTCTGGATAATCAGGAAGCCTTTCGATATGGTGCCATGGAAGAGTTTGGACTGCGGGATGACCATTTTGAGGAAGATGGGGAAATCATCTCCCGGCAGACCATTGAAGCGTCTATTGATGGTGGTACCGCGTACCGGATTGTCCACAACGGCGAAACCGTCGGCGGCATGGTTGTCAAGGTGGAAGGAAAACGGGGGAACCTAGAGCTTCTCTTTGTGGCACCCGGTGTTCACAGCAAGGGGATTGGTTACGCGGCATGGCAGGCAATCGAAGCGCTGTACCCGGAAGTGGAAATCTGGCAGACCTGCACGCCCTATTTTGAAAAGCGGAATATTCATTTCTATGTGAATCGCTGTGGGTTCCAGATTGTCGAGTTTTTCAACGAGAAACACCCGGACCCAGATGCCCCGGAGGGTGGCAAAGGAGAGGATTTTGACGGGATGTTCCGATTTGAGAAGGTGATGAAAAGGGTATGAATACGGCGCATTACCATCTTCCCGGCCTGTTCGAGGTCTATGAACTATACCGCGCTTTTCTGCCTCTGTTCCGGGAGCATAGAGAATACTTCTATGACTGGTGCGACATCGGCTCCATCTACGGCGCACCGGCGGACTGCATCTGGGGCGGAGGTCGCGTCGGGTTTGGAGATAATGACCCAAGAGAGGTTCTGGCATTGATGCAGGAATACGGCATTTCTGCCCGGCTGACCTTCAGCAATTCCCTGCTTCGGGAGGAGCACCTTTCGGACAAACAATGCAATCGTCTGTGTACCTTGTTCAACGAACAAGGCGGGAATGGCGTCATTGTCCATTCAGATTTGCTGCTGGAATATCTGAAAAAGAACTACTCAAGTCTCTATTTCGTATCCTCCACGACAAAGGTGCTGACGGACTTTCAGGAGTTTGTGGACGAAGTGAACCGGGAGGACTTCCGATATGTTGTCCCGGATTTTCGGCTGAACAAGGCATTTGACAAACTGAACACCCTGACAAACGCCCAGAAGGGGAAGGCAGAGTTTCTCTGCAACGAATGCTGCTGGTTCGGCTGTACCGACAGAAAGAAATGCTATGAGAATGTCAGCCGAAAGAATCTGGGGGAAAACTGCGAAGATCACCATTGCACCGCTCCCGGCGGCAATGAGGGGTATCGGTTCTCCAAAGCCATGACCAATCCGGGCTTTATCGGCGTCCAAGCCATTCGGGAAACATACCTCCCCATGGGCTTTTCCAATTTTAAAATCGAAGGTCGCGGGCTGGGAAGTGCCATGATTCTGGAATTTTTGCTGTATTACATGACCAAGCCAGAGCACCAAATTCATGTCCGGGAGGCAATCTATCTGGATAGTATGCTGGACCTATTCTAATCAGTGAGAATACGGTAGACTCAAGTCCTGCAACCCCAAACCAAAGCCGCCAGTTTTCGCAGACGAAAGCTGGCGGCTGAAATAACATTTATGTGCTATAATATGGATGCAAAGAATAATACAGGCTTTGCGGTGCTTGCCGTGGAGCCCTGTTCATTCATACATCGCAGCAATCGCCTGGGCTCTGCGCTTCAATTCTTCCCGTATACGGGTCGGCGCAAGGCACTTGCATGCCTGCCCGAAGCTGAGAAGCATATCGAGGTAATAGTCGTTTTCAATGAACGGGTATTCCACAAGATAGTGTTCCTCTCCGTCTGGGGTGAAATTCTCAAACCCACAGAAATCCAGAACCCGGTCCAGAATCGACTTGTGAATCCGCAGCCGGATTGTCGTCTGCATGGCTTCCAGCGCTTCCGAGTAGTCCAGAACCGGTTTCTGATACTCCCGGGGCGCGAAGGTCTCCGCCTTCATTTGCAGATTGGAAATGCGGGACAGTCGAAACAGGCGATAATCCTGCCGAAACCGGCAATACCCCTGAAAATACCAGTGACTGTCTTTCAGCACAAGTTGGTACGGCTCGACAATCCGCTCCGTCTGATTCCCATGACCGTCAACATAGGCAAAGGAGAGTAGTCTGCTTTCCTGCAAAGCAGTTTGGATGGTTTCCAAATTGGACTGGATGTTTCGGTTTCCCATCCACGGATGCAGATCAATACAGATTTGATTCGCCTTCAGTTCAATGTCTTTTGCCTTTTCCGCTGGAATGAAGCTTCTCACCTTTGCCAGCGCGGAAAGCAGTTCCTCCCCACGAACCATGCCGGACAGACTGGAAAGTCCCATGAGCAGAGCGGAAAGCTCGGCGGTAGAGAAGACGCGCTTATCCATTTTGTATTCCGGCATGATTTCGAAGCCACCGCCCACCCCGCTGGTGGAGCGGACGGGAATCCCCGCCATATTGATGGCATCGATGTCGCGGTAAATGGTGCGGGGCGAGACCTCGAACCGATCTGCCAGCTCCTGCGCGCCAATCCGCTTTTTCTCAAGGAGTATCATAATAATGCTGACCAGTCTGTCTACCTTCATAGAACCGCCGCCCTCCGTATTTCTTTTATCATACCAGCGATTGTTGCCATGGTGTTGTCAGTAATTCCATGATACTATAAAGTCGCAAACAAGGCAACAGAATCGTGAATACGGAGGGAAATTATGTTTACAGTTTATCAGATAATAGTATTACAACACGGTTTTTGACGCTGTGGCTGACCTTTTCACCAGCATGAACAATATGGGCGCAGAGATTTTTAACCTGAGCTGGGTGAACGCCGTGGTGCGGCTGTTCACCCTGTTCGGCTGGGCGCTCTTCGCAGTGGGTGTGGTCGGCGCGGTGTTCGAGGTGGCCATAGAAGCCCAGTCAGGAAGAACCAGCATCAAGGGCGCTACCCTGAATGTGCTGAAGGGCTTCTTTGCCTGCGCGCTGATTGGGGTGGTGCCGGTGGAGCTGTATGGGACGTGCCGTCTACACCGGCATCTACGAACCGGGACATCCCACAGCAGACAGGCAGGGACTCCGACAGGATGTGCTTGACCTGATTGCACCCATGAATCTGCCGCTGATTCGCTATCCCGGCGGTAATTTCCTTTCCGGCTACCGCTGGGAGGATGGCGTCGGACCAAAGGAGCAGCGTCCTGTCCGGCTGGATCTGGCGTGGCAGGCGCTGGAGCCAAACGAATTTGGTACGGATGAGTTTATGGATTTCTGCAAAACGGCGGGAACCGCTCCCATGATGGGCGTGAACCTGGGCACCAGGGGGCCACAGGATGCGGCAAATCTGGTGGAATACTGCAATTTCCCAGGCGGTACCTATTATAGTGATATGCGCCGGAAAAATGGTCACGAAGCGCCTTACGGAATTAAGCTCTGGTGTCTCGGCAACGAGATGGACGGCCCGTGGCAGATCTGCGCCAAGACTGCGGAGGAATATGCCGCCATCGCCGGGGAAAGCGCAAAAATGATGCGGCTGGTTGACCCCTCCATTGAACTGGTGGCCTGCGGAAGCTCGATGCGTGCCATGTCCACCTTCGGAAGCTGGGAGCGTACCGTGCTCCGGGGCTGCTGGGAGCAGGTCGATTACCTGTCCCTGCACCAGTATTATCAGTGCAACGATGGAGACCTCCCCACCTTCCTTGCCAGGAGCACAGAAATGGATGGATTCATCAAAGAGGTATCCGCTATCTGTCAGGAGATCAAGGCGGAGAAGAACTCTGATAAGGATGTGTACCTATCCTTTGATGAATGGAACGTGTGGTATCACTGGCAACTGGAAAAGAGAGAGTCCCCGCTGTGGACGGTTGGCCGCAGGGTTGAGGAAGAAGCTTTCAATTTTGCCGATTCCCTGCTGGTGGGCTGTATGATGAATACGCTGATCAATAACGCGGATACCGTCAAAATTGCCTGCCTTGCCCAGCTGGTCAATGCCCTCGCCGCCATTATGACCGAGCCGGGCGGCGCAGCCTGGGCACAGACCATTTATTATCCCTTTGCTTATGCCTCCCGGAATGGACGGGGAACCGCATTGAAAGCAGACGTTCACTGCGAGACCTATGCCTGCGCCATCGGTGAGAACGTTCCCTATCTGGACGTTTCCGCTGTGCTGTCCCCCAACGGGCATACGGTGACTCTGTTTGTTGTCAACCGAAGCCTTTGCGACAGTGTGCAATGCCAGTTCCACCTGACCGAGCAGGCAAAGCTGGTGCGCCACATTTCCATGGCAGGCTTTGCACTGGACACAGTCAATACCGCTGATTCCGCGCCGGTTTGCCCGAAGGAGCTGCCTGTCAGCAGCGACTGCGGCGTTGTTCTGCCGGAAGCATCTTGGAATATGCTCCAATTCTACCTATAACCAATCCGCGCCTCAGTCATGCTGAGACGCGGATTTCACATTCCGAACAAGGGGTGAATGCAGTTTTAGGAAAGCTTGAAAGAGAGAATTGCGGGTGCAGGAACTGACCAAGTCAGTTCCTGCACCCAATGAAGAGTTGCCCTGATTGATTAGAAGCACGTCCAGCCGCCATCACAGGTGATGATGGTGCCGTTTACGAAATGGGAATCGTCGCTGGCCAGGAACAGCGCGGCATTGGCGATGTCCTCCGGCATACCCATTTCCGGGGAGTGGGCCAGCAGGGAGCTGGTGCGTTCAAAGCCAAATTCGTTTGCCTGCGGCATGACCAGCGGGATATCAGTCAGAATACCGCCGGGTGAGATTCCGTTGCAGCGGATACCCTTGTCAATATACATAAACGCTGTATTCTGGATGGCGGAGACAATCGCTGCCTTGGAGGCACAATAGGCGACGCCCGCTGTGGGGTGGCATGCGCCAACGGAAGCCACATTGATAATGTTGCCCGCATCCTCGCCCTGCTCCAGGAACACTCTGACTGCCTTTCGCATGGCGTACAGGGGACCATAGGTGTTGACACGGAACAGCCGTTCGATCATCTCATCAGATACATCACCGATGGCGGTATTGTCATCCATGATGCCGGCATTGTTCACCAGCACATCCAGCCGGCCGAATTCCTTGACGGCTGCATCGATCATGCCTTCGCACACGGCAGGATCGGATACATCACCGGCATAGGGCACCACCTTACCGGGGGCATCCTTTAATTCCTCAGCCAGCGCCTCCAAACGCTCTTTTCTGCGGGCAACCGCAATGATATTGGCGCCTTCCTGGGCAAACAATGTCACAATCGCCTGTCCCATACCGGCAGAGGCGCCGGTGACCACGATGGATTTTCCTTCCAGTTTCATAGTTAAATCCAGCCTTTCTTCACAATGATGGCGGGAGAATCGTTGCAGCCCACCGTAACCCGATTGCCTTCCATCGCTTTGCGGGCGTCGATTACCGCGTAGCCGATATTCTTGTCCACGGTATAGCCGTAAATCGCTGTTTTTACTCTGCCGCAGGGGACACCCTTGCAGTAGACGATTTCCATCTGGGCAATGTCTTCATAGGATTCCGCCAAATACTCAAGACCCACCAGCAGCTTTTTGGGTCCTTCCTCCTTTGCCTTCACAAGGGCATCACGACCAATGAAGTCCTTGCTTAAGTCTACGGACCAGTCAAGCCCACACTCATAGGGGGTCAGCAGGTACATATCCTGACGCAGAGCGAATCCCTTTTCTGTCGGGAGGCTGCGTACATAGACCTCCAGCGTGGTCACCTCAGGGGCGTTGTGGGCATCACAGGCATCTCGGATGGCGGCCTTCACCGCGGCGGTATCTGCCATGTCACAGTATACCTCGAAGCCGTTTTCGCCGGTGAAGCCGCTGCGGTGGATGATGACGGGAATGTCGCCGATCTTACCATCGGCAACCTGAAAACGCTTCAGACCGTCCACAGGAGCGGACAGCAGCGTGTTCATCACGGCAGGGGAATTGGGACCCTGAATGGCATACATATCCATCTCGCCGGTCATATCCCGGTAGTCAACCTCGCTGCTCCCCTTATGCGCATCCATCCAGCTCACCATCTGGGGAGCGTACAGGGTGGAAACCCAGTACAGATTTTCACCCATGTGCATGACAATGGTATCGTCGATGATCTTCCCATCCTCATTGAGCATGGTGGTATACTTGGTGCGTCCAATATCGGCTTTGGCGATGTTGTTCACAAACAGGCGATCCAGAAAGGGAAGTGCATCCTTTCCTTTGACTTCCACCAGGTCGTGGGTCCAGCGATACCAGCCGGCGTTTTCCCGGACAGCCTGATGCTGGGCGCGTGCGACGGAATCTTCGCGGAATAACATTTTGGTCAGCCTCCTTCCTTATACCATGCGCTTGTCGATCTTTCTGCCGACAACGATGGTCATTTCTTCTTCATCCTTATCCTCAAACCAGCAGGACCATTCCGGCGAAACCAGGGTTTTGACCATGTTGTGCCACAGCGTCTCATAGCCCAGAATCAGCTCGTCGATGGGAGCCATCTCAAAACGGCCGGTGAAGGTTTCCACATTGACCTTGATTCGCACCTCATCCTTTGTGAAGGCGTCCAGCTCGCTGGGTACAAACTGGGTGTCCAGAATGTTCTTGATGTATCCGCCCATCAGACGGGGATCATTCCAGCCGATTTCATGGGGGACACCCAGCCAGCTGCGCAGACCCTCTTTGGCGAAAGGCTCGATGAATTCATTTTTACCGGCAGTCGCAAAGACGATTTTGAAGATGCGCTCAAATTCTTCTTCTGTGTCTGCCATTTCACGGATGGCAATCAGCGGGAAGGCAACACACCAGACCCAGCCCTTTTCCATGCTCCAGCGGTAGGCCCATTCCAGAGACTTCTCTTCTCCGAAGGCCTGAGAATAGCAGCCGTTCCGAATGAACTGACCGTCCCGCACGGTCCGCTCCTCCGGCGTATCGTGAATGGGCATAACGGGGGTGCCCATGTGATCCAGCCAGCCCTGCTTGGGCAGGTTGAAGGTGTCCCGGCGCTCTGCCACCACACGGCACTTCCGATCACCGCAGCCTCTGGCTTCGCACATATTCAGCGAAACCTCGTTCTCACCGGGCACGGCGGATTCGATGTCAAAGTTCGCGGTGAACATGGCGGTGGTCATGTTGCACAGCTCCGCGCCAACGATGTCCCAGGGGCAGGCATCCAGCTCTTTTTCCACCCGATCCCGGGTGAACTGAATCACACGGCCTGCCATGTTCTGGTATTCATCGCCGGAGTCGCCGACAATACCGCCCAGCCAGGCGCACCGGTCGCAGAACTCCGGGATGTTCCACTCGCCGTAAAACGCGGCCTTATAGTCGTCGCTGCAGGCAGACATGTTGAACATGTAGGATGTTTCGCAGATTGCCTCGGTTCTCTTGTTGAAGTCGGGTTCCAGAATCCGCATGACCTGGAAAATATTAGCGGTGAAAGCCGCAATGTGCCGAAGCGCATAGCTGTAGGCTTCCCGTTCCGGGATCAGCTTTCCCCATACGGTGGTGACGCATTTTGTTTGATTGAGTTTGTCGTTCAGCGGCATATGGTTACCTCCCTTAGCCGGCAGCCGGGCCGGACTTAATATCCAAAGTCATTGTAGCGGGGAGTGAATTGCTTCAACAGACAGCAATCTGTCTGTTATTTTGCAAAAAAACCGTACATTTTGTTGGGTACTGTATGAAAGGCAAAAGAGAATATTTCTACTGAAATATGTTGCAACCTGTGTTATAATGAGAGGAAAAGAGAGTTTGTGCGAAACGTGCCTATTGGGAATCCGACAAAACAGGGGTGTGGGTATGAAGCTGAATGCCAATCTGATTTTTGACAATCTTCCGGCGGAACTGGATGCCGTCTACCATGGTCAAGGGGAATCCACCCTGCATCTTCTCCGCCCGGAATTCCTGGAAAAGGGACAGGAGCGTTTTCGGGCGGATCACGTTTATTTGGTGAAGGCACAGGATCTGCCTCTGCGCCCAAGGATTGAACCGGGCGCGCTGATTCTTCTGCTGGGTGACAGCGTGTACCTGCCCCGCTATGAGGGCAAGTGCAGCGTGATCCAGATCCGGGGGGATGTGCGAAGTAGCCATGCGTTTAATCTCATCAGCCGTATCTATAACCGTTTTGATCGGTGGGAGGAATCTCTGCGGAGAATACTGGACACCACCGCAAGCCTGAGCGAAATGATTCAGTGCAGCCGGGAGGTATTCGACAATCCCATTGTGGTGCTTAATTCCAATTTTCACTATCTGGCGCATACGGATTTCAGCTTTGTGGAATTGGGGAAAATGGACAGAATCAGCTGGGGCAGCCGGGATAGCACAGGTCTGCCGTTGGAGTCCCTGAACGAATTTATGGAGCTGCATGAGATGTCCACCGATGTCAGAGAGCCGCTGCTGCTGAACCTGCCCGGAAGTACGACGCTGAATGTGAATCTGTTTGAGAACGGGGAATACTCCGGCTGTCTGTCCATTGATTATCGGAACAGAAAATACCGGGAAAGCGATAAGCAGTTGGCGATCTATCTTGCGGAGATGATTCAGCTTGCGCTTCGGCGGTATTCCTCCGTGTCCGGGAGTGACCAGAGCAGGCTCCGTCAGGCGCTGATGGACATTGTGGATGGTGTTCAGGTGACCCTGAATCAGCGCAGAACCATCGACACCTCCTATCTGGAGCAGGAACATATCTGCGTAAAAATCAAGTTTCGGAGTCCTCTGGTTCAGCTTCCGGTCAAGTACCTTTGCAACGCCATTGAGGATGAATTCCGCAGAAGCGTCGCGTTTGAATACGACGAGTCATTGATCTGCTTTATTGAGATATCCACGCAGCAGGCGGAGGAGGAAAGCTACCTTGCGCTCCTTCAGAAGCACCTGACGCCGCTGCTGCGTGCCTTCGACAGCAGCGTGGGAATCAGCGACCCATTCCATGACATCTATCAGGCCAGACCCTATTATTATCAGGCCTGTGCCGCGGTTGAAAATGGTCAGCTGTTTCATTCCGACAAAATGTTCTATCCATTCCGGGATTACGCGCTCCGGGAGCTTTTAATCAATGCCATTGGAAATCTGCCAATGGAAATGTATTACACACAGGGGCTGCAGAACCTCATGCGCCATGATCTGGATTCTCAGGTCAGCTATATGGAAACGCTGCGTATTTACCTGGACTGCAACATGAGCGTAACGAAAACAACGGCAAAGCTGTATCTGAACCGCAGCACGCTGATTGAACGCCTTGCCAGAATCAAACGGGAGCTGAACTGTGATCTGGAGGATCCCGAACAGAGGCTCCTGCTCCAGATTCTCCTGAAGGCTCAGAAAATCCACGGAGAAATCGGATACAAAGCATAACAAAGCACCGCTGCTTTTCATTGGAAGCAGCGGTGTTCTCAATATTAGCCAAGTGCCTTCAGCTTTTCGTCGATTTCTGCCAGCTGTTCCGCACTCAGACCGGCCTGGGGGAAGGAGCAGAGCTTGCGGAAGGTCAGTGCGCCCACCAGCTTCATCTGGGGATCTGTCTTGAAGCCGGGGGAGTACTGCGCGATAATATCGCTGGCGGCCTCGCTCTTTCTTAAGTCTTTCACCTTGGTATCAATTGAAAATGCCATGATCCATTTCCTCCTCTAAAATGTTGGGTTCCGATCGATTCTTTGATCGACAACCCTATTTTAGCGGATAAGACCGATTCCTGATAGCCAACAAAGTGTCTGGTTAATTGGTGAATTTCCATACAAATTGTTGAGCGGAAAAGGAATTAGTTGTGGAACTTGTTGTACTCATCGGAGGGAAACGTAAGATCCACATTGGTAAACCGTTGGTAAATCAGTCTGTGCTGAGGGTGCTTCTTATGTAAATAATGGCATTCTATGCAAATCCCCCGGTGTATAGCCGGGGGAGATCAGCACGTTCTCTGGGGCTGTAGTTCCGAGAAGGAAGGAGGGAAATTACAGTTTGTCCAGATCTTCAAGCAGTGCATTCAGAACATTTTCCGGCAGTCCCGGTATTGGAGCCAGGGCTTTGAATGTCATGCCATATGCCTGCTTAATCTGTTCGTTGTCAGCAAAGCCGGGAAGATAGCGGTTGACGATGGCTGCGCCTATGGGATCTTCCATGATGGCGGCGATGGTGCTGCGGGAGCTGAGGGACTCACCGGTGATCAGTTCGGGGTGTTTCCATGTGGTGACACTGGAGTGGCCAGCAGCAAGGGCACCGTCTACGGGTATGGCAGCGCCGGAGATGTAGCGGGCCATATCGCTGGCAAGGAACAGGGCGAGGTACGCGCATTCTCTGGGATCGCCCATGCGTCCGGAGGGGCAGTCCTTTTCGAAGAAGGACATGGCAGCTTCGCCCGCGTCACCAAAGATAGAGGTGCGGGTGTAACCGGGACAGATGGCGTTGACGGTGATCCCGTACTTCGCATAGTCCATGGCGGCCACTCTGGCTTTTGCTCTTGAAAATAGCTTCGGCACCATACTTCATACCAGCGAACACACCTTCGCTGTTTAGCGAGAAGATTTTGTTATAGTCTGCCATTTCATATTCATGCAGAGGCGTGCCGCCCATACCCATTCCGGCGTTGCTGACTACACCGTCCAATCTGCCGTAGTGAGCCATAGCCGCATCTACAAGGGCTTTCAGCTGCTGAGCATTGCTGCAATCCGCCTGCAAAAAAATGGCATCACCGCCATTTCTGACAATTTCATCCACCACAGCCTGACCCTGATCCGCACTTCTGGCGGCGCAAACAACCTTCATACCATTTTCCGCAAAGACCTCTGCGGTTGCCCGGCCGATGCCCCGGGATGCCCCGGTAACGATGGCCACTTTTCCTTGAACACTGCTGAAATCCATGAATAGTCCTCCTGATGTTCTTATTTGGTATTCTTCATCCGCCATGCGGTATCAATTATATGAGCTGCACAGTATTCCGCTTCTTCTCTTGCCAGGCGGAAGTCCTGACTTTCGCCCTTCAGCGCTGCAATGGCGAGGTTATAGTCATCTTCACTGCCCGGCATGAACAAGTCATTTCCTGCGGCGATGGTGGGGGCGGATTTTGCCATACGGTATTTGCCCTGGAAGCCCATGGCCCCGATTACCCAGTCAGTCATGATCAGGCCATTATTGCCCCACTCCTCACGGAGAAGTGTTTTCATCAAATCGCTGCGTTCAGAAGTATGGGTGCCGTTGAGGAGGTTGTAGGAAGTCATCAGTGCTGCAGGATTGCTTTCCCGGATGCAGATTTCAAAGCCGCGGACATAGATTTCCCGGAGGGCACGTTCACTGACATGACTGTTGGAAACATACCGATCGGTTTCCTGATTGTTGCAGCAGAAGTGCTTCACGGTGGTGCCCTTGCCCGGGTGCTTCTGTACGCCCTTGGTGATGGCCGCGCCGACAAGGCCGCTGATCAGGGGATCTTCTGAGTAGTATTCGAAGTTTCTGCCGCAGAGAATGCTGCGGTGAATATTAAATGCGGGAGCAAGCCACAGATCCACATGGAACAGCTCCATTTCTGCTCCAACGATGTCACCGCAGATCTCGCACAGCGCCATGTTCCAGCTCTGAGCCAGGGCTGTGCCGATGGGAATAGCGGTACAGTACCGGTCGTAGACCTTCTTGCCCTTGGGAGGGCGGCTTCCGAGCTTTATCAGCAGCTTGGGAATGGTTCCGAGAAAGTCCTCCATACCGGCAGGTAGGGCCATTCCAAGCGTGTGGATTCCATTCTTGTCCTTCGTATAATGCTGAGCCAGGCGAAGACCGGCAGGTCCGTTTTCTCCTTCCCGATGCTACATCTTTCCGAGATGATAGAGACTGTCCTTAGGCTTACGATCCATGGTACCCCGGCATGATGGATCTGTACATCGACGAAACCAACCTCTACCACCGGATGTAGCTGTACACCAAGCAGTTCGACTGGGAAAAGATGTGGGCCATTGCTGACAACATCACCGACGAGACTGCCATCCGCGCCAAGGCGGAGGATATCCTGAACACCTTCGACATCGAGGGCGGCGCCACGGTGGAGACCGTCTGGGATATGGCTCGCTATGTTGTGGCCTTCGAGCAGTGGGTCAAGGATGAGCAGATCGCTTTCGTATCAACGGGCGTTTGGATTTGTATCTATCCATTCTGCAGGAGAAATAATTCAAAAGTCTATCCATGAACTGAAGAATCGGCAGAAGCACCGAAATACTGTTGGAATCAAACGGTTGCACTTTGGGGAACATTGTGGCATCATAATCACGGCACTTGTTCCCCAAGAGGGTATCGCGTGGAAAAGACTTATTCGGTAATAGAAGAACTGCTACATCAAAAGGCTGACCTACAAGCTCGGCTGAATCTAATTCCCCATGATGGCTCTCCCGAAGTGAAAGATCGGGACGTGCAAGTGAGGGAATGACACGGCAAAGTCGTCTTTCGCATGCACCAAAAGCCCCTGTAATTCCATCTCCGAAATACTACAGTTTCCTTACTTTTGCTACCCCCGCTATCTCTATACCTCTTCGAAATTTTCGCCGCTTAGAGAGGCGAAAAACAGGAAAAATCGCCCCGAAACGCTACAGATGTAATGGAGATTCCGTAAGCCGCGCCATCGCCGATAGGCAGGCATACATCGTCCAAAAAGCAATCGCCTCACCGTGTTGGTGAGGCGGTTTTGGCTTCCTGTGAGAGAATGGAAGTCCCCAGTTGCAAGGCACTGTCATCGATCACTGCAATGGTCACATTCATTTCATAAGGGCTTTCCTGAATGGCTTTGATTGCTACGCGCCATGCGTCCTTGACAGGGTAGCCATAGATGCCGGAGGAAATCAGTGGGAAGGCGATGGAGCGGCAGCCCTTGGCGCAGGCAACCTCCATGGCATTTTGGTAGCAGCGGTACAGCAGCTTTTCTTCATTGTAATTGCCGCCCTGCCAGATGGGGCCAACGGCGTGGACAATGTACTTCGCCTTCAGCTTGAAGCCGGGGGTAATGACCGCCTCGCCGGTGGGACAATGCCCCAAAGCGTCACAGGCGGCTTGCAGCAGACTTGCGCCGGCAGCCGCGAAGATCGCTCCGCAGACACCGCCGCCGTGGCGGAGCTGGCTGTTGGCTGCGTTTACGATGCAGTCTACGTCCATTTCGGTAATGCTTTGTTTCCGGATACGTAAGGTTCCTGCCATGGGATTCCACTCCTTTTCGGTTTTTCTCTATTTTATCACGAAAGCGGAAGGAAGTACAGATAAAACGGCAATCGTGTAACGTTCTGATGCTTTTTCTTTGCCCTGTCCCGGTGCCTTTTTGAATTGCACCCGTTTTTTAGGACAGAATCCTTGTATAATGGAGGCAGAAAAGGCGCAGAAAAGGCAGAAACAAGAACGGGAGGTAGCGACTATGATTATCAGATTTCTGGAAGATTTGCTCCACTGGAACGAGGAGGAAGAAGTGCTGGACGCGGAATACGAGCCCTTCCGGGATCAACTGAGTCTGGCAGGGCTGAGCGAGGAAGAACTGCGGAAAATGGACCCGGATGACCGGGTGGCTGCGCTGGAGCAGGCAAACCTTGACCCTTACGATTTCATTTATCTTGCCTGCTGAAACGAAAGCTATTTACATTCAGCGTGCAGCGGGCTAAAATGGAAGCAGATAACGAAAGAGGGGGATTCCCATGAAAAAAGTCCGCATTACCGCCATTCGAAAGGCCTGCTATCCTGATCTGACGGAGAAGTATGAAAACCCCATCCAGCACGCCTGTGATGTCAAAGAGGGGAAGGTCTGGGTTGCCAACGGCTGGTGCAAGCCAGAGGGCTTCTGTGACAGCGCCTGGGACAGCATTTCTCCCTTCGTCATGACCCTTGCCCACGGCGGCGGGGATTTCTATGACGGCTGGATGAAGAACCCCAAATCCGCCATGATTTCCTGCAATGACGGCTTCCGCCCCGTGAGCTTTTATCTGGAAGCATTGGACGAGGATGCGGAATGAATCGGGCGGAACTGGAGCGCTATATTGCGGAGGTTTACAGTACGCAGGGAGAAAATCCCTGGGCGCAGTCGCCGACAAACACCGTGTTCCGGCATTGCCACAATCGGAAGTGGTTTGCCATTATCATGGACATTCCCAGAGACAAGCTGGGGCTTCCCGGCCAGGAAATCATTTCTGTGGTGAATGTCAAATGCGATCCCCGACTGATTGGCTCCTTCCGGGAAGATCTGGGAATTTTCCCCGCGTACCACATGAACAAAGCCCATTGGCTGACCGTGGCGCTGGACGGCAGCGCGGAAGATGAAAAGCTGAAATTCCTGCTGGATATGAGCTATGAGCTGACAAAGTGAGTGACGCAAAAATCGGATCACCTCACCCGAAATCCCAAATCCCGGTGCAGTTCCAGCGCATAGACGCTGGTTTGGGCACCGTCGCTGACATACCCCGGCTCAACCCATGGGAGGAACCCGTTGGCAAAGGCATAACCCCAGAAGTGAGCCAGTTTTGGCCCTGCCACTTCCAGATAGATGTAGTAGCTCTGAATGGCATCTTCATACTCACTCAAGGCATCCTTGTATGTTCCCCGGAAAGCAGCTATGTCTTTCTCCGCTGCTGCCCGGTGGGGGAGCGTCTGCATGATATGCTCCCGGAGGAAAACATCGTAATCCAGTTTGGTGAACTGGCTTGCCACAGGATTATGGAAGTTGGACAGATTCACCTGAAAGCCGAGGTAAGCAGCATAGACCAGATCGGAAAGGATTTGCTGCTCTTTGGCTGCAAGCAGCTTTTCGACTTCCTCTTTGCCGATTCCGGATGCCAGGGCGCAGGTGGCTTCTTTGAATGCGGTTTCTACTGGCGGAAACTCCGGGTCTTGTTCCCGCAGCACGGCCTTCACATCTGCAGCAAGGGCGTTGGAGGTCAACTGGGACAGGACGGATTCGATTGTATTCATTTGAATTTCCCTTTCTTTCGCTATTTTTAGAACTAGTTACTAGTTCTAATAGAATTAGTATATGCACAAGAAAAGGAAAAGTCTGTCGAATTATGGGAGGAACGAAAAAAGAGAGCCGGAAATAGGCAGTGTTCGTAAAACAGTTAACTGGCACAGCAGTTTGTGCTGCTGCGCCTGTTCTTGGATTTTATCCTGTTATGTGATAATGTGGAACCGAACAGAACTACAAACCGGAATTTGCCGAAGATATGGCGGGTGAACAATGGGTACCGCTGACACAGGAATTATAAAATATAGGAGGTAACTCATTTGGATACAACTGAGAAAAAGAAATCACGTGATTTTAATATTTATTATCTGAATTTCAGTAAGGTATATGAAATCGCAATGATGATCAACAATGTTATCCTTACTAAAATTGAAACCGACAAATCAAGCAGTTTTGAAGAACAGTATGGCTTCACATCTTCTGTCTCTGCACAAGGAACAAAACAGTTCCTTGATGGAATTAAGGCATCTATTTCAGCAGACGCAAAGGAAACTTCCACATCATCGTCAAAAGTAGTGGAGAGTTTGGACGTGAAGACGACCAAATCTATCCTTTTACGTAGGGTCATTGAGCAGTGTGCCTCTGTGACTTTATTGGATAACTCGGCAGAGGGCGATCTTGTAAAAGTAGATCGCGTTAAATTAGAGCTGTTGAACGAAGAAAGTCTGCGGCAATTCCTTATTCTACGCCGTGATGCATTAAAGGGTATGCGGGTAGAAGGTATGGAAATAAATAATCTGGTCAGTTCGATGTTGCAAGACTATGCCTACATTTTAAAGGGACTTGTATATGATGAAAGTATGAAAGATCCTGTATCTGAAATCATCATTAAGATTCCTATGGAGATTCAATCGGAATTTGAGAACAAGTACAACATCAACGATTTGCTTATTGGTCATGTATCTATCGTTGGCATCTATAAAGGCATCGTAGGCGAAGAATTTATTACTTCAAATACATTCACCTATTTCCAAGAAGCAGGTGCTCGCAAGGAAAAGCAGGAGGCAACTGCCAGCAAAATAATCAAAAGCAACACGCAGCCTGTATCACATGATAAAAAAACAAAAAAGAGTGATGATGACTATCATTTCGTTGACACCTTGGCAATAATTCAAGATGTGGCATTCAAACTGGAAGAAAACCCTGCTCCAAAACTTCATTGGTGGAATCGCTTTGGTATTTGGTTGAGTAAACTGTGGAGGAAATAACTATGGATCATACCTTGTTTACTTACCGCAATCTCGAGGAACTGAGGAAAATCCAAGAAGAAAGAGAAGTATTTGCCTTTATATTTGGAGAGACAAAGGATATGCTCGATTCCTGTTCTGAAGTTTGCATTGACATATCTGCCTTAGTTCATTTTTTGTTAACCAACAAAAACAATATAGAGCTGACATATATAAATTTTACAAGTATGGCGGAGGATACAGTTGTAATTGCAGAAGCGGCCATTGCAAAAAGTGCCATGGAATTACTTCCTCTTTTGTTTTCTGATTATAAATGCTATTTTGAGGAAGATGATGAGGAGAATTCCAGCCCCGAGGAAGCGCATGAATTTAAGTCATATCCCAGGCAAAAGATATATAAATACAATAATGCGCAGGATTTAGACATAATCATTCGATATGCTGAAACGAATGACATTCCAATTGCAACTTTTTCTCGGGCAAGCGGTGAACTGCGAAAAGAATTTGAACAGTTCAATAAGTCTTCCAAATTGGCTATATTGGATTTGACTTCTGTTTCATATGCAATCGAGGACAACAAAGCTCTGATTTATGCACTTGAACAATTTCTTAGCATTATGCCAAATATCAGGGTTATTGCGCAAACCTCTCAGATTGATGTGCTACTAAAATATTTTCCATTGTTTTTAGATGGACAGGAACCTGTCTGTAAATTGCTTCCTTACTTATCCGGTTTAGGAGAAAAAGAACCTGAAGAAAATAAACTTGCAAAAGTTACAGACTTGGGCGGAGGGGCTTTTGATACCTTCATAGATACATTCAATCATAATTTGATTGGCCATAATTATTTCAAAGATAGACTGCGGTATGCTCTTAAGAATTTTATTTCTCTAAACAAAGCAAAGGAACAGAAAGTTCTTTCGATTTTCCTCTTTGGCGCATCTGGTATCGGGAAAACTGAGGTCGCAAGGCTAATTGCAAGCGGGCTTCAAAGTGATTGTTATTTAGCCAAGATCAATTTTCAGAATTACAGTAGTCAAGATGCATTGAATAGTTTGATTGGGAGTCCGGCAGGTTATGTTGGCTGTAATCACGGAGAACTAAGTGAGAAAATCCAAAAGAGCAAAGTAGGCGTACTGCTTTGTGATGAATTTGAAAAGACTACTCGACCAGTTTTCTCTTTCTTTCTGGAGTTGCTGGAAGAAGGCCGTTTCACAGATTCCATGGCAAGAGAGTATGACATGGATGGATATGTTATTATCTTTACTTCGAACCTTCTCAGCGAAGCAGAATACAAAAAAGCGATTCCTCCCGAACTTCAGACACGCTTTGATTTAGTGTGCGAATTTGAGGAGCCTACAATGGCAGAGAAGACAGCATTTCTGGATTTGCTGTTGGAGATGGCAAAAACCAAGTATTCCGAGCAATTTGCAGAGATCGAAATGACTGAAGATGAGAAAAAGCATTTATATGCCTTTGATTATTCGTCTCTTGCGGCATTGAGAGATATCAAGCGAGTGTTTAACAACCGTCTAATGGATTTTTTTACAGAAAAAGGTGTTTTGTGATAATAAGTATCGATAGCTCACATCCGATTCAATGTCTCTTGCAATTGAAAATACTATAATACCTTGATGCTTTTTATGAAAAAAGGCAATTTCTAGTTTGTCAAACAGTCCTGCACTTCTATACAGAGATGATCCTGTAGGTGCGCAATACAAAAGGCGTGACCACTTTCGTCACGTCTTTTGCCTGTATTACGGTCTTATGAACAATGCCAAAAACCGACCCTCAAGTAGCTTATTCCGTTAATGCCCGGACGGCATTGAGAATCCGAACCTGCTCCTGCTGGGGCAGGCGTCCAATGGCTGCGGAAAGCTCTGACATGACGCTTTCATTGGCGTGCTCCACCACATCCTGCAACAGCGCGTCCGCGGAGACGCCCAGCGCGTTGGCAATCCGCACAAAGGTGTCCAGCTTCGGCGTTTTCACACCCCGTTCGATGACGCTCATGTGGGTAGGACTGATGTCCACAATTTCCGCCAGCTGCTCCTGCGTCAGATGCGCCCGCTCCCTGGCTGCCTTGATTCTGCTTCCGATTGCTGCCTGATCCATGATAACCCCTCCTTATAGAACGAGTTTTCGTTCTAAAGTTAGTATATCCGGGATGCTATGCGGGAAACAGAATCTAAAAGAACTGCTTAATTCGTTCTTTAGAACTTTATTCAAGGCGGGGGGAAAAAAGAAAATGTTGTGCTATTCGTAACGAATAACACAACATTTTTAGGGCGTGGCACGTCCGTTGTTGGTGCTTGTCAGGGCTGAATGACGACCTTTTGGGCGGACAGGGAGCTGCCATCCACTGTCAGAATTGCCAGCGTAATCTCCTGATCGAACCGGCGCTTGCCGCAGCTG